>JANOTZ010000070.1:0-49599 GCA_031416735.1 Frankiales bacterium
ACCTCGGCGGCGGCGAACGCGATCTCCCGGGAGTAGCGCAACACCGCCTCGCGCAGCTCCTGCTCATGGCCGGGCTCAGCGAGGGTCGGGACCTTGTCCTCCAGGACGGCGACCACGACCCGGATCAGCTGCACGGTCTGCTTCAGGCTCACGGCCCTGGTCAGCTCACGCGGCGCCGCGCTGAACACGTCCGGGGCCTCGGCCTGGGCGGTGGAGGCGGTCTTCAACCAGGTGGTGAAAGCCCCGATCCCAGCCTGTACGACGAGTCCCACGTCCGCCCGCTGCGAAGGGGGCAGGGCGGTGAACCACGGCAACGCGTCCATCTGCTGCACGGCTTCGGTACCCAGGCGGGAGGACGCCCGGCGTACCCGTTGCCAGGTGGTCGCCACGCCGGAAGGCTAAGCCCTGAAGCTGCGACTCCGGCCGCGGAACACGGCCACGACCTCGTCGCCTCGCGTGACCCTCACGTCGTACACGCCCGATCGACCCTGTCGGACGACCTCAGCGGCGGTCGCCACCAGCTCCTCCCCCAAAGCCACGGGGAGGAGGAACTCGACGTCCGCACCCGCCGCAACCGTGGGCGGGCCGTGGGTGTTGCAGGCGAAGGCGAAGGCCGTGTCGGCCAGCAGGAACAGGTAACCGCCGTGGCAGATCCCGTGCCCGTTGGTCATGTCGGGCCGCACGGTCATGGTCGCGGTGGCCGCACCGACCGCAACCCCCGAGATCTCGATGCCCAACGACCTGGTCGCCAGGTCGTTGGCCAGCATCCGGGCGGCCTGCTCGTCAGCACTCATCGGCCTGACCGTACGGCCCCGCGCTCTCCCGGGCTACGCGACCTTGATGGCGGAGACGTCGAACTCCAGGTTGATCTTCTCGCTGATGAGGACCCCACCGGTCTCCAGGACCGCGTTGTATTCGATGCCCCAGTCCTTGCGGTTGAGGGTGGCGCGGCCTTCGAAGCCGGCCCGCAGGTTGCCGTACGGGTCGGTGGCGGTGCCGGTGTGCTCCCAGGTGAGGGTCACCGGCTTGGTCACGCCCTTGAGGGTCAGGTGACCGGTCATCTCGAGGACCCCGTCGGCCTTGGCGGTGACCGCGGTGCTGACGAACCTGCCCTCCGGGTAGGTGGCCGCGTCGAAGAAGTCGTTGGTGCGCAGGTGCTCGTCGCGCTGCGTCTGTCCGGTCGCGATGCTGGCGATCGAGAACGTGACGTTCGCGGTGCTGCGGGTGGGGTCCTCGAAGTCCAGGAAGGCGCTGCCCTCGAACTGCTCGAAGGAGCCGCGGACCTTGGTGACCATCGCGTGGCGGGCGGTGAAGCCCAGCCGGGTGTGGGTGATGTCGAGCGTGTAGTCGCCGGTCAGGTCGGTCGCCGTGGTGGTGGTCGTCGTTGTCGTGGTCATGGTGGGTTTCCTTCGCTCGGTGGTTGTTGCTGTTGCAACCAACGCTACCGCTCTTTTATTGCATGTTCAAGTATTGCGTTAGCAAGGGTCGCCCGCACCAGGAGGCGAGAAGCCCCTGGCTAGGGTCTGGCCATGGGACTTTTCGACCTGACAGGCAAGCGGGCACTGGTCACCGGTGGCACCCGGGGCATCGGGCTGATGATCGCGCGGGGGCTGCTCGACGCCGGCGCGTCGGTGACGATCAGCTCACGGAACGCCCAGGCGTGTGAGGACGCGCGCGCCGAGCTGGCCGGTCACGGCGACGTGCTCGCCGTACCGGCTGATCTGGCGACGGAGGCGGAGTGTCTGCGGTTGGCGGGCACCGTCGAGGGTCCGTTGCACATCCTGGTGAACAACGCCGGTGCCACCTGGGGGGCGCCGCTGGAGGAGTTCCCCGCGTCGGCGTGGGACAAGGTGCTCGACCTCAACCTCAAGAGCCCGTTTTTCCTTACCCGGGCGCTGCTTCCGCGCCTCGAGGAGGCGGCCAGCGCAGAGGACCCGGCGCGGGTCATCAACATCGGGAGCATCGACGGGCTCAGGGTTCCCGCCCTGCCGACGTACTCCTACTCCACGAGCAAGGCTGCACTGCACATGCTCACGAAGGTGCTCGCGAAGGAGCTCGGGCCGCGGCACATCACGGTGAACGCGGTGGCGCCCGGGCCGTTCGCGTCCAAGATGATGGCCGCCACCCTGGATGCGTTCGGCGACGCCATCGCGGCCGCCGCCCCCCTGGGTCGGATCGGCCGACCCGACGACATGGCCGGGGTAGCGGTGTTCCTCGCGAGTCGCGCCGGGTCCTATGTGACCGGCGCGATCATCCCCGTCGACGGGGGCATCGCGACCACCGTCTAGCCGTGCCGCCGCGCGAAGCAGGCCCGGCACAACGCCGTGGTCGTGCCGATGAGGCGGTAGAGCGGGGCTTGGCGCAGGCAACCGTCGCACGAGTGATCCAGGTGCGGAACCGGGCCAGTCAGGTCGATGGTCATACCCAGTTCTTCGGCGTGCCGCGCATCCCGTCACGCACCCATGCGGACCCACTGTGCGGTCCCCCGGATGGCCTAGAGGAACGGGGCCGTCGAGCCCCCCAGCGCGATGGCATCCATCCCCAATTTGGCGTGGTCCCAGGAGCGGGTGCGCTCCACGTCGACCCGCACTGCCACCCGCTTGTGGAGCATCATCTCGACGAACGGCCGCATCTCCTCGGTGTACGGGCCGGTGTAGCGCTCCCACACACTGACGCCGACGGCCCACAGCGCATCCGGGTCGTCCACCACGACCCCGCGGCCCTCGAGCGAGACGCCCTTGAGCTGGTCGTAGGTGTGGCCGCTCTCGACGAGCACCGTGATGCGCGGATCGCGCCCGAGGTTGACCGCCTTCTGCGAGCGGCCCTTGGTCTCGAACCAGATCACTCCGTCGATGACGGCGTACCACATCGCCACCAGATGCGGCATGCCGCTCGGGCCGATCGTGGCCATCGTCGCGGTGCGTTGCTGGGCGATGAAGGCCTCGATCGCCTCGTCGGTCATGGTGATCTGTGCGCGCTGGTTGGTCCCCATGCCGGGAAGATAACAGGAACGTGTTCTAGCAGACCAGCCTGGCCGCGGCCGCGAGTCGCCCACGCAGGAGCGCGGCCTCCTCCGCGAAGCCCCGCTGGTCCACCACGTAGGCCTCCCGGCCTGCCGCCGTCTCGATCGGCACGGGCGTCAACCCCAACAAGGAGAAGTCGTACGGCGAAGCCCGCATGTCGAGGATCCGGACCCGGCGGGCCAGGTCGAAGCCGTCGGCGACGAGCTCAGCCGGTATCCAGGGCGACAGCTTGTAGGACCACTTGTAGAGATCCATGTTGGCGTGCAGACAACCGCCCTGCTCCAGGTCCGCCTGGTCCTCGCGCCTGGGCTGCAGGACGTTCAGCGGGCGGGCTGCCGGCGTGAAGAAACGAAAGGCGTCGTGGTGCGAGCAGCGCAGCGGCTGCGCCTCCACGACGGCCGCGGTTCCCTTGTCCCCCAGGCGAAGTGGCCACTCACGGTGGCGTGGCTCGTCGCGGTAGACCATCGCCCACTCGTGCAGGCCGAAGCACCCGAACTGCGGCGGGCGGGCGGCGGTCCGGTCGAGCAGGTCGACCACCCAGGTGGCCGTCGACGCGGCCCGCTCCGGGACCTCGAGCCAGGGCTGCTCACCCGGGAAGTCCTCGAGCCGCACCCCCACCCCCGGGCTCCAGCGCCGCAGCCGCGCCGGCCGGTGCGAGTAGTAGGTGAACAAGAAGTCCTCGACCGGATGCTTCTCCGCCCGTCCCGCCCGCTCCCGATGACCTGCGGTCCACCCGTCCACGCGCTCCTCATGGGCCCTGGTGCGGGCCTCCCACTCGGAACGTCTCATCCCATCAGTGTCAGGGCTTCAGCGTCAGGGCTTGAGGCGGGCCCGCAGCTCGGTCCATCGACCCAGGCGGGTGATGACCGTCCCGAAGGCCGGCGCGTCCGGTCGGGCCGCCGTCCACTCCTGGAACGCCCCCGGGCTGTCCCCCACCCCGCTGGCAAAGAACTCCCGCATGCAGGCGGCCAACTCGTCGTCGGTCCAACGACGGATCTCACCCTCAGGCTTGGTGCGGAGCGGGGTCGGGATGCCGGCGGCACGGCAGGCCGCCAGCCAGGTGCCGTAGCGCGCAACCACCTCCGTGGCCGGCGGGTGCGCGAGCGGATCGCGATGAGTGTCCCAGTAGTGGCGGGACACCGGCACGGGGCCTCGTGCGTAGGTCGTCCGGCCGCGCTCACTCGCCATGAGCTGCAGGCCAATGAGGATCCCGGTGTCGGAGTAGCGATCGCGCATGGTGGGGCGCTTCGTCAGCCGATGCTGGTCCTGGTCCCACAGCGCGGCCCGGACCAGCGTCGTCGTGACCCCGAACGCTTGGGCCACCTCGGACACCGAGGCGCTGCCGGCGTGCCGCAGGTAGAGGTGGATCTTCTCGCCCAACTCCTTGCGCTCCTGGGCGGACTTGATCGGGCGCCGGCGGAGTGGCTTCGGGACCGGCAGGCCGGACCGGATGAAGACGCTCTTGGCCAGCGACAGCGTGAGGCCCACACCTTCGGCGGCCTCCTCGAGCGTCTGGCCCTTGGCCATCCGCTTCTGCAACCGGGCCAGGTGCGGCTCGGGCAGCGGCTTGGTGCGTCGGGTCCACAACGTTCGCTCGGTCATGAGCTCATTGTTGTACGTCGAGAGCATCAGGTGTGGGGGTTGTGTGGATGCATCTCTGTGCTGCGAAAACACAATCTAGTGCCGCAACGCAGAACAGCACCCGCTGGGGAGGGTGCTGTCCTGGGTTCCTTGCGGTCAGATCAACCGCTGCCTCGCAGTCAGATCAACTGGCGGGCATCTTCTCGGGGTGCCAGCCCGGGACGTGGACCGTCGCGTCCTGCGGTGTGCGGCCGGCGTGCAGCAGACCGAGCAGACCGAGGAACATCAGGCCCAGACCTGTGCCGAGCGCAATCCAGGCGGCGATGAAGGCAACGTAGGCCATTTTGCCGAAGGCGTAGGCGTTGAGCAGCAGGCCGCGGAGCGTCTCACCGCGGAAGGAAGTCTGCACCAGCCCTTGGAGCTTGGTGTCCGTCGGGTTCGCCCTCGACTTCGCCGAGAGCTCTGAGTACGTCAGGCCACCGGTCGACGCAGCCAGGTGCACCGCGATGAAGTGGTCGGCGTAGGCCTTCGCCTGCTCGCCGTTGACGAGCTGCTGGCCTTCGTACTTGGTGAGGTAGGGCTTGATCGCCGGGTCGTCGAGCGCACCGGTGCTGGCCTTGGGAATGAAGATCTTCTGCGCGGTCAGCTGGGTGCGCACGTTGTCATCGATGAAAGTGTTGGCCCAGAACAGCAGCCCGGAGGCCGCGAGCAGGACCGCCGCGATCACCAATCCGGCGGTTGACACCAGAACGTCAAAACTCTTGCGACGCATGATCCTTCCCTTCGCTTGGGCAACACCGTCGGTCGCCTGACTTCCATCTCATCAAGGTGATCGCCTGCGTATCAGGGGGAAAGGTCACCAAGCATCCGGGCCGAAAGACCCCCCTTGCCGTCACTGCTCGGACGAGTGACGCAGCCGCTGGTGAATCTCGCGGCGCGCCTGGCCGGCCCGCACCACCACCACGGGGCAAGGGGCTCGCTCCGCGACGGAAACGCTGGTCGAGCGAAGCAAGAAACTGGTGAGCGCCGTGTGACCTCGGGAGCCGACGACGAGCAGGTCCGTCGGCCGAAGCGCGCCGAGGAGCTGGTCGGCCGCCTGGCCGATCAACAGGCAGGCATGCACCTCGAGGTCGGCGCCACCTGCCTCCGCCACCTGCTGCTCGACCGCCGCCATCAGATCGTTCCGGGGCCCCTGGGCCTTGCATCGCAAGGCCGGGGGAAGTCTGTCGACCGAGGGTGCGACCACGACCGCCGTGAGAGCGCAGCCCCACTCGCGGGCCTGGGCGGTGGCCCAGGAGAGCGCCGTCAGGGCGGCGGGTGAGCCGTCGAAGCCGACCATGACGCGACTCGACTGCCTGTCCAGATGTGCGGTGTGGGGCACAACGGCCACCGGCGCCCTGGATCGGTGCAGACACGCACCGCTCACCGATCCCAGGACACCCCGCACCAAGGCGTTGCCGCCACGACAGCCGACGACCAGCAGAGCGGCGGAGTCGGCGGCGGCCAGCAAGGCCGAGGCCGGGTCCGACTCGATGACGCGAGTGCGTGCCGACACCCGGTCGCTGCCAGGCACGCGTTCCCGGGCCCTGGCCAGGGCGGAGGCGGCCCGCACCTCTGCCTGTTCACGTGCCGCCCGAAGGCGTTCCGGGAACAGCGCAGGGGGGAACTCGCCGTACAAGGGAACGGGGTAGGCGTGGACGGCCTCCAGGGGAAGTCCGCGCCGGACCGCTTCGTCCAGGGCGAAGTCGAGCGCCGGTTCCACGTCGGCGCCACCGTCCACCCCGACGACGATGATCCTCATGCTGGCCTCTGCACCGATGGGCCCCTTCAGACTCGGGCGATCGTGCTGCCGGGGTGGCGGCGAGGGGTGGGAAGCACCTCTCCCCCGACGCCGATACGCAGCACCAACTGGGGAACGCCGTCGAGTGCGAACTGCTCCCGCAGTTGATGACGCATCGCACTCTCCTCCACCGGCTGGTTCAGGTAGGACGCATTCGCTCCGGCGGCCGTCGCTCGGAGGAGCACCGCAGCGAGCGCGCGGCCGGCGGCCAACCAGTCAGGCTGTTGGTCAGCGGGCGTGCACAAGATTCCGATAACCGGGTCGTCCGGACCTGGCCGATCCTGGGCGGGGCGGGACCGGGTGCTGGAGAAGTCACGCTGGACGAACTCGGCCCGGTAGGAGGCGCCCGGGCCACGGGTGTGGTCGCTCGGCACCCCGTCCTGCCGGGAGTCGCCCGGTTCGCGCAGCCAACGGGCGAGCTCCGCGTCGACCTGCCCTCGCTGCACGAGCAACCGGTCGGCGCGCTCGACCAGGGCGGCCAAGCTCGACCGGTCGCCAGCGGTGCTGACCAGCCGGAGGGATGCTCCCTCGGCGGCCGCGGCCGACTGCAACTGGAAGGGCAGCGCAGGCGGGAGTTGTTCGCGGTCGAGCGGGCCTCGATCGGTGCGACGCAGTGGTATCGCGTCGAGCAGCCGACGGTCGTCCTCAGTCGTGCCCCAGGTGCCGGCCTCCTCGAGCTGGGCCAGGAACTCGCCGGTTGCGTCGGCGCTGACCGCGACGCGCGGCTGATGGCCGAGGGCCCGAGCCGCAACGCAAGCCAGGTGAATGGCCGCGCCGCACGAGATCACCATCTCGCGGCGATGCGGGTCGGTCTCCGGGAGCATCCGCGTGGGGTCGGTCCAGAACTCGAGCGTCTCGTCGTGCAGCAGGAAACGCCAGGGCTGCGAGTTGTGCTTCGAGGGGGCCCAGCCGGCCACCGCCGCGTACCACCCGAGCCGGGTCGCGACGTCCGCGGTCGCATCCGGTACGGCCGCCCAACGGTTGGCGCTGCTCAGTCGGATGGTCATTTCTCCTCCTCGACGCACCCGGAGTCGGCAGGGTGGCGTCCCCGCACAGCCTGCGAGATCACCGCGCCCGCACCTAGAGGCCAAGGTCCCGGACCGGCAGGTCGGTGGTCCGGCCCTCAGAGGCCCCGAGACCTGGCATCCTTGGCCGCATGGATGTTGCGGAGCCACTGAGGGTTTTTCTGCTCGACGATCACGAAATCGTGCGCCAGGGACTGAAGGCACTCCTCGAGAGCGAGCCCGACCTGGTCGTCGTCGGAGAGGCGGCCACCGCCCAAGAGGCCTTGGCTCGGGTGCCGGCTCTGCGCCCCGACGTCGCGGTGCTCGACGTGCGACTCCCCGATGGGGACGGGATCACCGTCTGCCGCGAGCTGCGATCGACGCTGCCCGATCTGGCCTGCCTCATGCTCACGTCCTTCGGGGACGACGAGGCGTTGTTCAGCGCGATCATGGCGGGTGCGGCCGGCTACGTCCTCAAGCAGATCAGGGGAAGTGACCTCGTCGGCGCGGTCCGCACGGTGGGCCGCGGCGGCTCACTGCTCGATCCGCAAGCGACCACCCGCCTCCTGAACCGGATGCGCACGGAGGCCACCCGCAAGGACCCGCTCGACGTGCTCACCGATCAGGAACGGCGCATCCTGGACCTTATCGGCGAGGGCCTGACGAACCGGGAAATCGGCGCCCGGATGTTCCTGGCCGAGAAGACCGTCAAGAACTATGTCTCCTCGGTGTTGAGCAAGCTGGGACTCGTGCGACGCACGCAGGCAGCCGTGCTGATCGCCGAAATGCGCATGGGTGACCGCAGTGGTGACCTTCGGCCCTGACGCGCACCTGCTGTCCCCGCGCATCCTTCGCTGCATGAACAACGAGCAACACCTTGCTCTGCGGCCTGAGCAGTGCCGGTCGCTCCTGCAACAGGGGCGGGTCGGGCGGGTGGCCTTCACAAACAGGGCTCTGCCAAGTGTGGTCCCGGTCCGCTATCGCATCTCAGGCGACCGGCTGCTGTTGGACGCGGTGACCGGCCCGGAGTGGCCCGGACGTGTCGCCGGCTCCGTGGTGGCCTTCGAAGTGGACCGGTTCAGAGCCGACCACCAGGTGGACTGGTCGGTCGTCGTGATCGGCACGGCGGAGCGCGAGTTGGACGGTGGCGTCAGCCTGGACCTGAGGGTCTCGCTCCTCACCGGGGAGTCGCGGACGGTCACTGCGCCTGGCTGAGTGGGGCACGCCAGAGCAGTTCGGTGCCGTGAGGAGCTGCTCGCACCACTTCGAAGAAGCCACCGACGAGCAGTGCGCGTTCCTCAAGGTTCTTGAGCCCACTACGGTGCCCCCCGACCGGCACGCCCACGCCGTCGTCGACGACCCGCACCATCACCTTGTCGAAGGCCTCGACGGTGACGTGCACCCAGGTTGCCTGCGCATGGCGTGCGACGTTCGACAGCGCCTCCCGCAGCACACACACGACGTGATCGGCAACCAGCTGCGGCACGGTCGTGTCCAGGAGTCCGGACAGCTGAACCGACGGTGCGAACCCCAGCGTCTCCTCGGCGGCATCGACGACCTCGAGCAGTCGGATGCGAAGGCTGGTGCTCTCGAGGTGCGGATCGTGGTTGAGGGCGTAGATGGTGGAGCGGATCTCCCGGATGGTCTGGTCCAGGTCGTCCACCGCGAGTCGGACCCGGCTCTGAGCCCCGACATGCTCGATCTGACGGACGGCGCTCTCGAGTTGCATCCCCGTGGCGAAGAGTCGCTGGATGACGAGGTCGTGCAAGTCGCGGGCGATCCGGTCACGATCGTCAAAGACCGACAGGCGCTCCGCATCGCGCCGACGTTGGGCCAGCTCGAGTGCCACGGTCGCCTGGGCGGCGAAGGAGACCAGCTCCAGGACCTCCTCCGCGGAGAACGCCAGACCTGGGACGCGACGGGCGGCGATGCACACGCCCGCACCCAACGGGACAGCCACAGCCTCCGCCACCGAACCGTCGGGCCAGAGGTCGGCCAGCTCCCCCGGCCCGAAGACGCAGGGTTGGCCGTGGTCGAGCACCGCGCCCAAGGGACCCTCACGGACGAGCGTCCCGATCGGCGAGGAGGAACCCGGCCCCCACGAGACCTCGACGAGCAGCCGGTTCCCGTGCTCCAACGCGATCACCCCGACGTCGGCGCCCACGAGGTCGCCGGCTCGTTCGGCGGCGAGCTCGAGCACGGTTTCGGGATCAGCTCCCGACAGCAGGCTCGTGGTGATCTCCGCGGCAGCCGCGGCCGCCCGCTCGCGCCGTTGGCTTCGCTCGAACAACCTGGCGTTCTCCACCGTGATCCCCACGGCGGCAGCCAGTCCGAGGACCAGCGCCTCGTCGCTCGCGTCGAACTCCCCTGACCTCTTGTCGGTGAGGTAGAGGTTGCCGAAGACCTGGTCCCGGACCCTGATCGGCACCCCCAGGAAGCCCTTCATGGGTGGGTGGTTCGCCGGAAATCCGTACGACGAAGGGTGCGCCCGCAGGTCCTGCAGGCGCAGTGGGGTGGGATGCCGGATCAGCTCCCCCAGCAGCCCCAGTCCATGCGGCAGCGGTCCGATCAGTTGCGCCTGCGTCTCATCGATGCCCACCGTCACGAACTGGGCCAGCGTGCCGTCGTTGCCGATGACCCCCAGCGCGGCATAGCGGGCGTCCACGAGGTCGGCGGCTGCCTCGGTGATCCGGCGCAGCACCACCTGCAGGTCCAACTCGCTGCTGATGGTGGAGACGGCAGCGAGGAGCCCCTCCATGCGATCGCCGGCGACCGCTGGAGGCTCCCTGACGGCGCCCGACACGATGTTCCCTTCCTCGGGTGGTTCCTGGTCCTCCCAACGTAGGCCCTCGCGATGGTCAAGGGACCGCGTGTGCGGGGTCGGCGTCACCAACCAGGACAAACCAAAGGGGGTCTTTGAGCCGCGAGGTACGGGACCTTCGGTCCTGCCCAGTTGCCCGCCAGGGGAAGAGCATGAACACATGACCCCACGCGAGGAGCCAACGTGCTGACCGAGGCCCAGGTTCGCTCCGCGGTGGCCTGTGCCGTTCGAGCACCGTCGCTGCACAACTCGCAGCCTTGGCTCTTCACCCAGGCCGCGGACAGCATCGACGTGCACGCAGACCCCACCCGCTTCCTGCGCGAGGCAGACCCCCTTGGCCGGGAGAGCCTGCTGAGTTGTGGCGGTGCCGTTCGACACCTCGTTCTCGGACTCCGGGCCCAGGGCCTCACGGTGGATTGCGCGCTGCTGCCCGGGCCCGACCCCGAGCTCGTCGCCGTCGTCACCGTGACCGGGCGCACTCCGCCCACCGATCGTGACCTCGATCTGTTCAACGCGATCCGGTTGCGCCACACCGACCGTTCGCGCTTCAGCGACACCCCGGTGCCACCTCGCCTGGCCGTGCAGCTCAGCGACGACGCCGAGCTGCACGGCTGCTTCGTGCACGTCCTCGACGGGGACGACACGTTGGAGCTTGCGGTGCTGACCGAGCATGCCGACCAGATCCTGCGGACCGAGCCGTCAGTGCATGCCGAGCAACTGCGTTGGAGTTCTGCCGAGGATCATCCGCTCGAGGGCGTCCCCGTGGGTGCTGGTTCACTCCGAGGCTCGCCGGTGCTGTTGCGCTTCCAGGCCGAAAATGCCGACCAGACCGGCCCACACGACGACCCACCGGCTGCCGAGCACCCCACCCTGATGGTGCTCAGTACCGAGACGGACGACCGCCTGGACTGGATCCGTGCCGGCTGGGCCTTGAGCGATCTCCTGCTCACCTTGACCAGTGAGGGACTGGTCGCATCGCCGCTGACGCAGGCGTTGGAGGTCCCCGGCCTGCGCAGTCGCCTACGCACGGCCCTCAGGCTGAAGGGCAGCCCCCAGATGGTGTTGCGGGTCGGCTACCCCCTCGAACAGAGCTCAGTCCAGACCGGCAGACGACCCCTGGGGGAGGTGCTCTCGTGACCGCAACCCTTCAGGCGATCGTGGTGGGGGTCGACGCCACGGTCCCCTCCGAACGCGCCCTGCAACGCGCCCTGCTGGAGGCGCACCGATCCAGCGCTGAGTTGCGGGTGGTGCATGCCTGGACCACCCCCGTCTGGACCGGTGGATTGCCCGGGTTCGACTACAGCGATCTCGCCTCCCCGACCGACAGCGAGAAGTTCGCCCAGGAACTGGTGGAGGAGCTGGTGGCCAAGGTCCTGTCCCCTGCGCCCCACACCCCTCCGGCCAGGGTGCGCACCGAGGTGCGCCACGGCGATCCTGGGCACGTGCTGGTCCGCGCCTCGCAGGACGCTTCGCTCGTCGTGGTCGGAGGCAGAGGGCATGGCTACGTCACGAGCGCCCTGCTGGGCTCGGTGACGGACTACGTGGTGCACCACTCCCACTGCCCGACCATGGTCGTGCCCGAGACCGGCCCACCTGCCGGGCTCTTCCGGCAGATCATCGTCGGCGTCGACGGGTCGCCGAGTTCGCGCGCAGCCCTTCGTTGGGGCGTGGAAGAAGCCCGACGGCACGACTGCCCCGTCATCGCGCTGCACGCCTGGTTGATCACCACCCTGCCCGGGCGCACCCCGGGCGAGGACCGCCACGGGCCCGCCCCGTTCGAGACCGAAGCACGCCAGTGGCTCGAGCGGGAGGTCGCCGAGGTCACTCCGGACGCCGACGTCGGGATCGCGCTTACGCACGGCGGCACCACGTGGGCGCTGCTCGAGATGGCCGGACCCGACGACCTCCTGGTGCTCGGGTCCCGAGGGCGAGGGGGGTTCGCCAGTCTGGTGCTCGGATCGACTGCCACGCAGTGCTCCAGGCATGCCCGTGGGGTGGTCGTGGTGGTCCGCGCCGGGCCGGCCTCACCGTCATGAGGGCGCTCCGCGCCCTGCCCCGCGTTCTGCCCCGCGCCCTGGGCTCTCTCGACCGGGCCGGCAGGAAGGTTCCGGCCACCGCAGCGGCGGGCGTCAGGTTCGTGACGAGAAGTGCCATCACCAACGCCCGTCGGTCCATCAACGACCTGACCACAGCCGGGGACGACCGCCGGGACCTGGTCAGCGGCCTTGAGACCGCGTCCGTGCCCGGTGATGTTGCCCGCCTGTCAACAGCGGAGTGCCACGAACTCCTGGCGACAAAGTCGGTGGGGCGGCTCGCCTACATCGCCCGTCCCGGAGTCCCCGACATCGTCCCCGTCAACTACGTTGTCGACGGCAACGCGGTCCTCGTACGTTCCGCCCCCGGCCCCAAGCTCCAGGCAGCCGAACGGGGAGAGATGCTGGCCTTCGAAGTGGACGAGATCGATGGGGCCACCCACACCGGCTGGAGCGTCGTGGTCAGCGGTGTGGGCCGACGTCTCGCACCCGAGGAGCACGATCGCTCACCCGAGCCTGGCCCTTGGGCCAACGGTCCTCGCCGTCACCTCCTGCGGATCGACCTGCGCCGCATCTCCGGCCGGCGGCTGTTGTAGGTCGCAGGTCACTGTTGTGAGTCGCCGACCACTCGGCCCTTGGTGGCCCTACTGGCGGCTCGGCGCGGCGCCGGGCGGCCATCTGACCTGACCCGGCACGATGCGTGCCATGCACCTCACCCGCCGACAGCTGCTGTTGCTCGGAGCGGGTGTGGGCGCGAGCGCTGTGGTGGGGGTCGCATCCACAGATGAAGGCACCCAGCTGGTTGACCGGCTCAACCCGCCGCGCGGTGCGGTGCCCGATGGACCCACCGGCCCCGTCGTGCGCGGGGTGCTGCAGTCGCGAGCGCGCGGCCGGGAGGTCCGGTGGGCGGTCGCATACCCGCCGGGCTCGCTGCCCGGCGCGGCCCTGCCCGTCGCGCTCGTCCTCCACGGGCGGTCGGGCGACAGCGGCCAGGCGTTCGGGTCGCACGCCTTGCACCACTTCCTCGCCGACGCGGTGCGTACGGGCACCCCACCGTTCGCGCTGGCCTCCATCGACGGCGGGGACCACACCTACTGGCACCGTCGGGCCGATGGGGATGACCCGCAGGCCATGCTCCTGGAGGAGTTCCTTCCGCTGCTCAAGCAGCGGGGCCTCAGCACTGAACACTTCGGCCTCACCGGATGGTCGATGGGCGGGTACGGAGCTCTGCTGCTCGCGTCCCGTTGCCCGGAGCGCGTCAAGGCTGTCGCGGTCGATGCTGCTGCGCTGTGGCGCCGTGCCGCCGACACCGCCCCTGGAGCCTTCGACAATGCAGCGGACTTCGCGGGGCACGATGTGCTTGGACAGCTCGAACGGCTGCAGGGCCTGCCGTTGAGGGTCGGCTGCGGGCACTCGGACCCGTTCATCGCCACCAACAGAGCTCTCGTGAAGGCACTGCCGCAGACCGAGCACGCCTTCCCGCGAGGCGGACACAACACAAGGTGCTGGAACCTGCTGCGACCTGGCGACATGCGCTTCCTCGGCCGCCACCTCTCCGCGACGTAGCCGTTGTACCGAGTCGTTCTCGGGTGTCTCGGCGTGAGGCGCTGGCATCCTCCTCGGCCTTGAGTAAAGAGGCCCGCTTCAGCACGTCACTGCGGCTTCCCCGCGACGTCGTGCACGCGGACGAAATCACGCAGGGCCGTCGAGAGCCCCAGGACGAGCTGGCGATCAGCGTGGCTGAGGCACAACCCTCGGTCGCTCCAGGAGAGCGCCCACCCGTGCGGGTCCACATCACGTTCGAGGAGTTCGAGCAGCAACTCCCGTCGCTGCTGCAGGGTGGCGGCCTCATGATCAGTCTGCAGCGCGATCCGGAAGAGCAGCTCCGAGAGCGTCAAGGCGCCGAGCTCGTTCAGGAGGCGATCGAGCGCTAGCGCCACGGGTGCGAGGTACACATCACTCGTGTCGTGCGGGAGGTCGGGCACGGCTCTCTCCTTGTCGTGGTCCGCGGAGTTCACCGCAGGTGCTGTCAGGATCACCGTCCACGAAATCCGCTTCGTGGCACAGGGTCCTAGGTCCCGTCGGGAGGAGGCGTCGGCCCTCCACGTCACCCCAGATCCACGTGCATGGCGTCCGCACGGACCAAAGGTCCCTACCTGGCGGGTCTTCTGCCGCTGACCCCGCGGCCTGCACGCACCTAGCGTCGGACCTGCCACCACTGGCGCGGATCGCCGTGCCCGCCGTGCCCGCCGAAGGGAAATGCACATGAGGACCCTCGCTACCCCCACCGAGGCCGACGTCCTGCTCATCGACGGGTCGATCGCGCACCTCCGTCCGGTCGGGCCGGCTGACGAAGCCGGGTTGCACGAGCTCTACGACCACGTGTCGGACCGGACTCTGTACCTGCGTTTCTTCACTGCCGGCCGCAGGTCAGCCGATCAGGACATCGCCAAGCTCGTCCGCAGCGACCCCGACCAACATGCCGCGCTCCTTGTGGTGCTCGCCGGTCGGGTGGTGGCCGTCGCGGGGTACGAGCGACTGGACGACCCCACCCAAGCCGAGGTCGCCTTCGTCGTCGACGACTCCTGCCAGGGTCTCGGCATCGGCACCCTGCTCTTCGAGTATCTGGCGTCCGCGGCCGCCGCACGGGGAGTCATCCGGTTCGTCGCCGAGACGCTCTTCGAGAACGCGCGGATGCTCCACGTGTTCCGGGACGCCGGCCTGCCCGTCTCGACCCGGTTGGACAGCCACGGCACAGTCCACGTCGACCTTCCGCTCTCACCGGACGAGCACTACCTGGACGTCGTCGGCGAGCGGGAGCGGATCGCGGGAACCGCCTCCCTCCGCCGGGTGCTCGCCCCCACGTCCCTGGTCGTGGCCGGCGCCGGTGCCAACCCCGACGGCCTGGGGCATCAGGTCTTCGCGAACCTCGTGGCAGGAGGCTTCACGGGTGCTTTGGCGGCCGTCAACCGCAGCGGAGAGAGCATCTGCGGCTTACCGGCCTACCGGTCCTTGTCGGAGGTGCCCGGGCCGATCGATCTGGTCGTCATCGCCGTACCCGCATCTGGGGTGCTCGAGGTGGCTCGGGCCGCAGCAGCACAGGGAGCGGCCGGGCTCGTCGTCATCACCGCCGGGTTCGCCGAGGCCAGCCCCGCTGGGCTGGCGCATCAGGCCGAGCTGCTGTCGATCTGCCGGGCCGGAAGCATGCGGCTGATCGGTCCCAACTGCATGGGGGTCGCGAACACTGCTGTGGCGATGAACGCGACGTTCTGCTCCACCCTCCCGCCGCCAGGAGGGCTCTCGCTCATGTCGCAGTCCGGTGCGGTCGGCATCGCCACCCTCGCCTACGCGGCACGTACGGGTGTCGGTCTTGCGTCCTTCGTGTCAGCGGGCAACAAGGCAGACGTGTCGGGCAACGACCTGCTGGCCTACTGGGAGACCGACCCGGCAACCAGGGTGTGCGCGCTCTACCTCGAGTCGTTCGGCAACCCACGCAAGTTCGCGCGCATCGCGGCGAGGGTCGGACGGCTCAAGCCCATCGTCGCGGTGAAGTCGGGCCGCTCGGTCTCCGGATCGCGAGGGGTCGCCTCGCACACGGCCGCCGCGGCGACACCCGACATCGCCGTAGACAGTCTCTTCACCCAGGCCGGCGTGATCCGGGTCGATTCCCTTGCTGAGCTCTTCGATGTCTCCACCCTGCTGGACCGGGCCCCACTGCCCCGCGGACGGCGGGTCGCGATCATCGGCAACAGCGGCGGCCCCGGGGTACTGGCCGCCGATGCATGCGAGGGGGCCGGGCTGCTCGTGCCTGCACTGGAACCGCACACTCGCGAACGGCTTGCGGCACTGTTGCCGCACGGCGCGGCGGTCGCCAACCCGGTCGACCTTCTCGCCGGCGCGGACGCGGCGACGTTCGAGGCGGCTTTGCGAGCTCTCCTCGACGACGACGGAGTCGACGCCGTCATCACCGTCTACACGCCGGTGCGCGCCGGTGCCGCCGACCTGATCGCGGCGGCAATCGTCCGCTGTCGGGCCGACCACCCGGACCTCCCGATCGTGGCGGTTTTCCTCGGCATCGACGAGATGCCCTCCCCGCTGCGAGACGATGCCGGTCGACCTTCCCTGCCGTACTACGCCTTTCCCGAACCGGCTGCCCGGGCGCTCGCCGCCGTGGCCGGGTACGCCGAGTGGCGCACCAGTCAGGTCGGGAGCATGCCTCAGCTGGACGGCATCGACCGACGGGTCGCGACCGAGATCGTGGACAGTGCCCTGACCGCGAACCCCGACGGGTGCTGGCTCGACGCTTCCCGGGCCGTCGACCTCGTCCGCAGTTATGGAGTGCACGTCGCACCGGTGATCGGCGTCTCCGATGCCAAGGAGGCCGCTGCGGCGGCAGCCAGACTCGGAGGGGCAGTCGCCCTCAAAGCAGCAGCGGGCGCCCTCGTGCACAAGACCGACCGGGGTGGGGTCCGACTGGGTCTTTCGACACCGGAGGAGACGCGCGTCGCTTTCGGCGAGATGTCGGCCCGCCTGGGCGACGACATGGGTGGTGCCGTCGTGCAGGCCATGGTCGAGCAAGGGGTGGAGACGGCGATCGGTGTCGTGTCGGACCCACAGTTCGGGCCACTGGTGATGTTCGGTCTCGGCGGTGTCGCCAGTGACCTGCTGGCTGACCGCGCTTTCCGGCTGCTCCCTCTCACGGTCGCGGATGCCGCAACGCAGATCCGGTCCCTGAAGGCCGCCCCGCTGCTCTTCGGCTATCGCGGGACCCCGCGCTGTGATGTCGCGGCACTCGAGGAGATGCTGCTCCGCATCGCAGCACTGGCCGACGACTTTCCTGAGCTCGCGGAACTCGATCTCAATCCCGTCGTCGTCACCGCCGACGGTGCGATCGCCGTCGATGTGAAAATCCGGCTGGCTCCGGCTGAACCGACCTTCCCGCTGCTCCGTCGCCTGCGATGACAACCCATCGCGTGAGTGCTCCCGGGCCCAGACTGAGCTCCCGGTTCAGCGACGACGTGGTGCGCCACCTCATCACGACTGCCGGGCGTGCTCCGTCACTGCACAACAGCCAGCCCTGGCGATTTCGGCACGACGGCGAGGAGCTCGAGCTCCTCATCGATCCTCAACGCGCACTGCGGGTGTCGGATCCGGCCGCCCGTGAGCTTGTCCTTGCGTGCGGGGCGGCGCTCTACAACCTCCGCATTGCCTTGCGTTGCGAGGGCCTGGTGCCCCACGTCGACCTCACACCCGCCTCGGGTGACCCGCTCCTGCTCGCCCGGATCACCGCGAAGCCAGGACCCGATCCGACGGCCGACGAACTGCGCCTGCTCGGGGCGGTCGCGCACCGGCACACCCACCGGCACGGGTTCGCGCAACGACCGCTGTCAGGCACCTTGGTCGCTGCGCTGGAAGCCGACGTCGCGGCGGAAGGCGCCCGACTGGTCTGGATCGACGCGCCCCAGCAGGTCCGAGCCGTCGCTGAGCTTGCGCTGCAGGCCGGCGAGCGCCAGAGCGCCGACCCTGACTGGCAGGCCGAGATCGCTCGCTGGGTGGACGATGAGACCGGGACAGGTCGGCGAGACGGCATCCCGACCACCGCTCTTCCCGACGCACCCCCGCACCCAGGAACCGACCGACTCCCCCCTCGGCAGTTCGGCGTCAACGTTCCACGTGGTGCGTCCAGTCCCAACGGAGCGGGTCGGATCGCCGTACTCGTCACCCCGCAGGACGGACTCATCGACTGGGTCGCTGCCGGCCAGTCACTGCAACGGATGCTGTTGCGCGGCACCCTCGACTGGGTGTTCGCCCGTTATGCAACCGCCCCGCTGGAGGTGCCAGACCTGCGCCAGGCGTTGCGCGACACCCTCGAGCTTCGGGATCATCCGCAGATGATGCTCGAGCTCGGGCACGCAGGATTCACCCGTCCGACTCCACGGCTGCCCGCCGACGAGCAGCTGGATCGATGATCGACGTCGACCTGACAACGATCCGCATGTTCGTCCATGTCCTGGCCGCCACCATCTGGGTCGGTGGTCAGCTGACCCTGGCCGCCCTGGTGCCCGTGCTCCGGTCGGTGGGGGGTGACGCTCCGAGGCTCGCAGCCCGGCAGTTCAACCGGATCGCCTGGCCTGCCTACGCAGTGCTGATTGTCACCGGCGCCTGGAATGCCGTCGCCGATCGGGAGGAGCTGCACGGTAGTTATGCCACCACGTTCACGATCAAGGTCGCGGTCGTGGCCGCCTCGGGTGTGACCGCCTTCTGGCACACCCGCGCAACAATACCCTCCCGGGTTGCCCTCACGGGAGCGCTCACCGGCCTGACGGCACTGGTCGCGCTCTTCCTGGGCATCGTGCTGGCGGGGTGAACGCCGTCGTCGTGGAGACGCACTCCTCGACCCTGTTCTTCGTCGACGGCTTGGTCTACAAGCGCAAGAAGCCCCTGGACCTCGGCTTCTGCGATTTCCGGACCCGCGAGGCTCGCCTCGCCGCCTGCGTGAACGAGGTCCGGTTGAACCGTCGCCTCGCGCCGGACGTCTACCTCGGCGTCTCCGACGTCCTCGGCACCGACGGTAAGCCCTGCGACCACCTCGTGGTGATGCGTCACCTGCCGGATGACCGCCGCCTCGCGACCCTGGTCACCGGCGGAGCGGACGTCGAAGCCGCGCTCCGCGAGGTAGCGGTGCAGCTCGCGGACCTGCACCGGACGTCGCCGGCTCCCATCGCCCTTCGCGACCTCGCCCGCGGAGCCAGCCTGCAGCACTTGTGGGACGTGGGCTTGGATGCGTTGTGCGCCTTCCCCGATCTCGTCCCTGAGCCCGTGCGGGACAGGACCCGCGAGCTCGCCTCCCGGTGGCTGGCGGGGCGCGAACCCCTGCTCGCCCCGCGGGCCGAGACGCACGTCTTCGACGGACACGGCGATCTGCTCGCCGACGACATCTTCGTGATGGAGGACGGCCCCCGGATCCTCGACTGCCTCGAGTTCGACGAACACCTGCGGGTGGGCGACGGCATCGCCGATGCCGCGTTCCTGGCGATGGACCTGGAGCGACTCGGCGCCCCCACAGCGGCGCGGACCTTCCTCGACGCCTACGAGCGTGCTGCGGGTGACCATGCTCCCGCGTCGCTGGAGGACCTGTACCTGGCCTACCGGGCCCACGTCCGGTGCAAGGTGTCCTGCATCCAGGCCCGGCAGCACGCCGACCCTCACGTCATAGCTCGCGCAGGTCAGCTGGCCGACCTTGCGTTGGCGCATCTCGAGCGGGCGCGGATCCGCCTCGTCCTGGTCGGCGGGCTTCCGGGCAGCGGCAAGACGACCCTGGCAGCAGGCCTCGCGACCGACACCGGCTGGACGCATCTGTCCTCTGATGTGACGCGCAAGCATCTGGCTGGGGTCGACACCACTGCCCACGAACGCTTCCGAAGCGGGCTCTATGCCCCCGAGATGACGGAACGCACCTACGAGGCACTGCTCACGGAGGCCCGCACAGCCTTGTCCCTGGGTCGCAGCGTCGTCCTCGACGCCTCGTGGGTCGACCAACAGTGGAGGGCGCGAGCGCGGGCTCTCGCCGAGGAGGTGTACGCCGACCTCGTCGAGCTGGAGTGCGTCGTCGCGGCGGACGTCGCGGAGGCGCGCATCCTGCGACGGGTCTCCACCAGCTCCGATGCGACGCCGGCGATCAGGCGCCAACTGGGTGCCGTCGCCGACCCGTGGCCCGAAGCCGTCACTGTCGACACCCAGGGCTCACCCGCCAGCACGCAGGCGACGGTCCTGGGCCTTGCCGGCTGGCACCCCAGCGACCGGCTGTTGTCCGCCCGGCGGAGCTGAGCAACCGGCCGCTGTCTGTCCGGCGGAGCTCAGCAGCCCCGGTCAGATGAACAGGAGCTGCGCTCCCGCCGTCTTCCCGATGAAGTCGGCGGCGCTGATGATGCCCTCGACGTCGTCACGCAGGTCGGTCTCGGTGAGGTGGTTCATGTCAGCGGACATCCGGCAGGCCCACAGGTGCCCGCCAGCAGCGACGATCTGGTCGAGGAAATCAGGCACCTCGGGCACCCCGGCGTCCGCGATCTGCTTCTTCAACAGTTTCGTCGCCATGGCGGTCATCCCCGGCAGCGGGGCGAGCGCCTGGGGAAGCCTCAGATCGCCGACGGGGAGGTGCATCGCCGCGTTGCCGACCGGGCTGAAGGCCAGATCGTTCATCCTCGACTTCGTGATCATGTCGAAGCCCCAGAACGTGAAGAACAGCTGGGTCTCCACACCCTCACCCAGGGCGGCGTTGGCCAGGATCAGACCCGGGTAGGCCATGTCGAGGTTGCCCTTCGAGCAAATGATGGCCAACTTGCGGCCGCTGTCATCGTCGAACGACGGCACGATCGCCGGAGATGTCTCGGTCAGGGTCATCGTCAGATCTCCTTCACACACAGCCGCGAGGCTTGGGCAGCCCGGCGATGTAGGCCATCTTCTTCGCCGGCTTCTTCGGGAACAACGTGAACTGCTCCTTGACAGGGATCCCGCCCACGGTCTGCACCCGACGGGTCGTCGCAGTCTCACCCTGCGTCGGGTAGTCCTCACGCAGGAACCGGATCACCTTCCAGTGCTCGACTGTCAGGGCGATGCCGATCTGGGCGGCAAGCACCTCTGCGAGGCTCTCGTTCCACTCGGCGTATTCGGTCAGGAAGCCCTCGTCGTCGACGTGGACCTGATGGCCACTGAGCTCGGTCACGGGCATGTCGCGTTCTCCTTCAGGACTCTTGGTGCTTGCCGGCCATGGACATCAGTGCGGGTACTGGCATCGATCGCCCAGGCAGCAGCAGATGCCAGTAGGCCCACCGGAAGCCGAGCTTTCCCCAGTGGTTCATGTGGCTCTCCTCGAGCAGGGTGAACGGACCGATGCCCGGCACGGGGTACCTACCCGGCAGCGGTTCAGTGTCATAGTTGAAGTCGATCAGCAGCCCCTTGCCGCGGCCCGACTCGATGAAGCAGTTGGCGTGCCCATCGAACGAGTGCGTCATGGGGCGGCCCTCGACGTGGTCGAGGAAGTTCTCCGCGAACAGCTCCACCGCGAAGTGGGCAGCCGACCCCGCCTTGGAGGTGGGGATGTTGGACGCGTCGCCGAGGACAAAGATGTTGTCGTGCGCCGTGGACCGCAGGGTGTGCTTGTCGACGGGCACATAGTTGAGCTCGTCGCCGAGGCCCGATCGGGCGATCAGGTCAGCGCCCATGTTCAGCGGCACGGTGACGAGGAGGTCGAAAGGCACTTCGCGTTCGTCCATCGAGACAAGCATCTTCGCCTCAGGGTCAACCCGGTCGATCACGAAGTCGCCCTCCAGAGCGATCTCCCGGTCGGTGAGCATGTCGCCCAGATGCTTCGAGGCGATCGGCTTGGTGAAGGCGCCTTCAAGGGGGGTGACGTAGGTGATGGCAACCCGGTCGCGCATCCCTCGTTCGGCGAAGAACGCGTCGGCTAGGAAGGCAAACTCGAGGGGCGCGACAGGGCACTTGATGGGCATCTCGACGATGTGCACGACGAGACGGCCGCCCTCCCACGTCGCGAGCTTGTCGCGCAGCGCGATGGCGCCTTCCAACGTGTAGAAGTCGAAGATGCTGTTACGCCACTCCCCCTCCAACAGGCCAGGCGTCTGGTCGGGTCGCGGCGAGGTGCCGGTCGCGATGACCAGGTAGTCGTACGGGAGTGCCCGGCCGTCGGCAAGCAGGACCTGCTGGGCATCCGGATCGACCCGGTCGATCCCTCCCAGCACCAACTCGACACCCTCCGGCACGAAGCGGTGTCGCGACTTGACCAGCTCCTCCGGCTCGTAGACCCCGAATGGCAGCAGCAGCAGGCCTGGCTGATAGAGGTGGTCGTCGTCCTGGTCGACCACCGTCATCTTCCACTGCGCACGGTCCAGTCGGTGTCGCAACTTGTTGACCGCCATCGTGCCGGCCGTTCCTGCTCCCAGGACCACCAGTCGCCTCAACGCAGTTCCTTCCGTCGTGACGATCTTGTCCACCCTGACGGCCGAGAGGGAGGGCCGAACGTCCCCACCCGACGGGCCGATGAGCCCGCAGGCGCCCACCCCCGTGCGGACTCGACACCGACAGAGGTGACCTTCGGCCCTGCCAGACACCGACAAGGTTCGCAATCCTCAACGGGTCGGCAATCCCGCCAACCCGCATGAGCTGAGGTGTGATGTCCACGGCCCACAATGGCGCCAACACGGGCAGCGGACCCCGCCCGGAGGTGATGCTCGTTGTCGCCGCGCTCGGGTTCGCTGTGAACTTCTGGGCCTGGGCCCTGCTCAGCCCCTTGGCGATCCGTTTCAGGAACGAGTTGGACCTCTCGCCCTTCCAGCAGGCACTCGTGGTCGCCGTTCCCGTCCTTGTCGGCTCTCTCGGGCGCATCCCCGTCGGCGCGATGACCGACCGCTACGGCGGCCGCATCATGTTCCCGGCCGTCTCGCTCACCACCGTGGTCCCCGTGTTGTTCCTGGGGCTGGCCGGTCACAGCTCCTTCGCCGGGCTGCTCATCGGCGGCTTCTTCCTCGGGGTCGGCGGCACCGCCTTCGCGGTCGGGGTCCCCTTCGTGAACGCGTGGTTCCCCCCGGAACGCCGCGGCCTGGCCATCGGCGTCTTCGGCATGGGGATGGGCGGCACCGCGATCAGCGCCCTCACCACCGTCAAGCTCGCCAACTCCAGTGGCCTCAAGGCCCCGTTCCTGCTCACTGCCGCGGTCCTCGTCGCCTACGCGGCGCTCGCCGCCGTGGTGCTGCGGGACTCACCCCTTCGGGTCCCCAGCAGCGGTTCCGCTACGGCACGGCTGCGCCAGGCCCTCCAACTCAGGGTGACCTGGCAGGCCGCGGCCCTCTACTCCATCGGCTTCGGGGGTTATGTCGCGTTCTCCGTCTACCTGCCGACCTACCTCAAGAACGCCTACAGCCTGACCCAGACCGATGCGGCCAACAAGATGGCCGGCTTCGTCGTGCTGGCGGTCCTCATGCGCCCGGTGGGTGGGTGGCTGTCCGACAGATTCCAGCCCACCAGCGTCCTGGCGGCCGCCTTCGGCACCGTCGCCGTCGCGGCAGCGGTCCAAGCAACCACCCCGGACCTGTCACCGGTGGGGACAGCGGCTTTCCTCGTGATGGCGGCAGCCCTCGGCGCCGCCAGCGGCGGCATCTTCGCGCTGGTGGCCCAGCTCACCCCCGCCGACAGAGTCGGCTCGGTGGCCGGTCTGGTCGGTGCCGCAGGAGGTCTGGGCGGCTTTATCCCGCCGCTGTTGATGGGGGCGGTCTACGGCAGCTCGGAAGACTACGGACTCGGGCTGGCGCTGCTCTCCGGGGTCGCCGCCGTGACCCTGGTGTTCACCCTCACTGCGGTGCGGCGCACCCAGGACCTCGCCCGGCGCCAGCATGCCTGACATCACGCCCCTCTCCTCGCGGGGCGACATCGACGTGCTGCTCACCTCGTTCTACGAAGGCGCCCTGGTCGATGACCTGCTCGGCCCGGCCTTCCGGCACGCCCAGTTGGATCTGCGCACCCACCTGCCCCGGATCGGCGACTTCTGGGAACGCACCCTGCTCGCGACCGGTCGTTACGACGGCCAACCGATGGTGACCCACCGTCGTCTGCACGACACCTTCCCGCTCACGCCGCCGATGTTCGCCCGCTGGCTCGAGCTCTGGCGGGACGCGGTGGACAGCCGCTTCGACGGGGCCAACGCCACCCGTGCGAAGGACACCGCGCAGCGCGTCGCCGACGCCCTGCAGCGCCAGTTCCACGACGGACGGACGCTGCTGCAGATCGGGCACTGCCAGGCTGAGGGAGAGCGCACATGAGTGGCAAGCAGAGCGGCCCGGGGCTCGACGGGGGACTGAGCGATGCGCTCATTCGGGCCGGACGCCACTTCCGCAAGGGCGAGGTGTCCGCCGATCACAGGACCCTGCACCAGATCGGCGGCCGTGAAGCGGACAGTTTCTATCGGGACCGTTGGAGCCACGACAAGGTCGTCCGGTCCACCCACGGCGTCAACTGCACCGGATCGTGCTCGTGGAAGGTCTACGTCAAGGACGGCATCATCACCTGGGAGTCGCAGCAGACCGACTATCCCTCCGTCGGTCCAGACAAGCCGGAGTACGAGCCCCGCGGCTGCCCCCGCGGCGCCGCCTTCTCCTGGTACACCTACTCCCCCACCCGCGTCAGATATCCCTACGTGCGCGGGGTTCTGCTGCAGCTGTTCCGCGAGGCGAAGGCGCGGCGCAACGGCGACCCGGTGCTCGCCTGGGGCGACATCGTGTCCAACCCCCTGCTGGCAAAGCACTACAAGAACGCCCGCGGCAAAGGCGGCCTGGTGCGCGCCACCTGGGACGAGGCGATCGAGCTCGCGGCGGCCGCACACGTCTACACGATCAAGACTTACGGACCCGACCGCGTCGCCGGTTTCAGCCCGATCCCGGCGATGAGCATGGTCAGCCACGCTGCCGGCGCCCGCTTCTACACCCTGCTCGGCGCACCTCTGCTGTCGTTCTACGACTGGTACGCCGACCTCCCGGTTGCCTCCCCGCAGGTGTTCGGCGACCAGACCGACGTACCCGAGTCGGGTGACTGGTGGGATGCCACCTACCTGATGCTGTGGGGCAGCAACGTCCCGGTCACCCGCACCCCGGATGCGCACTGGATGACCGAGGCTCGCTATCGCGGGCAGAAGGTCGTGGTGTGTTCGCCGGACTACTCCGACGCCACCAAGTTCGCGGACGAGTGGTTGGCCCCGTCGCCGGGCACCGATGGCGCGCTCGCCATGGCGATGGGGCATGTGCTGCTGCGCGAGTTCTTCGTCGAGCAGACCACTCCCTACTTCGAGAGCTACGTCAAGCGCTTCACCGACCTGCCTTTCCTCATCCGGCTCGAGGAACGCGGGGACGGCACCTACGTGCCGGGCAAGTTCCTCACCGCCCACGACCTCGGCCACACCTCCGAGCATGCGCAGTTCAAGACGGTCCTGCTCGACACGGAGACCCGTGACCCGGTCGTCCCGCACGGCACCCTCGGCGACCGGTTCGGCCCCGACGGTGCAGGCCGATGGAACCTCGAGCTGGGCAACACCAACCCCCTCCTCACCCTGTACGGCGAAAGGCCCGTCCCCGTCTCGCTCCCCCGCTTCGACACCCCCGACGGATCCGGTCTCGTCATCGAGCGGGGTGTGCCGGCCATGACGGTGGGCGGGCACCTCGTCACCACCGTCTTCGACCTGCTTCTCGCGTCGTACGGAGTCGGGCGCGACGGCCTGCCCGGGGTGTGGCCCACCGGGTATGACGACCCGTCCTCACCGTGCACCCCTGCGTGGCAGGAGGAGATCACCGGTGTGCCCGCGCACAAGGCGGAACGGATCGGCCGGGAGTTCGCGCAGAACGCCGTCGACTCCAAGGGCCGCTCGATGATCATCATGGGGGCCGGCACCAACCATTACTTCCACTCCGACACGATCTACCGCGCGTTCCTGGCCCTCACGACGTTGACCGGGTGCCAGGGCGTGAACGGTGGCGGCTGGGCGCACTACGTCGGCCAGGAGAAGGTGCGGCCTCTGACCGGCCACCAGATCCTGGCTATGTCGACCGACTGGCAACGGCCGCCGCGGCAGATGATCGGCACCGCCTACTGGTATCTCGCCACCGGTCAGTGGCGCTACGACCCGTTCCAGGTGGACGTGTTCGCCTCGCCGACCGCGGCACCCGGCTTCCGCGGGATGACGACGGTGGACGTGCTGGCCCAGTCCGCCCGGCTCGGGTGGATGCCGTCGTATCCGACGTTCAATGTGAACCCGCTGGACCTCGGCGACGCGATCGTGGAGTCCGGAGAGACCCCGTCGAAGTACGTCACCGACGGCATCGCGAACGGCCAGATCTCCTTTGCCGTCGAGGATCCCGACGCGGCGGAGAACTTCCCGCGGGTGCTGACGGTGTGGCGGGCGAACCTGCTCGGCTCGTCCGGCAAGGGCAACGAGTACTTCATGAAGCACCTGCTCGGCGCGGAGAGCTCGCTGCGGGCGGAGGAAGCACCCGAGGAGCTGCGGCCCCGCGACGTGACGTGGCGGGAGGAGGCGCCCGAGGGCAAGCTCGACCTGCTGCTGGCGCTGGACTTCCGGATGACGTCGACCACGCTGTTCGCCGACATCGTCCTGCCCGCCGCGACCTGGTATGAGAAGCACGACCTGTCGAGCACCGACATGCACCCGTTCGTCCACGCGTTTAGCCCGGCCATCTCGCCGCCGTGGCAGACCCGCACCGACTTCGACATCTTCCTCACTTTGGCGCAGGAGGTCAGCCGACAGTCGGAGGGACATCTCGGCAAGCGCACCGACCTGGTCGCGACGCCGCTGGCCCACGACACACCCGACGAGATGTCCCTGCCCTCAGGCATTGTGCGGGACTGGCGGGCCGACGGCAGCACCCCGATACCCGGGGTCAACTTCCCGAAACTCGCCCTCGTCGAGCGCGACTACACCCAGATCGCCGCCAAGATGGGCGCCCTCGGACCGCTCGCGAGCAGCCTCGGGGCGACCACCATGGGGGTGACCTATGACCTTACCCAGCCGGTCGACTACCTGCGGGCCAAGACCGGGGCCGTCGGGGGGGGGGTGGCGGACGGACGGCCCCGACTGGACCGGGACGTGCACATGTGCGAGGCGATCCTGGCGCTGGCACCCACGACCAACGGTCACCTTTCGGTGCAGGGCTTCCGGACCCTCGAGAGGCGCACCGGCACGGCGCTGGTCGACCTCGCCGCGGAGCACGAGGGCAAACAGATCACCTTCGCCGACACCCAGGCCGGCCCGACTCCGGTGATCACCTCACCGGAGTGGTCGGGGTCCGAGCACGGTGGCCGTCGCTACTCGCCCTTCGTCATCAACGTCGAGCGTTCCAAGCCCTGGCACACCCTCACGGGGCGGCAGCACTTCTTCGTGGAGCACGACTGGATGACGGCCTTCGGGGAGCAGCTCAACGTCTTCCGCCCCCCTCTCGACATGCAGGGGATGTTCGCCGAACCTGAGCTCGGCCACATCGACGAGCTCGGCGTGACGGTTCGCTATCTGACGCCGCACTCGAAGTGGTCGATCCACTCGGAGTACCAGGACAATCTGTTCATGTTGAGCCTGTCTCGTGGCGGCCCGACGATCTGGCTGAGCAACAAGGACGCGGACAAGGTCGGCATCAACGACAACGACTGGGTCGAGGCGGTCAACCGCAACGGGGTCGTGGTGGCCCGGGCCATCGTCAGCCACCGGATGCCCGAGGGAACGGTGTTCATGCACCACGCGCAGGAGCGGACGATCGACGTCCCGATCGCCGAGACGAGCGGCAAGCGCGGTGGCATCCACAACTCCCTGACCCGCCTGCTCATGAAGCCGACCCACCTGGCAGGCGGCTACGCACAGATCAGCTACGCCTTCAACTACCTCGGGCCGACCGGGAACCAACGCGACGAGGTCACACGGATCCGCCGCCGGTCGCAGGAGGTGGACTACTCGTGAAGGTCATGGCGCAGCTGGCGATGGTGATGAACCTCGACAAGTGCATCGGCTGTCACACCTGCTCGGTCACCTGCAAGCAGGCGTGGACCAATCGCAGCGGCGTGGAATACGTCTGGTTCAACAACGTGGAGACCCGACCTGGGCAGGGCTACCCCCGGACCTACCAGGACCAGGAGCGCTGGCAGGGCGGCTGGATGCTCAACAAGCGCGGCCGGCTGACGCTGCGGGCGGGCGGCCGGATCAAGAAGTTGCTCAGCATCTTTTCCAACCCGCTGTTGCCGTCCATCAACGACTACTACGAGCCGTGGACCTACGACTACGAGACGCTCACGAACGCGCCGTCCCAGAAGCACAGCCCGGTCGCCCGCCCGAAGTCCCTTATCTCCGGCCGGAACATGAAGGTGCAGTGGTCGGCCAACTGGGACGACGACCTCGGTGGTGGACCCCACCTCACGCAGGAGGACCCGGTCCTGCAGAAGCTGAGCGAGAAGATCACGCTCGACTTCGAGCAGACCTTCATGTTCTACCTCCCGCGGATCTGCGAGCACTGCCTGAACCCGGCCTGCGCGGCTTCCTGCCCCTCCGGTGCGATCTACAAGCGCAGCGAGGACGGCATCGTGCTCGTCGACCAGGACCGCTGCCGCGGCTGGCGGATGTGCGTCACGGGCTGTCCCTACAAGAAGATCTACTTCAACCACAAGACCGGCAAGGCCGAGAAGTGCACCTTCTGCTATCCCCGCGTCGAGGTCGGGCTCCCGACCGTCTGTGCCGAGACCTGCGTCGGCCGTCTCCGCTACATCGGGGTCGTGTTGTACGACGCGGACAAGGTCCTCGAAGCGGCGAGTGTGGCGGACGACAGGGACCTCTACCGCGCGCAACGCGATGTCTTCCTGGACCCCACCGACCCCGCCGTACAACGTGCTGCGGAGGCGGCCGGGATCCCGCGGGACTGGATCGAGTCGGCGCAGCGGTCCCCGGTCTGGGCGCTGATCAACCGGTTCGAGGTCGCGCTGCCGCTGCATCCGGAATACCGCACCTTGCCGATGGTCTGGTACATCCCGCCGCTGTCCCCCGTCGTCGACTCGCTGTCCGGCACCGGTCACGACGGCGAGAACGCCGGCAACCTCTTCGGGGCCATCGACACTCTGCGGATCCCGATCGCCTATCTGGCAGAGCTTTTCACCGCCGGTGATCCCGGGCCTGTGCGGGACGTTCTTGCCCGACTAGCCGCGATGCGCTCCTTCATGCGCGACATCAACCTGGGACGCGAGCCCGATCTCAGCATCCCTGACGCGGTGGGGATGACACCCGAGGACATCGAGGACATGCACCGGCTCCTCGCGATCGCGAAGTACGACGAGCGGTACGTCATCCCCACAGCGCACGCTGAGGGACGTGACCCGCTCCAGCTGGCGCACTCCCTCGAAGAGCTCGCCACCGAGTGCTCGCTGGACTACGACGGCGGCCCCGGCATGGGCGCCTCCGGTCCGTTCGGGGAGTCCTCCGGCGGTCCCGTCCCTGTCGCGGTCGAGAACTTCCACCTGCTCAAGCAGCGACAGCGGTCGGACACCTTCCTCGACCCCTCCGGGCGGGAGCGCGTCAACCTCCTCAACTGGGACGGCAACGGTGGCTCCTACCTGCCACCCCCCGACGAGACCGAGGGAGAGCCGACGTGAGCCGCCGTAGGGGAACCGTCACCGACGGGGACCGCACGATCGCCCTTCAGGCAGCCTCGCTGCTCCTCGGCTACCCCGACGCCGACCTCTACGCCAAGCTGCCACTGCTCCGCGACGCCGCCGGCCTGCTGCCCGAAGCGGCGGCAGGCCCCCTTCTGGCCATGGTCGCCCACCTGGAGGGGATCTCCCAGCAGGAGGCGGAGCGGGCCTACGTGGACCTGTTCGATTTGCGTCGCCGCTGCTGCCTCTATCTGACCTACTACGCCTACGGCGACACCCGCAAGCGCGGCATGGCGCTGCTGCGCTTCACCCATGCCTACAAGGGATCCGGGTCGACCTTGATCAGTGAGGAGCTGCCGGACCACCTGTCCGTCGTGTGCGAGTTCGCGGCCAGCGCGAACCTCGCCTCCGGGCTTCGCCTCCTTGCGGAGAACCGCGCTGGTCTCGAGCTGATCCGGATGGCGCTCGCCGACCTGGACTCGCCGTACACGCGGGCGTTGGACCTGGTGCGCGCCGTCCTGCCGGACCCGGCGCCCCGCGACCTCGACAAGGCGTTGGAGCTGGCCCGCTCCGGTCCACCTGAGGAGGAGGTGGGGCTCGAGCCGTTCGCCCCGCCGGAATACATGGGAGCGACCCGCCGATGAGCACCACCGACCTGCTGCTGTGGGTGATCGTGCCGTATGTCAGCATCGCCGTCTTCATCGGCGGGCACGTCTGGCGCTACCGCTACGACAAGTTCGGCTGGACCACCCGCTCCAGCCAGCTCTACGAAAAGCGCCTGCTGCGCCTGGGTTCTCCGCTGTTCCACTTCGGGATGCTCGGGGTGATCGGGGGCCATGTCGTCGGACTGCTCGTCCCCGCGTCGTGGACCGAGAAGGCCGGGGTCCCCGACTCGGCGTATCACGCGATGTCCCTCATCCTCGGCACTCTCGCCGGGGTCGCCACCGTCCTGGGCATGGCCATCTTGATCTACCGGCGGCGCACCGTCGGACCGGTGTTCAGTGCCACCACCAAGAACGACAAGGGCATGTACGTCGTCCTCGGCGCGACGATCCTCGCGGGCCTGCTCACGACGGTGCTCACCAACGTCACCGGAAACGCCCACGACTACCGGGAGACCGTGGCGCCGTGGTTCCGCTCGGTCCTGTCCCTGCAGCCGGACACCGACCTGATCACGGCTGCCCCGTGGGGGTTCCAGGTGCACGTGCAGCTTGCCTGGCTGCTCTTCGCGGTCTGGCCCTTCACCCGACTGGTCCACGTCTTCTCCGCACCCATCGGCTATCTCACCCGTCCCTACATCCCGTACCGCTCACGAGGTGAGACCGGTCTCGGCCTGCAGGGCGCACGTCGCGGGTGGGAGCGCGTGGGAGCGGGCGACACGTCATGAGCCTGGCGCCTGACCGGGAGCAGACGGCACCCACCTCCCCGCTGCTGGAGCGGATCCGCTCGTGCGTCATCGGTGATGCGGAGGTGCTCGACGGTCCCTACGGACCGCACCGAATCACCTACGCGGACTACACCGCCTCAGGTCGGGCGGTGAGCTTCCTCGAGGACTTCATCCGCGAGGAGGTGCTGCCTCGCTACGCCAACACCCACACCGAAAGCTCGGGTACCGGGCTGCAGACCACCAGGTTGCGGGAGGACGCCCGCCAGGTCATCCACTCCGCTCTCGGTGGAGACGAGGAGACGGTGGTCATCTTCACCGGCTCGGGGGCCACCGGAGCCATCGCCAAGCTGGTCGCCATCCTCGGTCTCCGACTACCAGCCGAGCTGGACGAGCGCTACCAGCTCTCGGACCAGATTCCCCCACAGGAACGGCCTGTGGTCTTCATCGGGCCCTATGAGCATCACTCCAACGAGTTGCCGTGGCGGGAGTCCATCGCCGACGTCGTGGTGATCCCTGAGGACCCCGACGGACACGTCGACGCCGACCGTCTCGAGGTGGAGCTCCTACGGCACGCCGATCGTCCGCTGCTCATCGGAAGCTTCTCGGCGGCCTCCAACGTGACCGGCATCCGGACCGACACGGACGGGATTTCGGCGCTGCTGCACCGGCACGGAGCGCTGTCGTTCTGGGACTACGCCGCCGCCGCGCCCTACACGCCGATCGCGATGGGTGGGCCCGCCGACGGACCGTCGTACAAGGACGCCGTTTTTGTCTCGCCGCACAAGCTCATCGGTGGGCCGGGCTCCCCGGGGGTGCTCGGCGTGCGTCGGGAGCTGGTGCGTAACCGGGTGCCCACGGTGCCGGGAGGGGGCACGGTCGCCTACGTCAACCCGACAGAGCAGCAGTACCTCACCGATCCGGTGGCCCGGGAGGAGGGTGGCACTCCCGAGATCATCGGTGCCATCCGCGCCGGGTTGGCCTTCGGGCTTAAGGAGGCGGTCGGGACCGACCTGATCGCAGCCCGCGAGGAGTGGCTCTGGCAGCGGGCTCTCGGTTCGTGGCGTGGCGACTCGGGGATCGACATCCTCGGAGACACCGACGCTTCGAGGCTGTCCATCGTCTCCTTCGTCATCCGGCACGGCCGCGGCTACCTGCACCACAACTTCGTGGTGGCCTTGCTCAACGACCTGTTCGGCATCCAGGCGCGCGGCGGGTGCTCCTGCGCCGGGCCCTACGGGCATCGGCTGCTCGGGATCGATCTCGAACGGTCGCACGCCTTTCAGGCCGAGATCACCAAGGGGTGCGAGGGCCTCAAGCCGGGTTGGACCAGGATCAACTTCAACTACTTCATCTCCGCCGCCACCTGCGACTACCTCATCGCCGCCGTGCACCTCATCGCCGGTCAGGGGTGGAAGCTGCTCACCGACTACACCTTCGACCCTGCCACCGGCCTGTGGCACCACCGGTCCGCACCGGTCGACCCACCACTGCGGCTCACCGACCTGCACTACGACGCGTCCGGCACGTTGCACTACCCGCGCGTGCACCGCCACGTCGGCGAAAACGCCTACCCGGTCTACCTGGAGCGGGCGCGGAGCCTGTTCGCCGGTCGCTCGGACAGCCCCACCTGGAACGGCGACGAATCCACTGGACTTGCCGAGGACTTCGAGTCGTTGCGCTGGTTCCCGTTGCCTGCTGCCTGCCTGCGCTGAGGAGCCCCCGCCCGCGCAGGTGAGAAGCCGAGCAGTCGACGCTGAGAAGCCCCCGCCGCGCGGTCAGTCGATGAGCACCTGCACCGAGGGAGGGTGGGTCAGCGAGTTGTGCACCGTGCAGTGCGAGGCCACGGCGAGCAGCGCGGCCCTGCGCTCGGCGGGCACGGCGTCGGACACCGTGACTCGCAGCTGCACGTCACTGACCCGAGACGGGCTCTTCCCCATGTCGAACGAGGCCGTCACGCCGAGCCCTTCGACCGGCAGGTCGTGTCGCGTGAGATAGCGGCGGGCATAGTGCGCGACGCAGGTCGCGAGCGAGGCGATGAACAGCTCCGTCGGCGTGGGGGCGGTGTCCTCGCCTCCGTCCTCGATCGGCTGGTCCACGGTCAGGGTGTGCCGGCCCACGTCGATGGCGAACCGGTCACCATCAAGATGTCGCACCGCGACGCTGCTCATATCTGCTCCTTGGGAACGGGCGGCAGGTGACGCTCCGTCGCCTGCCTCCACGCTAGGTGGTCGCAGGGGACTTCGGCAGTGCCGTAGGTCCCCCTGAAGCGGGGACTCCCGCCTCCGTCGTCGACCGGTGCGGGGTACCCTGGGGCGTATCTCACACCTCGGGCCGGGAGGGCCACATGCAACTCGACACGGCCGAGCTCGCCCCGGTCATCAACCGACTCCGCCGCGCCGAGGGTCAGCTCGCCGGGGTCATCCGCATGATCGAGGCTGGGCGTGACTGCAAGGACATCGTCACGCAGCTCGCTGCTGCCTCCCGGGCACTGGACAAGGCCGGCTTCGCCATCATCGCCACCGGTCTGCGCCAGTGCCTCATCGACGGCACCGACGACCTCGACACCGCCGAGCTCGAGAAGCTCTTCCTGTCCCTGGCCTGAGCTGTCCCTGGCCTGAGCCGTCCCTGGCCTGACGACGGCTGACGTCAACGGCACGGCCACACAGACGTTGCGATCCCGACCGCCACCGGAGAGCGCCGCCTCCTTTCGGCTCGGCACTCTGCCCGGTGCGGCCACCCTTCGCCGTACCCGCCGCCCGTCGGTTCCTCGCTGCGTCTGCTCTTCCGGCCACGTCAACCGGGTAGCTGAGCAGACGTGAGGAACTTGGCCGCCGCCGGAGAACGCCGCCTCCCGCGATGTCCTCGTTCTTGATCCACGGAACCCGCACAGCCCTCAAAGGGCGATTTCACGCTGTGCGCGTTCCGTGGATCATGGGGGGGAGGGGTGAGGTGAGGTGACGGCTGTTGCCCGCCGAGAACGACATGTCAAGACGCGCACGTCCAGGCCGCTCAGGCACATGGGTTCCGCTCATCCGGCCTATCAGCCGCAGTCACCACGACCTGAGACTCCGCGACGCACACGAAACGGCGCGGAGCCTCCGGGTGTCAGCCCTTCCGGGCAGCCAACCGGTCGATGACGAGCGAGGCCGGACAGGCCCCGGTCGCCACCATCAGGAGCTGGTTCGCACCGACAGCCGCGGTGAGGAGCAGGAACCAGGGGCTCACGACGGCGGCGAGGATCGCGCTGAGCAGCGTCATGGTGCCGGCAAGGGCGAACAGGATGCGCTCTTTGTGCCACCGGGTGGTGGCGAGACAGGCAGCGGGGGCAGTCATCGGGTACTCCTTCGAGGGCTTCGGGCGGGGCGGGTGGGGCCGGGGCGGTCCGGGTGCGCACCGGCACGGGCGGGCCACTCGGCCCGCCCGTGCCAGACGCTCAGTGCGAGAACTTCACAGCCGGCAGGACCTTGGCCAGCCACTTGGGCACGTGCCAGGCAGCGCGCCCCGTCAGCCTCATGAGCACCGGAAGCAGCAGGAGCCGGACCAGGGCGGCATCGAGCAGGACCGCCACCCCCAGGACGATGCCCATCTCCCGGGGAGGCAGGGGTCCGGACAGGGCGAAGGTGAAGAACACCGCCACCATGACCCCGGCAGCCGCGAAGATCACCCTGCCGGAGTGGGCGATGCCACCGATCATGGCTTCCTTGGCGTCGCCTCTGCGCTCCCAGTGCTCCTTGGCGCTGGCCAGGAGGAACACGGTGTAGTCCATCGAGATCGCGAAGATCATGGCGAAGAAGAACACCGGTCCCCAGGCGTCGAGGAAGCCTTGCGACTCGAAGCCCAACAGGTCCGAGCCGATCCCGTCCTGGAAGATCCACTTCGAGACACCGAAGGCGGCTGCCGTCGCCAGCAGGCTGGTGGTCACACCGAGGAGGGCGAGCAGTGGCGCCCTGAGCACGACCAGCAGCAGCACGAATCCGAGTGCCAGGACCACGCCCACCACGAGCGGCGTCTTGTCGGAGAGCAGCTGCTCGAGATCGTGGTTCTCCGCGGCCGCACCACCTATCAGCGTGCCGCTCGGCAGCTCGAGGCGCAGCCGGTCGATGGTCGCGCCCAGCTCCGGGTTGGACGGGTCGACCGTCGGCATCGCCTGGATGAGGGCCAGGTCGCCCACCTTGTTGAGCTGAGCCGGCATGACTTGTGCCACACCTTCATCTGCCTTGAGCGCTGTCGCCACGGCCGTGCTGTCGCCAGCGGGCGTCACGACCTGCAGGGCGCCCGGGGCTCCCTTGCCGAAGCCCTGCTGGACCAGGTCATAGCCCTGCCGCGACGAGTCGCTGGTGGGCACCACCTTGATCGAGGGCATGCCGGTCTTGAGTGACAGCACCGGAAGGGCGAGTGCCACCAGGGCGACGAGGGCGACGAGCCCGAAGACCACCGGCCGCTTCCACAGCCGCTCGCCCCACCGGGCGAAGCGCGCCGAGCGGTGCTCGCCGCTGTGGACCCACGGGAGCGACAGCGCGTCGACCCGGTCGCCGAGCTTGGCCAGCACCGCGGGCAGCAGCGTCAGGCTGGCGCCGAGCACGAACAGGACAGCCAACATGATGCCGACGGCCATCGACCGGAAGGCGGGGGAAGGCACGAGAAGGACGGCCGACAGCGAGATCAGCACGGTCAGGCCGGAGAACAGCACCGCCTTTCCTGCCGTGTCCATCGTGGTCGCGACGGCATGGGGGGTGTCCTCCTTGGAGCCAAAGTGCGCGGCCCGGAAGCGGACCACGATGAACAGCGCATAGTCGATGCCCAGGGCAAGGGCGAACATCATGGCGAAGTTCATCGCCCAGATCGAGATGTCCGTGACCTGGGTCCCGAGGTACAGCGAGCCGGCCGCCGCAATCAGGCCGATGATGGTCAGCATCAGCGGAAGCCCCGCGGCGACCAAGGAGCCGAAGGCCAGGACCAGGATCGCCATGGTCACCGGCCAGCTGATCAGCTCAGACTTCATCATCGCGTCGCGGTTGGCGGTGTTGAAGTCCGACCACAGCGTCGAGGAGCCGGTCATGGCCAGCGTGACACCGTCGCCGCTCAGCCCCCGGATCTCCTCCTTGAGATCGTCCGCGGCCCGCACCATGTCGTTCGGTCCGGCTGCGGCACCCCCTTGGATGAGGGCATACCGCCCATCGGGCGAGATCGTCATCCCTGGCTGGGGCGGGGTTACCGACGAGACCCGAGGGTCGGCCTTCAGTAGCGCGACGGCCTGGCTGATCCTGGTGGCCGCCGCTGGACCGGTGACCGGGCCGGCGTCGTTGTGGACCACCACCTGCAGGGCGCTGCTGGAGTAGCCCCCGAACTGCTGGTCGACGAGCTCCCGGGTCTGCACCGACTCGGAGCCACTGGCCTCCCAGCCCGCTCCGGCCAATGCGTGCTCCACCTTCGGAGCGAAGATCCCCAGTCCGATGCCGATGACGGCCCAGAGGACGAGAACGACGCGGAGGTGCGTCGAGGTCCAGAGCCCCACCCGCCCCAACGGGCCGTAGGCGTGGGCGGGAGACGGCTGCAAGGGCGGCGTCGGCTGGCGTTGAGTGAGGTCGGTCATGCCCTCCATAATACCCATGGGGGTATCCCGTATTCCCTTCGGGCCGCCTCGAAGGGGGATCGTCCCCCCTGCGAACGGCATATACCCCACGCGGTATCATCACAGTCACGTCCGCCACCTCGAGAAGGAGCGACCATGAGCTACGGAATGGCCATCACCGTCCCCCTGCCGTTCGCCGAGACCGTGGAGCGAGTCCGCGAAGCGCTGCAGGACCAGGGTTTCGGGGTCCTCACCGAGATCGATGTCACCGCCACCCTCAGGAGCAAGCTCGGCGAGGAGATCGAGGACTACCTCATCCTCGGCGCCTGCAACCCCTCGCTCGCCCACCGGGCGTTGGGCGTGGACCGCAGCATCGGGCTGCTGCTGCCCTGCAACGTCGTGGTGCGTGGCACCGACAGCGGCACCCTGGTGGAGATCGCCGACCCGGCGATGCTGGTGGGTGTGACCGGAGACGGCCTTCTGGAGCCCGTCGCCGGCGAGGCTCGTCAGCGGCTCGACCTGGTCATCGCCGCGCTCGGCGGCTGACCGACCCTGACAAGAGGGTACGAAAGTCCCTGGTGGTTGACAGCCGGGCGCGCCACCGTGAACACCAGGAAGAGAAGAGGGCGGCCATGATGTGGGTCGACGGTGGCGGTTGGGTCTGGATGACCTTGATGATGCTGGGCTTCTGGGCCCTGCTGATCTTCGGCGGCGTGGCGCTCTACCGGGCCACCCGCCAGCCGGGTGGCACTCAGCAGAACGAGGCGCTGCACCTGCTGGACGCGAGGTTTGCGCGCGGCGAGATCGACGATGAGGACTACAGCCGGCGCCGCGCCCTTCTGCGCTCCGGCAACTGAGGCGGCCCCGTCATGGAAGTTGCCCGTGCCTACCTCCTTGCGGGGGCGGCCACGGTGGCGATGACCGCGTTCTCCGTGGGCACTGTCGCCGTGACCGACCCGAGCCCCTGGCCCCAGCACCACTCCTCATGGCGGCCTGGCGGCGGAGACCCGGGTTGCGACGTTCCCCCGCTGGCCGGGCGCCGCGTGATGGTCCAGCTCCAAGACCGCCGCACTCGAGCCGACACGATGTCGCTGCGGGTCGCGCCCCGGACGGTCCCCTCCGGCACGGTCAGTCTGCTGGCGCTCAACCGGGGAGGGCGAGCCCACGAGCTCGCGGTCTTCCCGTTGTCGGAGGGCCAACGGGCCGGACAGCGTGCCCTTCGTGGCGATGACCGGATTGACGAGCGCGGCAGCCTCGGCGAGGCGACTCCCACCTGCGGACTGTCGACGAGTGACGTCATCGCCGCTGGCGCCTCCGGCTGGCTTACGCTCACGTTGAGGCCGGGCCGCTACGAGTTGCTCTGCAACTTGCCTGGCCACTACCGAGCCGGGATGTCCTCGGTGCTCGAGGTGAAGTAGAGAAGGTCAGACAGAGATGGCCGTCGAGGACCTCGAAGGGCTCTGGGAAAGCGTCTTCCGGACAAAGGACCCGACCCTCCTCAGCTGGTACGAGCCCCAGCCGTCCGCCACGCTGACGCTCTTCGCGGACGCCGGAATCGGACCGGGAGCCGCGGTGGTCGATGTCGGGGGCGGTGCCTCGACCCTGGTCGACGTGTTGCTGGACAGAGGTTTTCGCGACGTCACAGTGCTCGACATCTCCCCAGCTGCGCTGGATGTGGCGCGCGCGCGAACGGGTCACCTCACCGGCTCCCACTGGATCGTCACCAACCTCCTGCAGTGGGACCCCGGCAGGCAGTACGACGTCTGGCACGACCGGGCGGTCTTCCACTTCCTCATCGAGCAGCGTGATCGCGATCGCTATCGGCAGGTGCTGTCCGCGGCCCTGCGCCCAGGGGGGCACGTCGTGATCGGCACCTTCTCACCGCGTGGTCCGACCAGCTGTTCCGGGCTTCCCGCCGCCCGCTACGACGCTGACCAACTGAGCGCAGAGCTCGGAGAGGAGTTTCAGGTTCTCGCGTCCCGGGTCATCCCGCACACCACACCCGACGGGCGGCAGCAGGAGTTCACCTGGGTCGCCGCGCGCCGGTTGTGAGCAACGCCGTCAGGACAGAGCGGCGGCGAACTTCACCGGGTCAAAGGTGACGGAAGCATCGAGCACCCGACCGTCGAGGCGAAGCTCGGGCGTCCCGACGTTGCCGTCCCGGGACGCGCGGTCGTCGACGACCCCGGCCCACCGTGCGTACTTCTGGGTCTTCACCGCCTCCTTGAAGGTGGTGCTCTCCAGGCCCACCCCGGCACCGAGGTCCAGCAGGTCCGCCACCGTGTAGCCGCCGGTGTGCTCCTGCGGCTGGTGGGCGAACATCGTCTCCAGGTACTCGACGAACCGACCCTCGTCAGCTGCCGCCCCGAGCGCCGCCACCGCGCGCACCGACTCCGGTCCGAGGAAGCTGCGCATCCGGTAGTCCACGCGCACCGTCCCCTGCGCGACGGCCTGCGCGAGCACCGGACCGCTGACCTCCTCGAACCGCGCACATGCCGGGCACTGTGGATCCTCGAAGACCACGAGCTGGTGCTTCGCGGTCGGCGAGCCGACGAGCACCCCGCCGGCCGATGTGACGCCCGCCGGGACCTGAAGCTCCCCCGACGCCTTTGATGTGCCGTCCACGGTCATCCCCAGCACCGAGGCGAGCACGACCAGCACGACGGCGACAAGCCGGTGCATCCGCAACCGTTGCTCCACCCTCGCCTGTACGGCGGAATGGCGGGCCATCAGGGCGCGGTGCCGTCGCTGCTCGGTGGCGGTGGCGGTGGCGGTGGCGGTGGCGGTGGCCGTACTCGCTGGGAGGGGGGGTGCGGGCGAGGGGTCGAGCGCCATCCGGGACCGTCCGAGGACCGCGACCCCGATGGCCACCGCAAGCAGGGCGCCGTCGCGCATCAGCTCCAGGGCGAACTTGGGGTCGTCGGTCGGGCCACCACCGCCGAAGCAGCCACAGTCGATCTTCAGGCCGCGGGCCGCGGCGCTCACGATGCCGACGAAGAACATGCCCATCAGCACCGCGGTGAGGGAGGCGGAGAGACGGACGGCCACCCCGAGCAGCAGCAGCACCGCGACCGCCAGCTCGAAGGCAGGAAGGGCATGGCCGACCGGCACAGCGAGCCACTCGGGCAGCAGCTGGTAGGCACGGACCGCCCGGACCGTCGCCGCCGGATCACCGATCTTGGTGAGGGCGGCGTAGCCGAGGACCCCTGCGAGCAGGATCCGGCCGGCTAGCGACAGCCAGCCGAGGAGATCGAAGGAGGGCTTGCCATCCACGGGAGGGGCGGCTGTGCGGGTTGGGGCACTGGTGGTCACGGGTTTCTCCAGGAAGTCGACCGCGGGGCCGGTGCTCAGCGAGCGACGGGGCCGCGCAGGTAATGGACGGAAGGGCGAGCGGGCGGAACGAACCCGACCCGGGGCGGCCCCCTTCGGTGCACGGCGCCGCCGACGTCCCGCCCCGCACCGGGTGCGATCGTCGTCCTCTCACCGAGGCAGGGCTGGCGCAGGATGTAGGGCGGCCTGGTCACCCTGAGTGGGGCGACACCCGGGAGGACCTTCCCGATCGCCCTGGCGAGCACCTCCGCCAACCCTTGGAGGGCGCCCTGAGCGGCCTTCCAGGAGGCCGCGAAGACCAGAGCGGTGCCGGCCTGGACGGCGAGAAGCAGCCAGCCCGCTTGGGCAGTGAGGGCGGCGAGCCCGCCTCCATGCGTCGGCATGGGCACGGCCGGGCAGCAGACCAGTCCTGCCGCACCCCCGTTCCCGAAGCTGCCGGTGGTGGCGACCGACACGAGCAGGTGTCCCAGGACCTGGGTGGCAAGCAGCAGGCCGAACAGCAACGACAGCCGCCGGCGACGGCGGGTCAGCGGCCAGAACAGGAGGGTCAGCAGCACCAAGACAGCGACAGTGCTGGCCAGACCTGGGGCGGCACTGTCGCTGTCGGCCCGAAGGACCTGCGCCGTGCTGACGGCCATCGTGGCGGCGAGCAGCGCAAGAACTGCGCGCATCAGCCCCAGCAGCTCAGCCACCACTCTCCTAGTCACCAGTATCGGTCAGAAACCTGCTTCCTCCTTGAGCATCGGCAGGTTGTGGCGAAGAGGTAACACCAAGGTGGACAGGTCAGCAGTGCCGTGGGGCCCAGGGTCAGACTCGGAGAGTCACCGCAGCAGGGGGCGTGTCCGGGACGACCGGCGGCTTGCCGAGCACGAGGAACGCTTCCGCGCGCAGCGCAGCGAGGGCGACCCGCGGCAGCTCCCGGGTGCCGGGATAACAGAGGTAGCGAGGGACCCACTCCGGCGCGAACTTCGCGTTGAACCGGTACAGCTGCTCGATCTGCCACCACCTGGAACCCAGGAGCAGGACACGTCGCCAGGCCCGCGCGATCGGACCCGCACCAAGCTCTGCACCGCGCTCCAGAGCTGAGCGGAAGACCGCGAAGTTCAGCGACACCCGGTGCACCCCGACCGCCGGCGCGGCGTGGAGGAGCGCGACAATCATGGCCTCGTTGACGCCGTTGTCGGCCTCACGATCGCGTCGCATGAGGTCCAACGACAGGCCGGTCTTCCCCCACGGCGCGAAGTGCAGCAAGGCCCGCAGCTCACCGGTCTCGTCCCGCGCCGTGACCAGGACCGCGTCCCGGTCGCGCGGGTCACCGAGGCGACCGAGCGCCATCGAGAATCCGCGCTCCACCTCCCCCGCCCGCCACTGCTGCGACGCCTCGCGGACGGTGCGCCAACCCTCGGCGTCGACGCTGCCAGCTCGCCGTACCTCGATCCGGTATCCCGCCCGCTCCACCCGGCTGACCGCCTGACGGACACCACGCATCGACCGTCCTTCCAGGCTGAACGCAGCGACGTCGACGACCGCCTCATCGCCGAGCTCGAGGACGTCGAGTCCGGCCTTGGACCAGTCGCCACCGGCCCGCTCACCGCAACCCATGACCGCCGGCACCCACGCATGGCGGGCCGTCGCCGACAGGAAGGCTTCGATCGCCTGGGGCCAGGCATCCGGGTCGCCCAGGGGATCTCCCGCCACGAGGGCGACCCCACCCACCACCCGATAGGAGATGGCGGCACGCGCCGTGGGGGAGGTGACCAGATCGCGGTCGTCCCGGGTGGCGAACCATCCCAGCGAGTCATGCTCTCCGTGCTCCGCGAGCAGCCGGACCAGCGTCGCCTCCTCGTCCGCGGTGCGAGAGGGGTGCTTGCGCGGTCGGGCCAGCAGCATCACCAGCACCGCGATCAAGGTGATGGCGCCGAGCCCTGCAAGGACCGAGGGGACGAGCTTGCCGGCATCGGGCTCGTGGAAATTCAGGGGCCCGCGAACCCCGACGAGTCCGAGAAGGACGTGGTGAACCCGTCGACCCAGCGAGGGCTCCCCCACCAGCTCGTCGTTGTTGGTGAGCAGCAGAAGCAGACCGAGACCGACGTCGAGCACCGACAGACCGAGCAGCCAGGGCAAGGTCCGATAGCGCCGCCCGCCTTCGGTCGCGGCGCCGAACTCTCGGCGGGTGACCAGCAGCAGGACCGCGAGCCCGGCGGTGAGGGTGGCCTCCTCGACGTCGAGGCCCTTCAACAGGTGCAGGGCGGTGGCGGCCACCGACACCCCGAGACCAGTGGCCCAGGCGGCGCGCTGTCGGCGGCGCAGACCCGCGGCGAGCAGCATCAACGCGATTCCCGCGGCCGCGGTGGTGCCCGCGGCGAGACTGGTGGTGGTGCTGCCGACCACGTCGGTGAGTCTGATCAGCCGACCACGTTGGGCGGGCAGCAAGGCGCTCAACACGGAGAGCAGGCCGACGAGCCACACGACGAGCGCGACCACTCTCGGGACACTTTCGCCACTGCGCTGCAGCGCCGCGACCCAGGCCGCGCCCGAAGACTCGGTGACGTGCCTCTTGCCCGAGCCTGCGCTCACATCCACCTGATCCCACTGCTCGCCCCGGACTCCACCTGCCGGACGAAAGCATGCCTCATCGGGTCGGCGAGATGGCTTTCGTCCAAGCGGGGGAGCCCGGGGCAGCGGGCTGGCTGGCGCTAGGTGAACAGACCTACTTGAAGACGTCCTTGACCTTCTCGCCGGCCTGCTTCAGGTTGCCGCTGACCTGGTCCTTCTTGCCCTCGGCCTGCAGGCTGTCGTCGCCCGTGGCCTTGCCGAAGGCTTCCTTGGCATCGCCAGCAAGCTCCTGGCCCTTGTTCTTCATCTTGTCGATGGCGCTCATGCTGATCTCCCGTCCGCGGAAAAGCGATTCGGCGGGCGCCGAACCACCGATCCCCTACCCCGGAGCTCGCGTTCCAAGCACCGTCGATTCCCGACGCCAGCAACACCTTTAGTTGAGGCGGTCCGGGACGATCTCGGGGACCCGGGTCTTGCGTGGCTTGATCGCAGCATCGAGGAAGGACCCGAGGCTCTGGTCGGTGACGGAGGCCCGCAGCTCGTCGAGCACCAGCAGGCGCTTCGCCTGTTGGTCGCGCAGGTCGTTGAGCTCCACGACGAGTGCGTCGATCCGCTCGGACAGCGAACTGACCGCGCGGACCTCTGCGTCGATGGAGCCGAGGTAGGTCCGCAGCCCACCGGCGAGGTCGATGGTGCCGGCCGCCGGTGCGGTCGCCATCACCTCATCGGGGGCGGACCGCCGTACAGGAGTCGAAACCGCCTTCCGGGCACGCGCGGGCTTCGCCGTCGACCTGGTGGCCTTCGCCGTCGACTTGCTGGGCTTGCGAACTGCGCCCTTGGTTGCGGCCTTGGGTGCGGCCTTGCGGGGAGGGGGCATGGTCATCCCTTTCGTTGCGCTCGGAGCGTTCACGCCTACGTGATAGTCGCAGGATCTGGCCTCCACTGCCCGCGGGCGAGAAATTCGGGACGTTCGTGGTGCTCCGGCACGCACCCTCGGGACCTCGGACCCGGTGCGGGGTGTCGTGCGGCCCTGCCGGTCGAGCTTCCTGATGGAACAGGCTGGACATCCGAGACGAAAGGAGTTGGGCCATGCGCGAGATCGTGGTGGGCGTCGATGCCTCGGTCGCCTCCGAACGGGCCATGGACTGGGCCTTAGGTGAGGCGCAGAGTTCGGGACGCCCTGTCCGGGCGGTCCATGCCTGGAGCACACCCCTCTGGACGGGCGTTGGTCCCGGGTTCGGACCCATAGCGCTCGGTACACCGACCGACGGCGCCGAGATCGCCAAGGGGTTGTTGGAGGATCTGGTCGCCAAGGGACTGAGCCGCTGCCCGTCGGGTCCTCCGGTCACGGTGCATCCGGAGTTGCGGGCCGGCGACCCGGGCCGAGCCCTGGTCAGCGCCTCCGAGGACGCCGGACTCCTCGTCGTCGGTGGCCGAGGCCACGGCTTCGTCAGGAACGCTGTGCTGGGATCGGCGACGTCGTACGTCCTGCACCACGCGCAGTGCCCGGTGATGGTGGTGCCGGAGACCGGCCCCCCACGTGCTCGAATCGCGCGGGTCATCGTCGGGGTGGACGGCTCCCCGAGCTCGCGCACCGCCCTCCGGTGGGGACTGGACGCGGCTCGACGCGCGGACTGCCCCCTCATCGCACTGCACTGCTGGCTCCTCACGACTCTCCCGAGCCGGCCGCCGATGCAGTACGTGCCGCCGCTGTCGGCATACGAGTCCGAGGCACGCTCGTGGCTTGAGCAGGAGGTGACCGCGGCCTTGCCGGACACGCAGCAGATCGACGTACACACTGAGCTGTCGCACAGCGGCGCCGCCTCAGGGCTGCTGGACATGACCCTGGCTGATGACCTTCTCGTCGTCGGCTCCCGCGGCCATGGAGGCTTCGCCAGCCTCGTGCTCGGTTCTGTGGCGACCCAGTGCTCCCGGCACGCGCGTGGCGTGGTCGTGGTGGTGCGGGCGGACCAGGAACGCCTGGACCAGTGATCGTGGACGAGCGGCTGGCTGCCGGGCAGATCCCGTGGAACTCCGACCCGGCTGTGACGGCGCGGGGCCTCGGGACCAACACCGTCTCCGGGCTCGAGGTGGACGAGGCGCGTCGCCGACTGGCACAGGGCCGCAACGTGCTCCCGACCTCGTCGCCACCCTCGTTGTGGGCGCTCGTGCTGGAGCAGCTCCGCGAGACCATGATCGTCGTCCTGATCGTGGCGGCCGTCTTCACCACGATCGTCGGCGATCTGGCCGACACCCTGGTCATCGCGATCGTCGTCACCCTGAACACGACCCTCGGCGTTGTGCAGCAGCGGCGCGCCCAAAGGTCGATGTCGGCGCTCAGGTCCCTGGCGGCTCCCACCGCCCGGGTGGTGCGGTCAGGCAGGACCTACCTGATCTCGGCCGAGGAGGTCGTCCCTGGCGACCTGCTCGCCGTGGAGGCGGGAGACCTGGTGCCCGCGGACGGCCGACTCCTTGTGGCCGAAGGACTCGAGGCCGACGAGGCTCCGCTGACGGGTGAGTCGCTGCCGGTCGTCAAGGACGTCCCGCCCTGCCCCGAGGACAGCCCCGTCGCCGACCGCCCGTCCATGCTGCACGCCGGCACGCTGGTCACCCGAGGCCGGGCCCGACTGCTGGTCACGAGCACCGGGAGCCAGACGCAGGTCGGCCAACTGGCCCGGCTCCTCGTCACGACGGTGTCGCCACCCACACCGCTGCAACGCCGCCTCGCCCGCTTCGGACGGCAGGTGGCAACGGTCACGGTGGGCCTGTGCCTGGTCGTCCTGGCGCTGGGTCTCCTGCAGGGGCAGGACCTGGAAACCATGGTGCTCACCGCGATCAGCCTTGCTGTCGCCGCCATCCCCGAGTCGCTGCCCGCGGTGGTCGTGCTGTCACTGGCAATGGCTGCGCAGCGGATGGCACGGCACGCGGCGGTGGTCCGCACCCTGCCTGCCGTGGAGGCTCTCGGCGCCGTCACCGTGATCGCGTCGGACAAGACGGGGACCCTCACCGAGGGGGCCATGTTCGCCACCGGCTTCTGGACCACGGACGGGGCGGTCACTGCGGTCGGTCAGGGCTACGCACCCGACGGCGCCCTGCAAGGAAGTGCCGCAGCCATCGCAGCCGGCGACCCGTTGTTGCGGGCGATCGTGCTGTGCAATGACGCCCGGCTCGTCGAGGCACACGGCGACTGGTCGGTCGCCGGTGACCCGATGGAAGGCGCTCTGCTCGCGTTGGGCGCGAAGGGCGGGCACCGCACCGCAGCCCTCCACGACCAGTGGCCGCGCCTCGCCGAGTACGGCTTCGACCACACGCGCGCCCGGATGACGACGGTGCACAGCACACCGGACGGCCACGTGACCGTGCTGTGCAAAGGCGCACCCGAGGTCCTGCTCGATCTGGTCGACGCGGACCCGTCGCTGGCTGCGCTGATGCGGGAACAGGTGGTCGACATGACGGCGCGGGGCCTGCGGGTCCTTGCCGTCGCCCATGCCGATTGCTCCGGTGTGCCGGATGGCGTGGAGGAGGCCGAACGCCCCCTGTCCCTGCTCGGGCTGGTGGCGCTGCACGACCCTCCGCGCGCCGCTGCCGCCGCAGCGGTCGCGAGCTGCCGGACCGCAGGCATCGTCCCGATCATGATCACCGGAGACCACCCAGCAACAGCCGCCGCCATCGCCCGCACCCTCGGCATCCTCGAGGAAGGGGGCCTCGTGGTGACCGGAAGGGACATCGACGCCGGCCTCCCCCCGGAGAGCCTCAAGGACATCCGCGTCTATGCCCGTATCGCCCCGGAGCAGAAGCTGGCGATCGTGAACGCACTGCGCGACGCCGGTGAGGTCGTGGCCATGACGGGCGACGGGGTCAACGATGCGCCCGCGCTGAGACGCGCCGACATCGGGGTCGCGATGGGCCGCAGCGGCACCGAGGTCGCCCGGCAGGCCGCCGACCTGGTGCTTGTCGACGACAACTTCGCCACGTTGGTGGCGGCGGTCGAGGAGGGACGTCGGGTCTACGACAACGTCCGCCGATTCCTGCTGTATGCCATGTCCGGGGGCTTCGCGGAAGTGCTCCTCATGCTCGCTGGCCCGGCCGTCGGCATCCCGCTTCCGCTTCTCCCCGCGCAGATCCTGTGGGTCAACATGCTGACCCACGGCCTCCCTGGTGTGGCCCTGGGCGCCGAGCAGGCCGAGGACGACGCACTGCACCGACCGCCACGCGACCCGGAGCAAGGGGTGCTCGGTGACGGGCTCCTCGTCCGCATCCTGTGCCTGGGGCTGCTCGTGGCCTGTGTGTCGCTGGGCGTCGGCGTCTGGGCGGAGAGCAATGGCCGGCCGTGGCAGAGCATGGTGTTCGTCACGCTGACCCTCCAGCAACTGGGCATCGCCCTGGTTCTGAGGTCACAACAGCGCTCGATATTCACGGTCGGCCTGCGCGGCAACCCCTTGCTGCTGGGGTCGCTCGTCCTCAACCTTTTCCTGCTCTGGCTGGCCATCGCTTGGGGACCTCTGTCGAACCTGCTCGGAACGCGTCCGCTGGCCTGGCAGGAGATCGGCGTGTGCCTCGCCGCCGCCGTGGCAGCACCGGCCTTCGTCGAGGCCGCCAAGGCCTGGCACCGGGAGAGCCGATGACTGACGACGAGCTCACCCGGCTGGACGCCTGGTGGCGGGCCGCGAACTACCTGTCCGTCGGGCAGATCCACCTGCTCGACAACCCGCTGCTCCGCGCGCCGCTCCGACCCGAGCACCTCAAGCCCCGACTACTCGGACACTGGGGTACGACGCCCAGGTTGACGTTCTGCTAGGGCCACCTGAACCTGGTGATCCGCGCCCGCGGTGTCGAGGCCCTGTACGTCACCGGCCCGGGCCACAGCGGTCCCGGCATGCTTCGACACCGCCTTCCACGCGACGATGCCAGCCTCGGCCGCGACCTACGCGCTGCCGAGGGAGTGGCGTGAGCGGCACCGGGCCGACTGAAGCTTTCAGGCGTCGCTCGAGACCATGCCGTGCACATAGGCGAAGGCCGTCGCAGCGGCTCTCGTGGAGACACCCGCCTTGGTGAAGATGTTGGACAGGTGCCGAGCGATCGTCTTGTCGCTCAGGAACAACGCCGCGGCGACCTCCTTGTTGGTGTGGCCGGCGGCGACCAGCAGCAGAACCTCGGCTTCCCGCGCGGTGAGCCCCGCAGGCAAGGCGGTGACCAGGCTCCGGAGGTTGCGGGCGTCGAGACCTACACCGAGGGCGTCGAAGAGCAGACGGGCAGCGGTGAAGGCCGCGGCGGCGCCTGGCTCGTCACCGCTGTCATGACAGGCCTGGCCGAGCAGGGTACGGGCGGTCGCTATCTCGTAGGGGACGCTGAGGTCGGTCCAGCGCGCGACAGCGAGGCGCAGCGTTGCGCAGGCGGCGGCGTCGCGTTGGGCGAGCTGGACCCGGCCGCGGACGGACAGGGCCGCGGCCTCCAACCCGATGCTGTTGAAGGCGTGGGCGATGGTCTCGAGCTCATCGGCGGCTGCGGTGGCGGAGCCAAGATCCCCTGCTGCGATGGCGATCTGCGCCCGAGCAGGCAGCATCCTGGCGCGAGCGAGACGGTTCCACCCGGCACCCTCGAGTGCCTCGGTGATGATGGCGGTGGCTACGTCCGCGCGTCCTTGCGCGAGGCGGAGGAGCGCGACACCGGCCCGTGGTTGGCCGCAGAGCCGGTCGGCCTGGAGGAAGGCGGCCTCGGCGCCGTCGAGGTCGCCGAGCCGCCGCCGGATGTCGCCGATCTCAACCCAGGCCGCAGCCGCGTTGGGCAGGTTGATGCCGTCCAGCTCAGTGCACGCACGTGTCGCCTCGGCCTCAGCCTCGACCCACCGCCCGCGCCACTGCAGGGCGGTCGCATGATGGACACGGCACAGGCCAGGGAACACCGCGAAGGGGTGCCTCTCCGCCCACCGCGCGGTCGCCACCGCCCACTCGGCAGCGCGGCTGTGGTCGGCCAGCTGCTCACAGGCGCTGATCAGGCTGCAGTAGACCTTCCCCGTCGAGTACGGCGAAAGCCGGCCGTCCAGGACGAAGAGCATCGCCTCGTCGAGCAGCGCCAGCCCGTCGCCGGGTCGACCCTGGTCGATGAGCACCCGGCCCGAGGTCTGCAGTGCCTCGGCCTCCAGATCGGCGTTCCGCAACCGGCGACCAAGGCTGACGCCACGTTCGGCGAGCTCGGCAGCGACGTCCAGATCGCCTCGCCCGTGGGCCATCTCCGCCTCGCGCAGCAGCAGGGCCCCGAACTCGGCGCAGTCCTCGTCGGCGTCGAGTGCTCGTCGGGCCCGCCGCAGCCACCCGCCGGCGATGGCCGGGCTGGCGCGGAAGCAGTGGTGCTCATACAGCCACACCGCGCACTGCCCGGCCCGCCGATCGTCGCGCAGCTCGTCGTACAGGGCATAGGCCCGCTCACGAGCCTCGACGCAGTCGTCGAGCCGGCCGAGCCACCAGGCCGCGTCGGCCAGCAACTCGAGACGTTCCGCCTCCAACGTTGCCTCGGCGGTCTGGGCGCCGGCTCCGTTGAGCACGTCGAAGCAGGCTTGCCAGTCCTGCCGTGCCCGGGTAGCCCGGGCCTCGGTGAGCCACTCCACGCCCGACAGGCTCCCACCGATCAGCGGCGGTTGGCGACCTGGCCGTCTATTTCGCGGGGGACAGCTGGGCGGCGAGATGCTCGAGCACGGGCCCGATCTCGGCCGTCGGGCTGAACTCGAGGAACGTCACGCCCTCATCGGTCCAGCCGGTGTGCCCACCCGGCCAGTAGTAGACGTCCCCGGCGGAGCTCAGCTCCTCGGTGCCGTCGGCGTAGCGCAGGCGGATCGAGCCGGCCAGCACATATCCCCAGTGCGGGCAAGGGCAGAGGTCGCCGGGAAGTCCCTTGAGCAGTGGGGTGAAGTCGACGCCCGGGGGCAGGTCGATGTGCCGGGCGAGCACGTCGCCGCCCTCGCTGGAGCGGGTCAGGATCCCGTCGACCTTGAGCTCGATGGGCATGCCGTCGATGGGTGTGCGCATGGTGTGTCCTCCCGATCCTCGCCAGGCGTTTCCTGGCGAGCCGATCGTCGGCGGCACCACGCCTCCCCCGCATCGGACGGTCGGACCAACTCACCTCTCGGCGTTATGGGTGAAATGCACCATGCCGCTTCGGCTCTTTGGTCGAGGCAGCGGATGCGAACTCGTGGTGGAGTGACGCAGGATCGACGCATGCCCGTTGACCGTCGGCCCCAGCAGACCTGGGACGACGAGTTG
>JANOTZ010000071.1:0-6435 GCA_031416735.1 Frankiales bacterium
CTCAGGTTTCCACTCGTAGTAGCCGTCAGCCGGGACCAGGCAGCGCCGCGTCGCATAGGCCTTGCGGAGGGCCGGCTTGTCCTGCACCGACTCCCTCCGGGCGTTGATCATCCGGGCGGCGCCCTTGGCGTCCTTGGACCAGGACGGGACCAGCCCCCACCGGAAGACCCGCAGCTGCCGCGTTTCTTTCTGTACGACGGCATAGACCGGGTCGGTCGGGGCGACGTTCCACCTCGGTGGCAGCACCTGCTCCGGTGGCTCTTCCACCTCGAAGTAGGTGACGAGGTCCTCGGGGCGCCGGCTGGAGGCGTAGCGACCGCACACGACTACTGCGGGACTTCCGGGAGGTTGGTGGAGAGCTTGTCGTCCCGGCGCGGGAAGAACCGCATGCCGCGGAACTCGGCGAAGTACATGTCGTCGGGGCTGACGCCCTCGCGGTCGTCGGGTCCGAAGCCGCGCTCGTCGCCGTTGGCCCCGGTGATGGTGACGGCCTGCAGGGCCGCGAAGACCTTGGCCCGGTCGGTGCTGCCGGCGCGCTCCAGGGCGGCCGCGACGAGCCGCACCGAGTCATAGGGGTAGGTCGACCAGTCCGGCGGCATCACGACCGGCTTACCACCGGAGGTCACGCCGATTTCGTCTGGCCCGTAAGCCTTCTCGTAGGCCGCCCTGTAGTCGGCGAAGGGCGCGCCACCGGCCTCGCTGGTGATCCGGAACGACACGAAGACGGTGCCGTCGAGCCACTGCGGCTTGTCGGCGAGCCGCTGCCGCACGAGCGGGTCCTCCCCCGCCGGGCCGGTGTAGATCGGCACGTCCCAGCCGGTGCTCCGCGCGGCCCGCACCACCGAGGCGACCCCTGCGGCCCGGGACCACACGACGAGGACCTTCGCCCCGCTGCGCCGGGCGGCCAGCACCTGCGCGCTGACGTCGCTGGCGCCTTCGGGCACGGTCTGCTCCGAGACCACCTGCACCTCGTCGTGCCGCAGGTCGGCCGCGACGTTCGCAGCCCCCTCACGGCCGTAGGACGAGTCGTCGGACAGGACCGCGACCGCCTTGCCCCGCTGGGTGTCCGCGAGGTAGTCGGCCAGCCGCCGGCACAAATACTTGTTGGCCGGAGCCATCCGGAACAGCGTCGGCATCGCCTTCGCGTCGGTCAACGACGCCCCGCCCTCGAAGGTGACGAAGACGGGGAGCTTGGCCGGGTCGGTGACGGCCGCGACGGCCTTCGCCCCGACCCCGTCGGTGATCAGCGCGATCGCCCCGCTGCTCACGGCTTCCCGCGCGTTCGCGGCGGCCGTCTGGGGCGAGCCGCCGTTGTCGAGAACCCTGACGGTGAGCTTGCGGCCCTTGCCTGCGTTGACCTGCTGGGCGGCGAGTTTGGCGCCCTTCTCGAGGAACTCCCCCACCCACGGCTGCGCGGTGAGCGGCGCGGAGACGACGATGAGCGCCTCCTGACTACTGCCGGTGCCCCCGCCGCAGGCTGCCGCCCCAAGAGCGAGGAGCAGGGGTACGGCGAGTCGCTTCACGCAGGGACCTCCGGGACGAGCGGGCCGACACAGGGGTCGGCGGGGACGGACGGGCCGACACCCGGGCGGGCGCGGCGGACAGCAGGATCGACACCGAGGTAGGCGCGGCGGACGGCAGGATCGGCCCGCACCTCGTCCGGGGAGCCGGTCGCGAGGACCCGTCCCTGGTCGAGCACGGTGACCCGATCGGCGACCTCACCGACGAGCCGCACGTCATGCTCCACGAGCAGCACCGCCGCGCCGTTCCCGGCCAGCCTCCGCAGGACCGCGGCGAGCCGGACCCGCTCGTCGGCGGTCATGCCGGCGGCCGGCTCGTCCAGCAACAGCACCTGCGCGCCGGTCGCGACCGACCGGGCGATCTGGAGCAGCCGCTGGTCGCCGGAGGTGAGCTGCCGCGGGTCGGCTCCGACGACATGGGTGAGGTCGGTGTCCTGCAGGGCGCGTGTCACGACGGCCTGCTGCACCCCGGACCGCGAGCCGGGGGTGGCGAACAGGTGCCGCAGGACGGCGTGGCTGTGCCGCGACCCGCCGCGGGCGCCGACGGCGACCTGCCGGTCCGCCTCCAGCCGGGGGAGGACAACGGTGTGCTGCGGGGTGCGCACCACCCCGACGCGCACCCGGTCCTGCACCGACCGGGCCATGTGCGGCACACCCGCGACCTCGATCTCGCCGGTGCGGATCTCCCCGGCCAGCGCCTTGAGCAGCGTCGACTTCCCGCTGCCGTTGGGGCCGATCAGAGCGTGCACTTCGCCGCCAAGCAAGGCGATCTCGGCGTCGTCGAGGGCCACCACTCCGTCGTACGAGGCGCGCAGGTGCTGGGCGCTCAGCAGGACCGGGCGCCACGGGTTGTCCCTGACGGGGGCACCGGACGTCGGCAGGCCGGGGGCCGGCCCGGGTGTGTGGAGGCGGCGGCCGACGGGGCCGCGCAGAGCCAGGACGGCGACGAGCAGGGCGGCGGTGAGCACCCCGCGGGAACGCTCGGCGTCGAGGCCGCCACTGCGCGCGATCGCGTCGGCGACGGGCGGCAGGGCGGTGAGGACGGCGACGCCGAGGACCGGTCCCCACCAGCGCGCCGTGCCGCCGAGCAGGACCGCGACGAACAGCTGCAGCGAGACGAGCGGGCTCACGTCCGCGGGCGCCACCAGGCCGAGCAGGACGGTGCTGCCCGCCCCGGACAGCGCGCCGAGAGCGGCGGTGACAGACAGGACGGTACGGCGACGGGCGGCCACCGGGACGCCGAGCGAGGCCGCCAGGTCCGGGCCTTCCCGCAGGGCCGCGAGGTCCAGACCGCCTGGCCCGCGGTCGATCCGGACCAGTACGGCGATGATCGTCAGGCACAGCAGGGCGGCCAGCACGACGTGCACCGCGGGCGTGAGCGTCAGGTCCAGACCGAGGGAGGGCGACACCAGGTGGGCGGGGCTGGGGCGGGTCAGGCCGTCGGCGCCGCCACTGAGGTCGGGGTAGGAGACCAGGGCCCGCTGCACCAGCCAGGCCAGGGCCCAGGTGGCGAGGGCGAGGTAGGCCCCCTCCAGTCTCGAGGCACCCAGGGCGACCAGGTAGCCGAGGGCCGCGGCAAGCAGAACGCTTGCTCCACAAGCGATCCCGAGCGGCCAGCCCTCCCCTCCCGGGCCGAGGAGGGCGGTGCCGAACGCGCCCACCGCCATGAACGCACCCTGACCGAGGACGGGCAGGCCGGCGTAGGAGACCGACAGGGCCAGCCCCAGGGCGGCGACCAGCAGCCACAGGGCCTGGGCGATGTCGACGGCGTTCACGCCGTGCTCACCCGCCGGCGGGCGAGGCCTTCGGGGCGTACGGCGAGCAGGACGACGAGCAGACCGAGCGGGGCCACGTCCTGCAGCGCAGCGCCGCCGATGTAGACCGCGACGGCCTGCAACAACCCCACCGCGAGGCCACCGAGGAGGGCACCACGCAGCGAGCCGAGACCTCCGAGCACCGCGGCGGCGACCCCTTCGAGGCCGAGCACCACGCCGTCGTCGACCGAGACCGCGCGACCCGGCGCGTCGAGCAGGCCGGCGAGGCCGGCGAGCAGACCGGCGGCGATGAAGGCGAGCAGTACCACCCGGCCGGCGTTCACGCCGCACAGCGCGGCCGCGTCCTGGTCGTCCGCGACCGCCCGCAACGAGCGGCCGAACCGCGACCGGACCAGCAGTCGCTCGGCGAGCAGACCGACGACGACCCCGAGGACGAGGACCCCGAGCGCCCGGACCGGGAGGGTGCTCCCTCCCGGCAGGTGCACCAGCCCGTCCTCGGTGAGCGAGGCCAGCCGCAGCGGGTCGGGCACGGCATAGCCCTGCTGCGGGAGCAGCAGGCCCAGCACCGCCCGGAGCAGCAGGCCGGCCGCGACCCCGGCCGCGACCCACCCGAGGGCGTCGGCGGACCGGCCCCGCTCCGACAGGTAGGGGCGGATCGCGAAAACCGCGACCAGGGCGGCGATCAGCGCCCCCGACCCGAGGACGAGGACCACGAAGGCCACCGACTTGCCGGGTCCCAACAGGGTGGCGACCGGGGTGCGGCCGAGGACGCCGAGCACCCCGGCGAAGACCGCAGCGACGACGATGTCGCCGTGCGCGAGGTGCAGCACGCGCACCGTGCCGGCGACCAGGGTGAACCCGAGGGCGACCAGCCCGAAGACAGCGCCAGCCGACAGCCCGGCCAGCAGCACCTGCAGAAAGACGCCGGCATCCACGGCGCGAACCTACGTCAGCCGAACGGGAGCGGTGACGAGCTCGGCCCGCGGGAGGCGGTCGGCAGCACCGGACTGCCGCCGCCCGGACGGGTGCGGGTCACGGCGACGAGCCAGTCGGTGGCGCAGGCGCTGCGGCTGAGCATCTTGTAGATGCCGCGCAGGTCACCCCGGCCGAACGGCGCATCGGCCTCCGCCGGCTCGGCGTCGCCGCGACCCAGGGTGAACCCGGCCTTCTGCACTTCCCGGAGGACGAACAGCACGCCCTCCTGCATCGAGTTGGCGGTCGTGAATCGGACGACCGTCAGGCCATCCTTGGTCCGGGTGGTCTCGCCGAGCGTGGCCGAGGGCGGCTGCGGGAGGTCCTTGGGAACCTCGACGGGCCAGGTGAAGCGCGGCTTGTTCACGACCGGGCAGGGCGCGACCGTGGCCTCCGGCGGCTGGCTGAGGGTGGGCTCCGGTGTCGGGGCTGCGGTAGTCGCGCCGTTGCTGCAGGCGCTGACCAGCACGAGAGCCGCGAGGGCGGGAAGGAGGCGCTTCATGGTGCGGTCGAGGATACGGCCAGCGCGCCGGCTGCCGCCGGCTGCGACGATGGGGCGGTGAGCAACAGTCCCTGGTCCGCCCCGCGCGCCACCCGGCCCCTCGACGCCGTGGTGTCCCTGCCCGGTTCCAAGTCGCTCACCAACCGCGCCTTGGTGCTGGCTGCCCTGGCCGACGGCCGCAGCGTCGTGCGACGTCCACTGCGCAGCCGCGACACCGAGCTGATGGCCGAGGCGCTGCGGGTGCTGGGTGTCCGGGTCACCGACGCCGGTGAGGACTGGGTGGTCGACGGCGTCCCCGGAGCCCTCACCCCGACCGGACCGTCCGTCGACGTCGGCAACGCGGGCACGGTCGCGCGGTTCGTGCCCGCCCTGGCCACCCTGGCGGTCGGGTCGGTGTCCTTCGACGGCGACCCTCGGGTGCGCGAACGCCCGCTCGGGCCTTTGCTCGTCGCCCTCCGCGAGCTCGGGGCGGACCTCTCTGGCGTCGACGCCCTGCCCCTCACCGTGCACGGTCACGGGTCACTCCGCGGTGGCGCGGTGGTGCTGGACGCCTCGCAGAGCTCGCAGCTGGTGAGCGGTCTGCTGCTTGTCGGGCCGCGCACGGTCGAAGGCGTGTCGGTACGCCATGAGGGACCGCGACTGCCGAGCGCACCCCACCTGGAGATGACCGTCGATGCGCTCCGGGCCGCTGGCGCCACCGTCGACGACACCGTCCCCGGGCAGTGGCGGGTCGCCCCCGGTTCCTTGAGGCCCCGCGACGCGGCGGTCGAGCCCGACCTGTCGACAGCAGCCGCCTACCTCGCGGCCCCCCTGGTGGCTGGTGGTTCGGTCACCGTCGAGGGCTGGCCGCTCGGCACCCGCCAGCCCGGCGCCGTACTCCCGACCCTGTTGGAGCAGATGGGCGGGGTCGTGACCCGCACCGCCACCAGCGTGACCGTTTCGGCCGGGGACGGGCTGCACGGCATCGACGCCGACCTCGCCGACGCCCCCGAGCTCACGATGGTCCTGACCGCGCTGGCGGCGCTGGCCGACTCCCCCAGCCACTTCCACGGCGTGGCCCACATCCGGCTGCAGGAGACCGACCGGCTCAAGGCGCTGGCCACCGAGCTCGGCCGGGCGGGCGGGGACGTGCGCGACACCGACGACGGCATCGAGATCCGGCCGGCCCGGCTGCACGGTGCGCTCCTTTCGTCGTACGACGATCACCGGATCGCCATGGCCTGGGCGGTTTTGGGGCTCGGAGTCGACGGCATCTCCGTCGACGACATCGCGACCACCCGCAAGACGGTGCCCGACTTCGTCGGCTCGTGGGCCGACCTGCTGGGGGTCTAGATGCCACGGGAGCTCGACGAGGACGACGTGCGCGTCCGTCCCCCCCGCAGCACCCGACCCCGCACCAAGTCCCGGCCCGGGCACCTCGACGCCGCCGCGGGCATCGTCGTGACGGTCGACCGCGGCCGCTACCGGGTGCGCGTCGACGGGGTCATCGTCACCGCTGTCCGGGCCCGCGAGCTCGGCCGGCGGGCCGTCGTTGTCGGTGACCGGGTGGGGGTGGTCGGCGACCTCACCGGTGGGCCCGATGCGCTCGCCCGGGTGGTCCGGGTCGAGGAGCGGACCTCGGTGCTGCGCCGGACGCCGGATGACACCGACCCGCTGGAACGCGCCG
>JANOTZ010000072.1:0-2197 GCA_031416735.1 Frankiales bacterium
GGTGGTGATCCCGCGGGGTCAGTCCTCGCCCCAGGCCTCGTCCTCGGCGTCGAGCCGTTCGTTGCGCTCCGCGACGGACTCGAGCGCCCGGGCAGCCGCTGCGGCGTCGGCATAGGGGCCGAGGCGGACCTCGGCCCGGCACCCCGTCTCGTCCTCGACGGCGTGATGGTCGGTGCACCAGTAGAAGGCCATGACAGCAGCGTGCCACGATCACCGGCACACCAACCCTGGAGGAGCGACGTGGCGATCTACGCCCTGGGTGACAAGGTCCCGAAGGTCCACGAGGACGCCTACGTGCACCCCGACGCGACGGTCATCGGTGACGTGACGATCGGTGCCGGCAGCAGCATCTGGCCGAGCGCCGTCCTGCGGGGTGACTACGGCAGCATCACCGTGGGGGAGAGCACCTCGATCCAGGACGGCACGATCGTGCACGCCACCTTCGACAAGCCGACCGTGATCGGCAGCCGCTGCGTGGTCGGGCACCTGGTGCACCTCGAGGGCTGCACCATCGAGGACGGCTCCCTGGTCGGCTCGGGGTCGATCGTGCTGCACGACGCGGTGGTCCGCAGTGGGGGACTGGTCGGCGCCGGTGCGGTCGTCAGCAACGGGATGGAGGTCCCGTCCAAGGCGATGGCCCTGGGCATCCCCGCCAAGATGCGGCTCGACGCCGTCCCGGACGGGGTCATCGACCTGGCGGTCGACCTCTACGCCGACAACGGCCGGCACTACAAGGCCGAGCTGCGCCGGCTCGACTGAAGCCCCGGGAGCCGGCAGCAGAACGGCCGCGCCCGGGAGCCGGCAGCAGAACGGCCGCGCCCGGGAGCCGGCAGCAGAACGGCCGCGCCCGGGAGCCGGCAGCAGAACGGCCGTGCCCGGGAGCCGGCAGCAGAACGGCCCGGCACCCTCGCGGGGACCGGGCCGTTCTCGTGGCTGTGAGGCCTAGACGATGCGTACCTTCTCGGCCTGCGGGCCCTTCTGGCCCTGGGTGATGTCGAACTCCACGCGCTGACCCTCGTCGAGGGAACGGTAGCCGTCGGACTCGATGGCGGAGTAGTGGACGAAGACGTCCGCACCACCCCCGTCAACGGCGATGAAGCCGAAGCCCTTCTCGGCGTTGAACCATTTCACTGCACCCTGTGACATCTGCGTGTTCTCTCTCTTGCTGGACGGCACCGCCGTCTGCGGCGCCGAGCCGTGCTGACCAGCGCAAGAAAACGCAGGTCGGCGTCACGTCCCCGCACGTGCAAAAGCGGGAACGCTCGACTGGGCGCGAAGGTACACAAAGACGCCCCTGGGCGACAGGGGGGTAGGGCCGGGCTAGCGAGCGGCCGGGACGACCTTCTGAGCCTTGATGCACGAGGTGCAGGCGTTGACCTTCTTGGTGTTGCCGCCACCGGCCGCAACACGCACGCTCTGGATGTTGGGGTTCCAGCGCCGACGGGTGCGCCGGTGCGAGTGACTGACGGACATGCCGAAGCCAGGTCCCTTGCCGCAGACGTCGCAGTTGGCAGCCACGTGGAAACTCCCGGTGATGATCGATGTGTGCACCCGACACCGCCGGGCAACCCGAAGACTGTATCAGCCGGGATAACCTCGCGGAAAACCCACGAGGAGGCCTACGTGCTGCAGGTGCTGGACGCGGCCGCCCTGCGCCGTTGGTGCGGGGCGGGGCTCGAGGCGCTCACTGCGGCCCGCGAGGAGATCGACGATCTCAACGTCTACCCGGTCCCGGACGGCGACACCGGGATCAACCTTCAGCTCACCATGACCGCGGTCGCGGAGGCGCTGCTGCTGGCCCCTGCCGACCTGGCGAGCACGGTCAAGGCCATGGTCACCGGCTCGCTCATGGGGGCGCGGGGCAACTCCGGGGTGATCCTCAGCCAGCTGCTGCGGGGCCTGGGTGACGTCATCGGCTCGCTCGAGCGGGTCACCGCGGAGGACCTGCGGGCCGGACTGCTCAACAGCGCAAGCAGCGCGTACGGCGCTGTCGCCGTACCCGTGGAAGGAACCGTCCTCACGGTGGCCCGGGAGGCGGCCGAGGGGGCCCGGGGCACCGACCTGGCCGGGGTGGTGCGCACCGCCCGCGAGGCGGGTGCCGCGGCGCTGGCCCGTACGCCGGACCAGCTGCCGCAGCTCAAGGCCGCCGGGGTCGTCGATGCCGGCGGTCGTGGCTGGTGCGTGCTGCTCGAGGCAC
>JANOTZ010000073.1:0-1898 GCA_031416735.1 Frankiales bacterium
CGCGACCGGTGACAGCGAGACCGAGGCGTTCTGGACCGACTTCCTCCGAGACCTGCGCGACCGTGGCCTGACCGGCGTCCAGCTGGTCATCAGCGACGCCCACCGCGGCCTCGTGAACGCCATCGGCACCGCCTTCCAAGGCAGCAGCTGGCAGCGCTGCCGGGTGCACTTCATGCGCAACGTGCTGGCCAAGGTCAGCAAGGGTCACGACGAGATGGTCGCCGCCACGATCCGGACGATCTTCGCCCAGCCCGGCCAGAAGGAGGTCCGCGCCCAAGTCGACCTCGTCGCCGGAATGCTCGCCGGCCAGTTCCCCGCCGTCGCCGAGATGCTCCTGGCCGCCAAGGCTGACCTGACCGCCTTCTCCGACTTCCCGCACGCCCACTGGCGCAAGATCTGGAGCACAAATCCTCTCGAGCGGCTCAACCGCGAGGTCAAGCGCCGCACCGACGTCGTCGGGATCTTCCCCAACCCCGCGGCCCTTCTGAGGCTGTCGAGCTGCGTGCTCATCGAGGCCCACGACGAGTGGCAAGACAGCGACCGGCGCTACCTCAGCGAGGAGTCCATGGCCCTGCTCAACCCGCCCACACCGACCGTCCTTGAGCCCAAGAAGGCCACCCCGGACACGACCCCCAGGAAGGAGATCGCCGCTACGGCATAGTTGCTCTCACTCGCACAGCAACACGCGACGAGTTACACCACTCCCGGGGACGCGACCGATGCAAACCGCACCGTGGTCCAGTACGCACTCCACGGCACGACCTCGCCGATGGCGGTGTCCCGCTACGACCTGCTGCCTCCCGAGGAGCAGCGGGCCCTCCCGTCGGCTGCTGCGCTCACCGAAGCGGTCACGCGACCGGTCACCGTGGACGGACGCCAGATGACCCTCGCCGAAGGCCTCGAGCTGCTCCGGATGGACGGCCAAGACACCGAGCCAAGTTGAGCGCATCAATGCCCAAAGCAAGGCCGGTTAGCCGGATTCGGCCGGTTCGGGGTGGGCCTCGACGGGTCGCGAACCACCGTTCATACTTGGCTTTGAGAGCCGGGGGTGAGGTTCGTGCCCAAGATCTTCGTGGACTACACGCTGGTTGGTCACGCCCGCCGCTTCACCATGCCGGGCTTATCGGTCACGTCGCGGACGACCGCGACATGTTCGACGTGGCCGCGTTCGCCGCGGCTGCGGAACGGCTGCTCGGTTTTCTTACCGGGTCATGTTCGCGCACGCCCCAACTGGGACACCATCGTCGTCCTTGGTAATGACGCGGCTGGCGGCGTCAGAGATCGGCCCGCACCGCAGCCACGATGTTGCGTGTATGCGCCAGGTCGGCCAGCACATCCTGCTCGCCCAGTGACATGTCCTCGTACTCGCTCTTGTTGCGGCGTCGTCGGATGCCTTGGAAGGCGCGGATCGAGCCTGTTGGATCGATCACCCGCTCCTCCGCGTAGATGCCGACGGCTTCGTGTGCACGGGCCGTCGCCTTGGCGCGGAGGCCGTGGGCCAACATGTGGGCGGTGATCGCCTTGCGGGCCGCGTCGTAGAGCGTGGTGTACGCGACCTCGTTGTCCGTGCCGACGAGGCCGGTGGCCGTAGCGAGATGCTTCTCCGCCGTGCCGAGGCGCTGGAGGGCCAGGGGTGAGTCGGCTGGCACCCGTTCGAGCCGACCCGCCGCGACCAGGTCTGCGACGGTTGTCACTACCTACCCTCGATTTCCGGCACGTCCAGCGCGACCAGGGGGGATTCTCGTACGTGCACGAGAAAGCCCGACGCGGTGTTGGACCACTCGGTGGGAGTGAGCACGGTCGGGCTGACGTCGAGGCGAAGCTCAGCACTCGCTCGCTCAGTGGCCGCTCGCACTTCATTGACGTCCGGCCGTCCGATCACAAGCACGTCCACGTCG
>JANOTZ010000074.1:0-5812 GCA_031416735.1 Frankiales bacterium
ACCGCGCAGCGCGACGTACAACGGGCCTCGAACCAGCCTTGGTCGACAACGAGATTCACGAGATCGTCGCGTTCGACGCCGCTGACCCGCGCATGGTTCGCCTCCGCGTTGCTGGGCCTGCGGCCCTGAGGATCCGGCCGCTGATCGTCTCGTCCGTCGCCGGATCCTGCCCCACGACAAGGACCTTCGCCGTGCCGTCGAGCCGGCCTCGGTAGAAACCGGCCCGAAGCGCGTGCGGAACGGGTGGTTCGCGTACGCGACGGCAGGGCCCAGCGGAACAGTGCGACCAATGCCCTGGTTCCACTGTCTGGCACACTGGACGCACGACCGGCACCGGTTCACGCTGCGCACGATCCACAGATCGCCCTGCGACCCGGCGGCCACTGACCCCGAGAGGTACCACCCATGAAGGCCGACATCCACCCGACCTACGTCGAGACGACGGTGACCTGCACCTGCGGGAGCACCTTCACCACCCGCAGCACCGCCAAGGGCGGCGCCATCAGCGCCGACGTCTGCGCGCAGTGCCACCCGTTCTACACCGGCAAGCAGAAGATCCTCGACACCGGCGGCCGCGTGGCCCGGTTCGAGCGGCGCTTCGGCAAGGCGCCGGCGCCAGCGGCCGCGGCGAAGGACGACGCCAAGTAGTTCTCCGGGAGTAGCTTTTCTGGGAGGAGCCGTCCCGCGAGCAGCCGACCGTCGTCCTTCGCAGCTGAGAGAGGACGCCGCGTGCTCGAGGCCCCCGCCGACCTGCTGGCCGAGCACGCCGACCTCGAGGCGCGGCTCGCCGACCCTGCGGTGCACGCCGACCAGGCGGTCGCCCGCGAGCTGGGGCGCCGCTATGCCGAGATCGGCCCGGTCGTCGCCGCCGCGCACCAGCGCGAGGCGCTGAGGGGGGACCTCAAGGCCGCCCACGAGCTCGGCATGGACGAGGAGGCCAAGGAGACCGAGGCTCAGATCGCCGCGCTCGACGCCAGGATCCTGGAGCTGATGATCCCCAAGGACCCGGCCGACGCCAAGGACGTGATCCTCGAGGTCAAGGGCGGCGAGGGTGGCGACGAGGCCGCGCTGTTCGCCGGCGACCTGGTCCGGATGTACACCCGCTTCGCCGACGGGCAGGGGTGGAAGACCGAGATCATCAGCGCCACCGAGGGCGAGATGGGTGGCTACAAGGACATCGCGATCGCGGTGAAGTCCCGCGACCCGGAGAACCCCGTCTACGGCCGGCTGAAGTTCGAGGGCGGCGTGCACCGGGTGCAGCGGGTGCCGGTCACCGAGTCGCAGGGACGCATCCACACCTCCGCTGCCGGCGTGCTGGTCCTGCCCGAGGCCGAGGAGGTGGACGTCACGATCGACCAGAACGACCTGCGCATCGACGTCTACCGCTCCAGCGGCCCAGGTGGCCAGAGCGTCAACACCACCGACTCGGCGGTGCGCATCACCCACATCCCCACCGGCGTCACGGTGTCGATGCAGAACGAGAAGAGCCAGCTGCAGAACCGCGAGGCCGGCATGCGCGTGCTGCGCGCCCGGCTGCTCGCCCTCGCCCTCGAGGAGCAGGCCGCCCGCGACAGCGCCACCCGTGGCTCGCAGATCCGCACCATGGACCGCAGTGAGAAGATCCGCACCTACAACTGGCCCGACAACCGGATCGCCGACCACCGCAGCGGTTACAAGTCCAACAACCTCATGCAGGTCCTGGACGGCGACCTCGACGCGGTGATCCAGTCCATGGTCGACCTCGACAACGCGACCCGCCTCAAGGGAGACACGCTCTGAACCTCCAGGCCGCTCTCCAGGACGCCACCTCCCGACTGCGCGACGCCGGTGTCGCCAGCCCGGAGCACGACGCCCGCGCGCTCGCCGTCCACGTCCTCGGCCTCGACAGGCCCTCCGACCTGCTGCTCGCCGACACCATCGACGATCTCCTGTACGGCGAGCTGGTGGCCCGCCGCGCCTCGCGGGTGCCGTTGCAGCACCTGACCGGGAGCGTCGGTTTCCGCTACCTCGAGCTCGAGGTGGGGCCGGGCGTCTTCGTGCCCCGACCCGAGACCGAGTCCGTCGTGCAGTGGGCCGTGGATGCACTGGCCGCACTGGCCGCCCTGGGCGGCATCGCGAGCCCAGTGCTCGTCGACCTGTGCGCCGGCTCCGGGACGATCGCGCTCGCCCTCGCCCAGGAGGTGCCGGGAGCCACGGTGCATGCGGTGGAACGGGACTCCGGGGCGCTGGAGTGGGCCCGCAAGAACGCCCAGAACCGCGTCGCAGCAGGCGATCCCGCCGTTCAGCTGCACCTCGGCTCGGTCGAGGGTTGCCTGCGCGACCTGGACGGCACCGTGGACCTGGTGGCCAGCAACCCGCCGTACATCCCGGAGGGCGACCGGCACCTGATCGACCCCGAGGTGCTCGACCACGACCCGGACCTCGCCCTGTTCTCGGGGGCGGACGGCCTCGACACCGTCCGGCTCGTCGAGCAGGCCGCGCGCCGGCTGCTCAAGCCCGGCGGCCAGGTCGTCGTCGAACACTCCGACGGGCAGGGGGAATCAGCCCCCGCGGTGTTCCACGCGGCCGGCGGCTGGACCGAGGTCGCCGACCACCCGGACCTCACCGGCCGCGCCCGCTTCGTCACGGCCAGGAGGTCCGCATGAGCATCACCTACGACTGCCGCGAGGAGTCCGCCGAGGGCGTCGACGCGGCGGTGAGCGCGATCCGTCGCGGCGACCTCGTCGTGCTCCCCACCGACACCGTCTACGGCCTGGCCGCCGACGCGTTCTCGCCCGCCGCCGTCGCCCGGCTGCTCGAGGCCAAGGGCCGCAGCCGCGACATGCCCACCCCGGTGCTCGTGCCCTCGCTGCGCACCCTGTCCGGCCTGGTGGACCTGGTGCCCGCGCATGCCCGGGAGCTGGCCGAGGCGTTCTGGCCGGGGCCGCTCACCCTGGTGCTGAGGCACGCCGCCACCCTGGCGTGGGACCTCGGCGAGACCAAGGGCACGGTCGCCGTGCGGATGCCGCGGGACCCGGGGGCGCTGGCCGTCCTGGAGCAGACCGGCCCGCTCGCGGTGAGCAGCGCCAACCGCAGCGGGCTGCCCCCGGCGACGGACGCCGCCGAGGCGGCCCGCCAGCTCGGCACCTCGGTCGCGGTCTATCTCGACGCCGGCTCCTGCGGCGACCCCGTACCCTCCACCATCGTCGACCTGACCGGTGAGCTGCCCCGCATCTTGCGGGCCGGCGCGGTGTCGCTCGAGGAGCTGCGCGAGATGGTGCCCGACATGCAGGAGCAAACGTGACGTGCAGAGTTCTCGGCGTGCACGAGCAGGCGTGCAGAGTTCTCGGCGTGCAGGAGCAAGCGTGACATTCCGGGTCCTGCACATCTGCACCGGCAACATCTGCCGGTCACCGCTCGCCGAGCACCTGATGCGGGCCGGCCTCCGCGACCGCCTCGGCGCCGAAGCCGACCGGTTCGTCATCGAGTCGGCCGGCACCTGGGGCCACACCGGGTCGTCGATGGAGCCGTTCGCGCTGACGACCCTGGCCACCTTCGGTCACGACGGCTCGACCTTCCAGGCCCGCGAGCTCATCGCCGAGCACGTCGTCGCCGCCGACCTGATCCTCACCGCGACCCGCGAGCACCGGGCGGCCGCCGTCGTGCTCCAGCCCCGGGCGGCCAAGCGCACCTTCACCCTGCGCGAGTTCGACCGGCTGCTGTCGGTCGTCGACCTGACCACACTCCCTGCCGGCGACCGGGTCGAGCGGGCCAGGGCCGTCGTGCAGGCCGCCGCCGCCCACCGTGGGCTGGTCCGTCCCGACGCGCCCGCCGACGACGACCTCGTCGACCCCTACCAGGGGCCTGAGTCCGGTTTCACCGCCTGCGGCGCCCTGGTGTACGCCACCCTGGAACGCCCGCTCGCCCTGCTCGCCGGCTGACCGCCGTACTCGCCCTGCTTCGACCGGGCAGCAGAACTGTCAAACTATTGCGCCTTAGCCCAGATAAGGCACAATGGTTTGACAGTTCCAGAAGGAGGGGTGGGTGCGGTGCCTCGAGGTGTGATGGTCTTCTCGGCGGCGACCCGTGAGGTGTGTGCCGCGCTGGGCTCGGAGATCGCGCGGGCGCGCCGTGAACGCCGCTGGTCGCAGGCTGAGCTGGCTGAGCGTGTTGGGGTGTCCCTCGGCACGGTGCGTGCGGTCGAGAAGGGCTCGCCATCAGTGACGCTCGGGGTGGCGTTCGAGGCTGCCGGCGTGCTCGGCATCGATCTGTTTGGCGGACCTGCGACGGTGTCCGCCCGGACTGCGGAGAACCGCCGTGCGCTCGCGCTGCTGCCACAGCGGGTGCGGGCGGAGGCTGTCGATGACGACTTCTGACCGCGGCGCCGGCGGCGCGGCGGCGGCGTTCGTGTGGGTGTGGCTGCCGGGTGCCAGCGAGCCGGTTGTCGCCGGCCGTCTCGACAACGTCGCGGACAGCTGCGTGTTCACCTACGGCCGCAGCTACCTGGCCCGCGACGAGGCGATCGCGCTGTACCTGCCGGAACTGCCGCTGCGCGGGGGACGGATTGCGCCAGTGGGCGCCCTGGCGATCGCCGGGTGCCTTCGGGACGCGGGCCCGGACGCGTGGGGGCAGCGCGTCATCCTGGCCCGCCGTCTCGGGCACCTCGATGCGACCGCGGACACGGGCGCGCTGAGCACGCTCACCTACCTGCTGGAGTCCGGCAGCGACCGTATCGGCGGGCTGGACTTCCAGCTCAGCGCGACCGAGTACGTCCCTCGATCAGCCGATCACCCGACCCTGGAGCAGATGCAGGACGCAGCCGAGCGCCTCGCCGCCGGGGAGGAGCTCGCACCCGCGCTGGCGGACGCGCTGGTGCGCGGGACCAGCATCGGCGGGGCCCGCCCGAAAGTGACGCTGCTCGATGAGGATGGCCGTCCGGTGATCGCGAAGCTGTCGACGCAGACCGACCCGTACCCGGCCGTGAAGTTCGAGGCGGCTGCGATGGCGCTCGCCGCGCGCGTCGGGATCGACGTCGCACCGACCCGCATGGTCCGCAGCTTGGGCAAGGACGTGCTGCTCGTAGACCGGTTCGACCGTCCGGGTGACGGGCAGCGGACGCTGATGGTGTCGGCGTTGACGATCCTGGGACTAGATGAGTTCACCGGCGCGCGCTACGCCAGCTACCCCGATCTCGCCGACCAGGTCCGAGCCCGGTTCCGAGAGCCGAGCTCGACGCTCGCGGAGCTGTTCCGCCGGGTCGTGTTCAACGTCTGCGTCTCCAACAGTGACGACCATGCCCGTAACCACGCGGCGTTCTGGGACGGGACTGCGCTCACGCTCACGCCGGCGTACGACCTGAGCCCCGGTCTGCGCAGCGGCGACACCGCGTCGCAGGCGATGGCGTTGACCCGGGACGGTCGGCGCAGCTCACGGCTGTCCCTGTGCCGGGAGGCCGCCTCGGAGTACCTGCTGACAGCTGCTGACGCGGACGGCATCATCGACGAGGTCGTGTCCGGCATCGCGTCCCACTTTGACGAGGTGGCAGGGCTCGTGCAGCTGACGGCGCTCGAGCGCGAGCAGCTGCAGCGCCTCGTGCTGCACCGGTCTATCCACTTTCCGGAGTAGACAGGGGGGAACGGGCGGTGCAGGTCCGCGCCGGCGGGGGACCGGTAGGCTGGACGGACCGCCCGCCACCTGCTCGAGGAGCTCGCCGTGACGTTCTGGGGTCCCTCTTTCGAAGACCTTCAGCAGACCGACCCTGAGATCGCGGGGGTCGTGCTCGACGAGCTCACCCGCCTGCGCGCAGGGCTTCAGCTCATCGCGAGCGAGAACT
>JANOTZ010000075.1:0-5260 GCA_031416735.1 Frankiales bacterium
CAGCCCCGGCCTCACCGACTTCGTCCAACTCCGCGACACCCGCTGCGTCGGACCGGGCTGCTCCATGCCCGCCCACCGCTGCGACCTCGAACACCTCCAGCCCCACCCCGACGGGGAGACCACCGCCGACAACCTCGGACCCGCCAGCCGACGCTGCCACAACGCCAAAACGTACGGCGGCTGGACCCTGCAACCCCACCCCGACGGCAGCGTCACCTGGACCAGCCCGCTCGGTCGCACCTTCACCCGACCCTCCCGCACCGAACCCGCCGACCTCACCGACCTACGCCCACCACCCCGCCGTACCCCCGGAGCCGAAACCGACAAAGGCACGAGCAACGACGGGGAAGAGGGCGACCAGGCATAGGCCAGGAGACGCCGCCACCTGACTCTGACACCGACACAGACTCGACTTCGACTTCGACTTCGACTTCGACTTCGACTTCGACTTCGACTTCGACTTCGACTTCGACTTCGACTTCGACTTCGACTTCGGCACCGGCACCGGCACCGGCACCGGGTCCAGCTCAGGCTCGCTAGCGCGAAGCCCCTCACGCGACCGAGCTCGGCCGCCACCTCTGGCGTCGAAGCGGCATGAGCCCCCACGAACGAACGGGCCCGGCCACTACTCCCGGGCGCGCAGCGCGGTGATCCCGGCCGGCGGCAGGCCGGCGGTCATGCCCAGCAGGTCGCACCAGGCCAGCAGGTGCAGGCCGAGGTCCAGCTCGCCCTCGGCGTCATAAAGCGGGCTCCAGGACGCCCGGACCTCGACCTCGTTGCTCTCCGTCGGGTCCTCGACCAGCCCGAAGGTCAGCGAGGCGGTGCGCGTGACGGTGCCGCCCGCCGCGGTGTATTGCGCCTGGCGCTGGTCGAGGGAGTCCTTGAGCCAGCTCCACCCGACCTCGGCGAGGGCCGGGTCGCTGGCCATCTCGGCGTCGACGTCCGCGCTGACGAACGCGACCACGCGGGTGTCCCCACGCCAGCCGTCCTGCCCGTCCGGGTCGTGCAGCACGACGAACCGGCCGGTGGCGACCTCGTCGTGGTCCTTGGTGACCTCCGCCGAGAAGGCCACGGCGTGCGGCGCAAGCCGGCGGGGTGCGGGGACCTCGTGCAACTCGAGCACGCCGGGTCGCTCAGCCTGGCGGACCGCCAGGTGCAGCCCCTCGACCGCACGCGCGAAGACACGAGGCGGGCGCGCCGGCTCGAGAGGGAGGGTCACTCACCCACGTTAGGTCCGATCGGGGCTGACGGGGAGGCAACGCGCCGAAGTCCCTAGGCTGCCGACGTGTCCGTCGCCCTCGCCCTGCTCTCCAGCCTGCTGTGGGGCACTGCTGACTTTCTCGGGGGTACGGCGGCAAGACGCCTCCCCGCAGCGGCCGTCGTCGGCGTCTCCCAGGCGGTGGCGCTCGTTGCTCTGGTACCCCTCGCGTTGTTCCTCGGCGCCCGGCCCGGCAGCCTGTGGCCCGGCGTAGCTGCCGGTGTGGTCGGAGTGCTTGCCCTGGGTGCGTTCTACGCCGCGCTGGCGGAAGGGAAGATGGGGGTGGTCGCTCCGATCGCCGCCCTGGGCGTGCTGCTTCCCGTCAGCGTCGGGCTGGTCCGCGGTGAGGTGCCCTCCTCCTGGCAGGTCGCCGGGATCGTGGTGGCCATCGCCGGGGTGTTGCTGGCGAGCGGGCCGGAGCTGACCGGTGGGGCCTCGCCCCGGCCGCTGTTGCTGGCCTGCATCGCCGCGGTCGGCTTCGGTCTGGTCGTGGTGCTGCTCGCCGACGGGGCGAAGGCGTCCACGGGTGCGGTCGTGGTCACGCTGCTCGTCATGCGGGTGACGAGTGTCTGCCTGCTGGTGCTGGGGTTGCTGCTCGCCCGTAGGCACCGTCCGGTGGTGGCGCGCGGCGATCTGATGCTGCTCACGGCGGTCGGGCTCGGGGACGTCGGTGCCAACGCCGCCTACGCGATCGCGTCCCGGGGCGCCCTGCTGAGTGTGGTGTCGGTGCTCGCTTCGCTCTACCCGGTGGTCACGGTGCTGCTCGCCCGACAGCTGCAGGCCGAGCGGCTCCGCCCGGTACAGGTCGTCGGTGCCTTCGGCACGCTGGTGGGCGTGGCGCTGCTCGCCGCCGGTTAGGCCGCGCTGCCGACCTGATCGCCGCGGTCGCGCCGGTCGCCCTGGATCAGGAGGGGACGGGTCCGGTCGTCGAGGAGCAGCCCGCCCAGGGTCACGGCGCAGCCGCAGACCACGCACATCAGGTCCCCGGCGTCCTGGCCGTCGTCGCAGGCGGGCGTCTCGAACGCGACGACCTGGTCGCAGTCGGTGCAGAGCATCTCGGTCATGGGTTCACGGTCGCACGGGGGTCCGACAGAACGGGGGACGCACGCCTGAGCACTAACCTGATGCGCGATGAGCACTCCTACCGATCCTGTCACCCACGCTGCGGCCCAGGCTGTGACCGATGCTGTGACCGATTCAGCGTTCCTCAGGGCCTGCCGCCGCGAGCCGGTCCCGCACACCCCGGTCTGGTTCATGCGTCAGGCCGGGCGGGCCCTGCCGGAGTACCGCGCGCTGCGCGAGGGCATCGCGATGCTCGACTCGTGCTTCCGGCCGGACCTGGTCACCGAGATCACCCTGCAGCCGGTACGCCGGTTCGGGGTGGACGCCGCGATCTTGTTCAGCGACATCGTGGTGCCGCTCAAGGCGATCGGGCTCGACCTCGACATCGTGCCGGGCGTCGGACCGGTGATCGCCGAGCCGTTCCGCACCGTCGCGGATCTCGACCGGCTCCCCGACCTGCTCGCCGCCCCGGAGATCACCCAGGCTGTGCAGCAGCTGGTCGGTGAGCTCGGCAGCACCCCGCTGATCGGCTTCGCGGGGGCGCCGTTCACGTTGGCGTCCTACCTCGTCGAAGGCGGCCCGTCCAAGGACCAGCGCCGCACCAAGGCTTTGATGTACGGCGACCCGCCCCTGTGGGCGGCCCTGATGGACCGGCTGGCCGCGATCACCCTGGCGTTCCTGCGCATCCAGATCGACGCCGGCGCTTCCGCCGTACAGCTCTTCGACTCCTGGGTAGGAGTACTGCCGGCGCAGGACTACCGGACCTGCGTGCAGCCGTGGTCGGCGCGGATCCTGGCCGGTGTCGCGGACGTGCCGCGCATCCACTTCGGCGTAGGCACAGGGGAACTGCTGCACGACATGGGGGCCGCGGGCGCCGATGTCGTCGGCGTCGACTTCCGGGTCCCGCTCGACGAGGCGGTACGCCGGATCGGCCCGGGCAAGGCGGTCCAGGGCAACCTCGACCCGACGCTGGTGTTCGCTCCCGAAGCGGTGGTGCGGGCGATGACCGAGCGGGTGCTGGAGCAGGCCCGCGCGGCTGAGGGGCACGTGTTCAACCTGGGGCACGGGGTGCTTCCGGAGACCGACCCCGACGTGCTCACCCGGATCGTGGCGCACGTGCACGAGGCCACCGCTCGCTGAGCAGCCCCTCTACCTCTCTGCCGGGTCAGGCGGAAGGCGATCGCTGACCTGGGCGGAGCAGCCAGGCGCTGACCAGGCCGCAGGCGAGCAGGGAACCGCCGGCGGCGACGAGGATCAGCTGGGTCGAGCTGATGAAGCTGGCCGTCGCCGCGTCGGCGAGGGTTTCCCTGAGCTGCAAGGTTTTCTCGATGCCGACGTCGCGCAGCAGCAGCTGGCGCACCTCGTCGTTGCGGGCCCCGAGGAGGGCGTCGAGGACCTCCGGCTGCTGGGCGGTCGGCACCCCACCGCGGGTCAGCGTGGCGGTCAGCTCGCGGGCCAGTTGCGCGACGGCGAGCGCCCCCAAACCGGCGACGGCCACCACCCCGCCGAGCTCGCGGGACACGTTGATGGTCGCCGCGGCCAGCCCGGCGCGGGCCTCGCCCGCCGACGCCAGCGCGGCGGTGACGACGGGTGCGGTGGTCAGCCCGACGCCGGCCCCGATGACGCCCATGAGCAGTCGGAGCTCGCTCTCGGAGGTGCCCTCGCGGAGCCGGAGCCCGAGGGCGAGGAGGGCGCCGCCGGCGATCAGCAGTCCGAGCAGCACAGGGACCGCGACCGCGTGCCACCGGCCGGCCAGGAACGCGGTGACCACCAACGCCGCCGGCAGCGGGAGCAGCACGAGACCGGCCTGCTGCGCGTCGTGGTCCTGGATCAGCTGCAGGAAAAGGCTGACGAACACCAGCAGCACGAACACCGCGAGGGCCGCCGCAAACGCCCCCAGTGCGCTCCCGCCGAACCGGCGGTCGCGCAGCAGAACCCCTGGCAGCAAAGGATCTGCGGTACGACGCTCGGCCGCGACCAGGGCGGCGGCGGCGACCAGGGCGCCGGCCGTGCAGACCGCGACGGCGGTGGTCAGCCCGGAGCGGCCGGCCAGCACCACGGCGTAGGTCGCGAGCCCCAGGGCGACACAGGTCAGCACGGCGCCCGCTGTGTCGAGTCGCCGCCGATGGCCCGGGCCCACGACCGGCGTGGCCCGGACGACCGCAGGGGTGGCCGGCACGACCTCGGGGGTGGCGAGCACCACGGCGGCGACGAACAGGCACAGCGGGACGTTGACCCAGAAGACCGACTCCCAGCCATACCTGGCCACCAGGAATCCGCCGGCCACCGGACCGGCCACCAGGGCGGTCCCGCCGGTGGCGGCCCAGATCCCGATGGCGCGCCTTCGCCGTACCGGGTCGGGGTAGGCCGCGGCGAGGACGGCAAGCCCGCCGGGCAGGAGCAGCGAGGCGCCGGTGCCCTGGACCGCACGCCAGGCCACCAGCTGGCTGACGTCACCGGCCAGGGCGCAGCCGGCGGAGGCGGCGGCGAACACGGCGAGGCCGGCGAGCAGTACCCGCTTGGCGCCGAGCACGTCGTCCAGTGCGCCACCGGCGAGCAGCAGGGCGGCGAGCGCCACCGTGTAGGCCGTCACGATGCCCTGCAGCCCGGTCACCCCGGAGCCGAGGTCCTTCTGGATGTCGCGCAGGGCTACCGAGACGACGGTGTTGTCGAGGGTCGCGGTGAACGATGCCAGCGAGGTCGCGACCAGGACGAGCTGCCGCCGCTGCATGCGCGCGAGCGTAGGCGGCGCCCCTCGGCCCTGCCGCAGGCAGCGCGCCCTGGGGCGAGTCCGCGCCTAACCTCGGGAGGTGCCCGCCCAGCCCCGCCCGACCGTCGCGGTCGTCGGCGGTGGCATGGCCGGGCTGGCCGCGGCTCACGCGCTGCGCGACCGCGCGCACGTGATCGTGCTGGAGAGCTCACCGGCCGTTGGCGGCAAGC
>JANOTZ010000076.1:0-23435 GCA_031416735.1 Frankiales bacterium
CGACATCGACCAGGGCCTGTGCGCGGGCCGCGAACAGCTGGGCGTCCTGTTCCTCGAGCTCAGCCAGGCGGTCGAGAGCGCCCGCCTTACGCACCGAGGTGAAGAGATCCATCACCCAAACCTATATTCCAACCCCGACAAAATGGAGGCACGGCTGACATCTGTGGAAACAAACCGATGGAGGCCCGACTACCGCCGAGTCGGGCGTGAGATGGGGCTGGAGCAGGGACTCCACATCGACGAGACCAGCGTCTGGATCACACCCCCAGACTCCCCGCCCATGAGGCCCAAGCGGCCCGACCTCCGACGAACCCAACGGGCGTGACCACTAGGGGCGCGGGGTGCCGGGGAGCTTGGTCAGGCCGTTGCAGGCCAGCGCGTAGGCGGTGCGCACCGGTGCCTTCTGCGGGTCGGCGGCCGGCAAGGTGTCCTTGCCCTCCTTGAAGTATCCGCCGTTCCAGGAACCGAAGATGTGCTGCCGGCACCAGGAGTCGACGAGGAACCAGGCCGCCTCGTCCGCGGGCCGCTTCAGCGCCGCCCGGGTGCCCACGACCGGACCGAAGAAGGCGTCGAACTCGGCCAGCCACCGGTCGTCGTCGCGCTTGAGCCGCGCCGAGTAGGTGCCGTGCCCCTCGCCCGCGTAGTGCTCGTCGGCCAACCGGCCCACGTGGTTGATCGCCCCCGGTGACGTGCCGCCCCCGGTGCTGACGGCGCCCTTGAGCAGCCGGTCGCGCAGCTCGACCGCGGTCAGCTTGCCGTCGCCGACCTCGCAGCCGGGACGGGCCTTCCCGCAGGTGGCCTTGCCGACACTGATCACGCCACCGGCCTGGACCCGGGACGGGCCGGCCATCGCCTGGCGGGCCAGGTGCAGGCCGCGGCCGTAGGTGCCGGCGATCGTCGGTGACGCGTTGGAGGTGCCGCTGAACAGCTCACCGCCGGACACGGTCTTGGAGTTGTAGGCGCTCGGGTAGTCCTCACCGATGCCCGACACGTCGACCGGCTTGCCCGAACCGCTGGCGTTGTCCCCGGACTTCGCGGAGACCGTCGCACCGACGGTGATGACCCAGTCAGGTCCCTTGACCGTGCTGGTGAGCGTCGAGAAGGGAACGACGAAGCCGTTTTCGATGCCGTTGCCTGCCGAGAACACGATGGTCTGACCGCGCTCGCTGGCCTTCTTCTGCAGGTCGACCGGACCGCCGTACAGGCCGTCGCGGACCACGCCGGTGGGAACGGTCTGCAGGCCGTAGCTGTTGCTCACCACGTCGATCCACGGCTGGCTCTCCGCCCAGGCCAGCGCCTGCTCGGTGGCGGTCGTGTCGGCCGCGGTGATGTGCACGATGAGGCACTCCGGGCAGGTGCCGTGCAGGTTGCCGACACTGACACTGGAGGTGCCCTGGCCGTGGTCGGTGCCGTAGACCGGCGTGTAGGTGTAGCCCACCGCCGGGGCGCCGGCCGTCCCCCTGTCGAGCTGCTCGGTGGCCTTCTCCGCATACCCGAACGAGACGCCGCCGATGACCTTCGTGCCGGGGAACCAGTAGTAGTTGATGTTCCCGGGCGTGCTGTTCTTGACCTTCGCCCACTGGGCCGCGTCCTTCGCCTTCAGCGCGGCGATGTTGGCGTTGTCGTCGTCCTCCGCCAGGTGCAGCTTCATCGCCGTCTTGCTGGCGAGCCCGCTCTTCGGGAAGCCCTTCAGCCAGGTCGCCGGGTCCTTGTCGAGCGGCAGGTCGTTACTGCGGTCGCGGTCGCGGGCCTGCGGCATCTTGGAGGCGAGATAGTCCCAGTGGTACGGCGAAATGCCGCTGTCAATGACGGCGATCACCACTGCGTCATCACCGGCCTTCGTCGGTGCCGCCTGCGCCTGGCCCAGGCCGAGGGGGGTGAGCACTGACGCGGCCAGGACGGCCACCAGGGCGGGGCGCAGGAAACGGTTCATGCCGACGAGGTTCGGCGCAGGAGCCCGATGTCCTGCCCACTCAGGTGGAGCGGGGCTCCCCCGCGGCCTTGCGGGTAGCCGTCCACTCCCGCATCCGGTTGGGGTAGCCCGTCGCGGCCACGTCGTAGACCGGGATGGCCAGCTTGCGACCAAGGTCAAAGGCGTCCTTCGCCGAGGGCATCCGCCGCCTGGTCCACTCGCCGTCACCCGCGACGAGCACCAGCGTCGTCGTGGTGGTCATGGTCTGCGGCTCCACGAAGCCCTCGACGCCCGAGTGGGAGGCAGCGAACGCCTCGAGGTGAGCCTGGTCACTGTTCTCGGCGGTGCGGATCGTGCCTGGGCGGGGCTTGCGTCGCGCCTTGTCGAACAGGGCCATCGGGCGCCTCCTGCCGGGAATGTCACGGGGGTGGTCGCGACCTTTAGGTGATGAGTGGAAGGATGCCACGTGTCGGGCGCAGTCCGCCTGACGTTCATCGATGAAGGAGCAGTGGCAGTGACCCAGTCGGGAATCGTGGACCTGGTCGTCCTGGGCGGCGGCAGTGGCGGATACGCCGCGGCGCTGCGGGCGTCCGAGCTCGGCCTGACCGTCGTCATGGTCGAGAAGGACAAGGTAGGCGGCACCTGTCTGCACCGCGGTTGCATCCCGACCAAGGCCCTGCTCCACTCGGCCGAGACGGTCGCCGTGGTCAAGGAGGCCGCGCAGTTCGGGGTCAACGCCACCTTCGAGTCGGTCGACATGGCCGCGGTCAACGCCTACAAGGGCAAGGTCGTCGAGGGCCTGTTCAAGGGGCTCACCGGCCTGGTGAAGTCGCGGGGCATCGAGGTCGTCCAGGGCACCGGGAAGCTGGTGTCCCCGACGGCAGTGGAGGTCGACGGTCGCCGGATCGAGGCCCGGCACGTCCTGCTGGCCACCGGCTCCTTCCCGCGCTCCCTGCCTGGCCTGGAGATCGACGGCACCCGGGTCATCACCTCCGACGACGCGCTGGCCTTCGACGGCATCCCGGAGTCCGTGGTGATCCTGGGCGCCGGCGCCATCGGCTGCGAGTTCGCCTCCGTGTGGAGCTCGTTCGGCGCCGAGGTCACGATCGTGGAGGCCCTCCCGCACCTGGTCCCGCTCGAGGAGGAGTCGTCCTCCAAGCTGCTCGAGCGGGCCTTCCGCAAGCGCGGCATCAAGCAGGAGCTCAACGCCCGCTTCTCCAAGGTCGAGCACACCGACGACGGCGTCATCGTCCACCTCGAGAACGGCAAGGCCATCGAGGCCGAGCTGCTGCTCGTCGCCATCGGCCGGGGCCCGGTGTCCGAGGGCCTGGGTTACGAGCAGGTCGGCCTGGAGATGGAGCGCGGCTTCGTCAAGGTCGACGGCTACTGCCAGACCTCGGTCCCCACCATCAGCGCGGTCGGTGACCTCATCCCGACCCTGCAGCTGGCCCACGTCGGCTTCGCCGAGGGCATCCTGGTCGCCGAGCGGCTCGCCGGCCTGCCGGTCACGCCGGTCGACTACGACGGCGTCCCACGCGTCACCTACTCCCACCCCGAGGTGGCGTCGGTCGGCATCACCTCCCAGCAGGCCGTCGACCGTGGCTACGACATCATTGAGGCGACCTACGACCTGGCCGGCAACGGCAAGGCCCGGATCCTCGGCACCGCCGGCGCCGTGAAGGTCATCGCCCAGAAGGACGGCCCCGTGCTCGGCGTCCACATGGTCGGCGACCGCGTCGGTGAGCTCATCGCCGAGGCACAGCTCATCACCAACTGGGAGGCGTTGCCGTCCGAGGTGGCGCAGCTCATCCACCCGCATCCGACCATGTCCGAGGCGGTGGGCGAGGCGCACCTCGCGCTCGCCGGCAAGCCCCTGCACAGCCACGCCTAACGCAACCCCTGCCCCACCCCGTCCCGCTCCCGCTCGTCAGCCGACCTCGTCAGCCTCACCTAGACAAAGGACTACGCGCACCCTCATGGCCGTCTCCGTCACCATGCCCCGTCTCGGCGAGAGCGTTACCGAGGGCACCGTCACCCGTTGGCTGAAGAAGGAAGGCGAGCGCGTCGAGGTCGACGAGCCGCTGCTCGAGGTATCGACCGACAAGGTCGACACCGAGATCCCCTCCCCCGTCGCAGGCATCGTCACCTCCATCAAGGTCCAGGAGGACGAGACCGTCGAGGTCGGCGTCGAGCTCGCCGTCATCTCCGACGGGGCAGAGCCCGCCGCCGCCGAGCCGGTTGCCGCCGAGCCGGCCCCGGTCGCCGCCGCTCCCGAGCCGGCCCCGGTCGCCGCCGCTCCCGAGCCGGTCCCGGTCGCCGCCGCGGCACCTCCCGCCCCGGTTGCTGCCACTGCCGCTGCCGCCCCGGCCGCTCAGGCTCCGGCTGTCGCCGGCGGTGAGGGCGCGTACGTCACTCCGCTCGTGCGCAAGCTCGCCGCCGAACACGGCGTCGACCTGTCGACCCTGCAGGGCACCGGCGTAGGTGGCCGCATCCGCAAGCAGGACGTCCTGGACGCCGCCGGCCAAGGCCAGGGCACACCTGCCCCCGCTGCACCGGCAGCCGCACCCGCACCCGCAGCTGCACCGGCACCCGCTGTAGCCGCCCCGGCACCCGCCATCACCACGGCCCCGGCTGCCCCGGCACCCACCGCCGCTCCTGCCGCCCAGGCCGCCCAGGCCCCGGCCGCCCCTGCCGCCCAGGCCCCTGCCGCTCCCGCCGCCCAGGCCCCCGCCGCCGCGACCACCGCCACGCCCGCCGGCACGCCGGCTGCCTCCGTGACGGCCCCTGCCGCCGTACGCGGGAAGACCGAGCCGCTCAGCCGGCTGCGCAAGGTCATCGCGGCCCGGATGGTGGAGTCGCTGCAGGTCAGCGCGCAGCTCACCACGGTGGTCGAGGCCGACGTGACGGTGATCGCGAAGCTCCGCGACCAGGCCAAGGCCGACTTCGCGGCCCGCGAGGGCACCAAGCTCAGCTTCCTGCCGTTCTTCGCCCTCGCCACGATCGAGGCGCTCAAGGCCCACCCGGGCGTCAACGCCAGCATCGACGTGCAGGCCGGCACGGTCACCTACCACGAGGACGTCAACCTCGGGATGGCCGTCGACACCGACCGTGGCTTGCTGGTGCCCGTCATCCAGGGTGCCGGCGACCTCAACCTGTCCGGGGTGGCCCGCAAGATCGCCGACCTCGCCGAGCGGACCCGCACCAACAAGGTCAGCCCCGACGAGCTCGGCGGCGGCACCTTCACGCTGACCAACACCGGCTCGCGCGGCGCGCTGTTCGACACCCCGATCATCAACCAGCCGCAGGTCGGCATCCTCGGTACCGGCGCGGTCGTCAAGCGCCCGGTCGTGGTCAACGACCCGACGCTCGGTGAAGTCGTGACGGTGCGCTCGATGGTCTACCTCGCGCTCACCTACGACCACCGCATCGTCGACGGCGCCGACGCCGCCCGCTTCCTCGTGACGGTGAAGAACCGGCTCGAGGAGGGCGACTTCGCCGCCGAGCTGGGGCTTTGAGCGAGCAGGAGGAGCGAGTTGCGCCAGCAACGAGCGACGGGCGAGCTGTGACCGCGAACACGAGGAACGAGCTGTGACGGCCGTGGACCACCTCGCCTTGCTCGAGGGCGAGGTCGCCGCGATGACCGCCGCGCTGCGCATCGCCGACCCCGACGACCCGGTGCCCGCCTGCCCGGACTGGACCGTCCGCGACCTCACCGGGCACCTCATCGGGGTGCACCGCTGGGCCCGCTCGGCGCTCGACAGCGACACCGACCCGGGGTACGTCGGCACGCCCCCGACTGGCGAGCTGGACGCGGCGTACGAGGACGAGGCCGGCCAGCTCCTCGAGGCGCTCCGCAGTCGACCGGCCGACGCCCCGGCGTGGACGTTCGACCGACTGAACCGCACGGCGGGGTTCTGGCGCCGCCGCCAGCTGCACGAGGTGGCGGTGCACCGCTGGGACGTCCAGCCGTACGCGCTCGACGACGTCCAGGCCGCCGACGGCATCGACGAGGTCCTCGACTTCTTCGCGCCCCGTCAGCTCAAGTCGGGCCGGGCGACCCTGCCCGAGGGGAGCCTGCACTTCGTGGCCGGCGGCCGGGGGTGGCGCGTCGGCACGGGCAACCCGGGCGTGACCGTGCTCGGCTCCCCCGCCACGGTCCTGCTTCGACTCTGGGGCCGCGGCGAACCGCTTCCTGGCCCGTGGGCCGACGCACACCTCACGCCCTGACCGTGCGCTGCGGCTCGTCCCGGGGCAGGATCGGACCATGAGAATCGGCCTCACCGGCTCGTCCGGCCTGATCGGCAGCGCCCTCGTCCCCGTGCTCACCAGCGCCGGGCACGAGGTGGTGCGCTTCGTACGCCGACCGGCCGAAGCCGCGAACGAGCGGTTCTGGGACGGCCGGCACCTGGTGCCGGATGCGGTCGCCCAGCTCGACGCCTTCGTCCACCTCGCAGGCGCCGGCATCGGCGACAAGCGGTGGACATCGTCGTACAAGCGGGTGGTGCTCGAGAGCCGGGTGACCGGGACCGCGGCTGTCGCGCGAGCGGTGGCGCAGGCAGGCACTCCGGTGCTGCTGTCGGCGAGCGCGGTCGGTTTCTACGGCGATACGGGCGACACCGTCACCGACGAGACTGGCCCGGTCGGCGACGGTTTTCTCGCCGACGTGTGTCAGCAGTGGGAGCGCGCGACCGCCCCGGCCGACAAGGCCGCGCGGGTGGTCCACCTGCGCACCGGCATCGTGCTGACCGCCGACGGCGGGGCGCTCGGCAAGCAGCTGCCGATCTTCAAAGCCGGGCTGGGTGCGCCTCTCGGTAGTGGCCGGCAGTGGCTGTCGTGGATCAGCCTGACGGACGAGCTGGCCGCGATCTCCCACCTGCTGACGGCCGACATCGCCGGCCCGGTCAACCTGGTGAGCCCGGCGCCGGTCACGAACCGCGAGTTCACCAAGGCGCTGGGCGCCGCGCTGCACCGGCCGACCGCCCCCCTCGGTGTGCCTGGGGCGGCGCTGCGACTGGCCCTCGGTGGCTTCGCCCAGGAGGGCGTGCTGGTCGGTCAGCGGCTGGTCCCCGCCGTGCTGGACCGGAGCGGCTTCGCCTTCACACACCCCGATCTGCGGTCAGCGCTCCTGGCCTGCCTCGACAAGCGCTGAGCCTCCGACCCGTACCTCGGCCACCCGCCAGCCCGCGGCCGTATGGACCAGGACCACGACGTGCTCGACAACCGGCCCGGCCGGTTGCCTGCTGGTCGCGCTCCCCCGCAGCTCATACGCCGCCAACGACTCCGTGACGCGCAACTCGACCCGGTCGGTGCCGACGGCGATCGGCACCACCGACCGGACCACATGCACCACCCCTACTGCGGTACGGCGCTCGCGGGCCAACCCGGCCACGGCCGGCCGGTCCGCGACGAGCAGCGCACTGCCCTCGGTGTAGCCGCGGGCCAGCCCGGCCGGGTCGGCCCGCGCGAACGCCTGCGCACGCAGCAGGTCGAGCTGCCGCAGGACCTGCGTCCAGTCCGCAGCCGGGCGGGTCGGCGCCGGAGCCTGGTTGGTCGCCGCCTGAGCCTGCGCGATCGCGGCCGCCACCTGCAAGGGTTGCACCGCACTGTGGCGACCCCAGGCCCTACCTCCCGCCACCACCGTCAGGAGGGCGAGGACCGCGACGGCGCCCACGAGGAGGCGTCGGCTCTGGCCGCCAGGCGTGACCGGCAGGGTCGGGTCCGGGGTGACTTCCCGCAGGCCCTGCAGCGGCAGCGCCGGGCAGGCGACGAGCAACGCAGCCGCGAAGTCGGCCGCGGACGGCCGCAGCGCCGGGTCGGCGTCGAGCGCGGACGCGATCGCCTGCACGAGTCGCAACGGGGCGGTCGGCGCCATGCCGGCCAGTTCTGAGGTGCCGGCCAGTTCTGAGGTGCCAGCCAGTGGTGCAGCGCCGGGCGCCTCACCGGTGAGCATCAGATAGGCAAGAGCGCCGAGATCCCACACGTCGGAGGCAGCGCCGGGGGCGCCCGCGACGTCGTACAGGCAGGTCAGGCCGAGGCCCTCCAACAGCGGCTTGCCCGTGCCGGTGAGCAGGACGCTGGAGGCACTGATCCGACCGTGCACCAGCCCGTGGCGATGCGCCTGGCCCAGCGCCTCGGCGAGCGGCGCCACCGCGGTGACGACCTCGCCCGGCTCGACCCGCCCCCGCCGCGCGAGCAGCGCCTCCAACGATCCGGCGGCGACATGGTCAAGGACCAGCACCTCCTCACCGGCGACCCGGGTGAGGGTGCGTGTGCGGACCAGGTGCGACGACGGGAGTGATCGCACGACGGTCGCCTCCGCGCGGATCCGGGCGATCAGTGATTTGTCGGCCCCGGCCAACCGCCGCAGCACCACGAGGTTGCCGGAGGGCTGCTCGCGGGCCCGCCACACCTCGCCCCCCGCGCCGAAGCCCAGTAAGGCCTCCACCTCGAACCCCGGCACATCGAAACCCGGCACATCCGCATCACCCATGCCCGAACGCTAGGACGGTCCGCCGACCCGCCCCGGCCGTTGTCCACAGGGCCCCGGAGCTTCTCCCGGCACCGAGCTGGGGCTCCATGGCACTGACCGCCCTAGGCGTTCGCGTCACGTGCCACCCACCTTGACCGCGTCTTGCGCAAGACTGTGGCTATGAGCGCATACAAGGTCGTCGGTTACCGAACGGCGTTGTTCATCGTGACTCTGCTCGGACTCTTCGCGCTCTTCGGAGTGCTGGCCTCCCTGAGCTTGCCCCTGGTCATCAACGCGGTCACCTTGGCCGGCTGTCTGTCCCTTGCCATCGGGCTCAGGCGGCGCCTCGGACTAGGTCAAGGCACGGAACCGCAGTAACTGCTCGGCGATCCACCAGTATCTGAACATGCCCGTACGGATTCGAGTCGCAACGGAGGCTGACGCCCACGGCATCGCGACCGTGCACGTCGCCTCCTGGCAGAAGGCCTACCGCGACGCCCTCCCCGCCGACTACCTCGCCTCACTGTCGGTTTCGCAGGGCGAAGCTCGGTGGCGGGTGGCCTTCGAGGGCGACGGAACGATCCTGGTCGCAGAGGACCAGGTGGCGCTCATCGGTTTCGCCGCCGCGGGGCGCTCACGAGATACAGACCCCCTCGATGCGTACGTGGGAGAGCTACGCATCGATCTACGTTCACCCGGACCATTGGGATAGCGGTGTCGGAGCGCGGCTCCACGACGCTGCCATGCAGGCTCTCAGGGAGTGTGGCTTCCGCGAGGCCACGCTCTGGGTGCTCGACATCAACGAACGTGCGCGCCTGTTCTACGAGCGACGCGGCTGGTTCAACGACGGCGGCATCAAGCACGAAGAGCGCGACGGTGTACCCCTCGTCGAGTGGCGGTACCGACGGCTGGACCTTGACTGACCGATAGCGGAAACGTGCCCCTGCGAGTCGGCGTTACCTCCCCACAGACCCTTGCGATCTTCGGACGTTCCCGCGGGAACGTCCGACGGCGGGCAGCCAGTTCCACACACTGAAGCCGGTCGCGCTCTCCTACCACGCTCAACGGCCACCGCCACGGGCGGGAAATCGTCGTGAGTTTGTGGCGCCAGGCCAATGAGCGGGAGGCGGCCTCCCGCGGAGCGGAGCGGGGCGGGGCGGGGCGGGGCGGCGGGGCGGGGCGGCCGCCGCGACGAACGCGGCGGTGCCGTCAGGCTCTACGAGACGTCGGCCCATCGAGGCGTCAGGACGGCGTGTGCCGGTCGCGTCGGGCCAGCGCTCCCGGCCACCAGATCCGGTCGCCGAGCCGCACCGCGAGTGCGGGCACGAGCAGCGATCGCACGATGAGGGTGTCGAGCAGCACCCCGAAGGCGACCGCGAAACCGATCTCGGCGAACGGCACCAGCGGCAGGACCCCCAGGACGGCGAAGGTGGCCGCCAGGACCAGCCCGGCGCTGGTGATGACACCCCCGGTGACGGTGAGGGCCTTGAGCGTCCCGGCCCGGGTCCCGGACAGCGCCGCCTCCTCCCTGACCCGGGTCATCAGGAAGATGTTGTAGTCGATCCCCAGCGCCACGATGAACACGAAGGCGAACAACGGGAACGACGAGTCGGCTCCGGGGAAACCGAAGACCTCGTTGAAGAAAAAGGCACAGACCCCCATCGTCGCGAAGAAGCTCAACACCACGGTCGCGACGAGCAGGAGTGGGGCCACGATGCTCCGGAGCAGCACCGTGAGCACGAGCAGGATGACCAGCAGCACCAGCGGGATGATGAGTTTCCGGTCGCGCTGCGACGAGACCTGAATGTCCCGGTCGATGGCGGTGAAGCCCCCGACGAGCGCGTCGCGGGAGACCGCGTCCAGCCGGGTCCGGAGGTCTTCGACGGCGGCGGTCGCCGCGGGAGAGTCGCTGGGGACCGACAGCACGGCCTGGACGAGCACCTGACCCGCGACGAGGCGGGGCGGTCCGGTGAACCCGCCGTCGGAGGACAGGAACGCCGCAGCCGCCACCTTCGGGTGGGCTTTGACCGTGGCGAGGATCGCATCGGCGGAGGCGACCGGCCCCACGATGTCGACCGGCGAGCCGAGTCCGGCCGGGAAGTGCCGCTCGAGGTGCTTCTGGCCGACCACCGACTCGGCGTTGCTCGTGATGGCCTGGCTCTGCGGGATCCCGGAGGCCTTCAGCTGGGTGGTCCCCAGGGCCAGCAGCAGCAGGACCAGACCGGTGCCGACCGCCGTTGCGGTGGACCGGCGTCCCACCAACCCGGCGACCCGCGACCAGGGGCCGCTCTCCACCGGGTCGCGGCCGTCGAGGTGCGGGATGCGCGGCCAGAAGACCCGCCTGCCGGTGGCGAGCAGCAGGGCCGGCAGCAGCACGATCATGGTCAGCGCCGCGGCGGCCACGCCGATCGCGGCGACCGGTCCGAGTCCCCGGTTGGACGACAGCTCGCTGAACAGCAGGCACAGCAGCCCGAGGATCACGGTCAGGGCCGACGCGATGATCGGCGGGATGGACCCCCGCAGTGCAGCCCGCATGGCGTCCCAGGACCGCTCGACGCGATGCAGCTCCTCGCGGTAGCGGGCGATGATGAGCAGGGCGTAGTCGGTGCCGGCGCCGAACACGAGGACCGGCAGGATGCCGCGACTCTGCCCGTTGACGGTGAGCACATCGGCCTTGGCGAGCAGGTAGATGATCCCGCCGGCCAGGACGAAGGCGACGCCGACCGACAGCAGCGGCAGCAAGGTGAGCAGCGGACTGCGGTAGACGATGAGCAGGATCACCACGACAACCCCGACGGTCGCCAACAGCAGTGAGGAGTCGATCGCGGCGAACACCTCGAACAGGTCGGCCTGCAGCCCGCCGAGCCCCGTCACGTAGGTCTCCAACCCGGCCGGCCTCCCCGGCCGGTCCAGCAGGGCTCGAAGGTCCTCGACGCTCTTGACGAAGCTGTCCAGGTCGCGGCCGTCGAGCGGCAGATACAGCTGCAGGGCTTGGCCGTCGGCGCTGGGGACCGGTGGTGACGGCTGCCCGCGGAGCCAGTCGCCCTTGCGGATCAGGGTCAGGTCCTCCACGGCCCGGGCCCGGTCCTGCACCGTGAGCGCCCCGTCCCGCTCGTACAGCAGCACGGTCCCGACCACGTCCTTGCCGGCGAAGGTCTCCTGCACCGCCAGCGCCCGTGTCGACTCGGCCGCGCGCGGCAGGAACGACGCCGTGTTGTTCTCCTGCACGTCCGACAGGCCCAGGAAGGACGTCAGGAAACCGCCGAGCACGAGAGCGACGTAGAGCACCGCGACGAGGCCGGCGACCTCACCGATCCGGTGGCGGCGGGCGAAGCTCGGTGGTGTCGTCACGCGGGGGAAGGTACCGGTCCCGCCGTAGGCTGCTCGCGTGGACATCCGCTGGCTGGGCCAGGTCGCCTACGACGACGCCTGGGTGCTGCAGCAGGACCTCCACGACCAGGTCGTCGCCGGGGCCCAGGACGACGTCGTGCTGCTCCTGGAGCACGAGCCGGTCTACACGGCCGGGAAGCGCACCGAGGTGTGGGAGCGACCCACCGACGGTGCCCGGGTGGTCGACGTCGACCGGGGCGGCAAGATCACCTGGCACGGCCCGGGGCAGGTCACCGGCTATCCGATCGTGCGCCTGCCGGACCCGATGGATGTGGTCGCCTACGTCCGTCGCCTCGAGCAGGTGCTCATCGACGTCTGCGCCGACCTCGGCCTCGCCACCCGCCGCGTCGACGGCCGCTCGGGCGTCTGGACCACCGATGGCGCGCGCAAGATCGCTGCGATCGGCATCCGGGTCGCCCGTGGGGTCACCATGCATGGCTTCGCCCTCAACTGTGACAACAGCCTTTCGCCGTACGACGCGATTGTCGCCTGCGGGATCGTGGACGCCTCGGTCACCACTCTCACCGTGGAGCTGGGTCGCCCGGTCGGTGTCACGGAGGTGCTGCCGCTGCTCGAGCAGCGGCTCCCCTCGCTCCTGACTGTCCCTGCCCCACAAGGGATCTCATGAACTGCACGGTGTGTGGCTTTCAGTCGGAGCTCTACACAGAAGAGGACCTGCGTACGACGCTCGCCACCGCACCGCAGCTGGCCGGCGGCGTCCTCGACGGCGCTCCTCCCGAGGTGCTGCCTGAGCTGTCGCGGCTCCTCGCCCCGTTGGACGCGCTCCCCGAGGAGGGGCTCCATCCGCTCGTCGTGCACGACGCGATGCACCTTCTGCACGAGGCCGGTCGGCTGCGACATGCGGGCACCGCTCCACAGTCCGGAACCGTGGTCCAGGTCAACCGGAGCGCCGGCGGGGTGCCGAAGCAGGCGGTGGCTCGCGTTGCAGTGTCCAGGCGGGGCGTCGAGGGCGACCGGCAGGACGACCGCCACCATCACGGCCGGCCGTGGCAGGCGGTGTGCCTGTGGTCGGCCGAGGTGATCGAGGGCCTGCAGGCCGAGGGCCACCCGATCGGGTTCGGCAGCGCCGGCGAGAACCTCACCGTCCGGGGGCTGGACTGGGCGACGTTGTCACCAGGGGTGCGCCTTCAGGCGGGGACGGCGCTGCTGCAGGTCACGTCGTACGCCGTCCCGTGCGCCAAGAACGCCCAGTGGTTCAGCGATCGAGGGTTCCGACGGATGCTGCACCAGGTCCGCCCGGGACAGAGCCGGCTCTACGCGTCGGTGGTCGCCGAGGGTGTCGTCGGCGTGGGCGACGACGTCACCGTCGAGCCTGGTGAGAGTGTGCGGCCATGAGCAGACTCGCGGGATGGGACGAGAGCACCTTCACGGCTGACGGGAAGACCTACCCGACCTTCCGGCGGGGCGAAGGGCCCGGGGTGATCGTGGTGCACGAGATCCCCGGCATCACCCCGAAGGTGCAGACCTTCGCCGAGGAGGTCGTCGGCGCCGGTTTCACGGTGGTCATGCCGTCGCTGGTCGGCACTCCCGGTGGGCCGTTCGCGATCGGCCCGATCGTGCGCTCCATCAGCAAGGTCTGCATCTCTGCTGAGTTCAACACGTGGGCGGCCAACCGGACCTCCCCGGTCATCAGCTGGCTGCGCGCCCTGGCCAAGGACCTGCACACCGAGCTCGGCGGTCCAGGGGTCGGCGCCCTCGGGATGTGCTTCAGCGGGGGCTTCGCCCTCGCGATGATGGTCGACGGACATGTGGCTGCGCCCGTGCTCAGCCAGCCCTCGCTGCCGTTCCCCGTCACGCGGAGCCTGGCTGCCGACCTCAACCTCTCCCCTACCGACCTCGCGGCCGTCAAGGAGCGGGTCGCCGCCGGCTGCCCGGTCCTCGGGCTGCGGTATGCCTCCGACAAGGCGGTGGGCACCCGCTTCGACACCTTGCGCCGCGAGCTCGGCGACGGCTTCCTGGCGGTCGAGCTGCCCGGCAGGGGCCACTCGGTCGTCACCGAGCACCGCGACGAACCGTCGGTGCAGCGCGTGCTTGCGTTCTTCCAGGAGCGCCTTCAGAGCTGAGGGAGCACCTCGGACGCGATGAGCTCGAGGTGGTCCAGGTCGGACAGGTCGAAGGTCTGCAGATAGGCCCGGGTGGCCCCGATCTCGCCGTACCGGCTGAGCTTGTCGACGACCTCGGCGACGGTGCCGCCAAGGCCGTGTTGGCGCACGTGCTCCGCCGACTGACCGATCGCCTCAGCCCGTCGCGAGACCTCCGCGTCGTCCTTGCCGACCGCGATCGTCTGGGCCGTGGACAGCACCAGGCTGCGGCCGGTGAGGTCACAGGCGGCACGGACCCGGTCGAAGGCCGCGGCAGTGTCGGTGACCGAGGCGAACGGCACGTTGTATTCGTCGGCGTAGGTCGCGGCCAGCCGCGGCGTCTTGGTGGCGCCGAAGCCGCCCATCACGACAGGAGGCCCGGGGCGCTGCACCGGCTTGGGCAAGGCGGGGCTGTCGGTGAGCTGAAAGTGCTTGCCAGCAAAAGAAAAGGGACCCTCTGCGGCCCACAGCCCGCGGATCACCTGGAGCTGCTCCTCGAGCTGCTCGAAGCGCTCGGCGGTCCCCGGGAACGGGATGCCATAGGCCGTGTGCTCCCCGTCGAACCAGCCCGCACCGAGGCCGAGCTCGACGCGCCCGCCGGACATCTGGTCGACCTGCGCGACGCTGATCGCCAACGGCCCGGGCAGCCGGAAGGTCACCGGCGTCACCAGCGTGCCGAGCCGGATCCTGGATGTCTCCCGGGCCAGCCCCGCCAGGGTCACCCACGCATCGGTGGAGCCGACGCCGCCGTCACCCCCGATGGTCAGGTAGTGGTCGCTGCGGAAGAACGCGTCGAAGCCGAGGTCCTCGGTGGCCTTCGCCACCCGGAGCAGCTCGTCGTAGGTCGCGCCCTGCTGGGGCTCGGTGAAGATCCGCAGGTCCACCGGTCAGCTCCTGTCGAGGGTGATGAGCACCGCGTCACCGGCCGCGGCCGCGTCGGTGAACAGCGCCACCAGGTGGGCGTAGGCCGGGAGCACGAGGGCGGTCAGCACATCGGGCTGCTCCCAGGCACTGTCGGGGTAGATCTCGGCCTGCCGCAGCGCCTTGTGGGTGAAACGCGGCACCAACTCGTCGGGGTCGGGGAGGGCCTCGGCGACCGCCTCGACCTCGACCGGGCTGACGAACCGGATCGGCTCATAGGTCGTGGGGTCACCGAGCGCCGTACCGCCAAGAACTGCATCAAAGAGCGGCGGCGAGCCGCCCCAGGCCGAGCCATTGAGCAGGAAGTGGACGGCGTGCCAGGCCGCGCCGAGGTCCAAGGGCTCGGTGTCGGCGAACCACTGGGCGGCGACATCGGGGTCTCGCTCGAGCGCGTCGAGGTCGGGCACCCGCAGGTAGAGCATGCGCATCGGTCGGTCCTCCGGGAAGCAGGCGGTCGCGGGCGACGTTAGCCTTGCCACTGTGACCATCGCACCGGACGGCCGGAAGTTGCTGCGCCTCGAGGTGCGCAACGCCGAGACGCCCATCGAGAAGAAGCCCTCGTGGATCAAGACCCGAGCGGTGATGGGACCGGAATACACAGCGCTGAAGTCGCTGGTGAAGTCCGAGGGTCTGCACACGGTCTGCGAGGCGGCGGGCTGCCCCAACATCTATGAGTGCTGGGAGGACCGGGAGGCCACCTTCCTCATCGGCGGGGACCAGTGCACCCGGCGTTGTGACTTCTGCAACATCGACACCGGCAAGCCGGACGCCTACGACACCGACGAGCCCCGCCGGGTCGCCGAGTCGGTCGCCCTGATGGGCCTGAAGTACGCCACCATCACCTGAGTCGCCCGCGACGACCTGCCGGACGGCGGCGCGTGGCTCTACGCCGAGACCGTCCGGTTGGTGCACGCCGCGATCGAGGGTGTGAAGGTCGAGCTGCTCATCCCCGACTTCGACGCCAAGCCCCACCTCCTGCAGGAGGTCTTCGACAGCGCGCCAGAAGTCCTGGCCCACAACGTCGAGACGGTCCCGCGCATCTTCCGCCGGATCCGACCCGGCTTCCGCTACGAGCGGTCCCTGGACGTCATCACCCAGGCCCGGGCGGTCGGCCTGGTGACCAAGAGCAACCTCATCCTGGGCATGGGCGAGACCCGGGAGGAGATCAGTGAGGCGCTGGCCGACCTGCTCGCCGCAGGGTGCGAGCTCATCACCATCACGCAGTACCTCCGCCCGTCCAAGCGGCACCACCCGGTCGAGCGCTGGGTCCGGCCCGAGGAGTTCGTCGAGCTCCGAGAGGAGGCCGAACAGCTGGGCTTCGCCGGCGTCATGAGCGGCCCGCTGGTCCGCTCGTCGTACCGGGCAGGCAGGTTGTACGACCAGGCCCGCCTCCGCCGCGAATCGGCCTAACTCCGGCGTTCGCTCCCAATTGCGGATAGTCCCGACTGACTACCCGGAACGATCATCTCGGTCAGATCAAGATGATCATTCCTGCTCTGGCCGAAATGAGCCGCTCGGGAGATTTTGGGAGCACACATTTCCTGTCGAACTGGACGTTCCCCATGACCGATCGGGCTCGCACTCGCCGCCTCAGGCTCCACCGGAGCACGGTTGTCGTCCTGTTGATCTGCCTCACCAGCACGCTGGCCCTCTTTGGTTTCACCCGCGACCTCGTGCAGCAGAGCGAGGAGCGGTTGCTCCGCCAGCAGACGGCACAGGGCGCGCTGGTGCTCGCCTCGGTGCTCAGCCAGACCAGCAATGCGACCAGCGCGCTCACCTCGACGCTCCGTCCGGACGGGAAGGTCGACCCCGTCCTGTTCTCCGCCACCGCGGCCGCCCTGCAGCGGGTCCAGGGTTCGACCGATGCCGGCATCTCAGCGGTCGCCGTCATCGACCTGGCATCCGGCCGGGTGCTCGCCAAGAGCGGCAGGCCGCTGCTGGACCTGCTCTCCGCACACGGACACGGCGTCCTGCGCATTGCCGCAGCGAAAGGCGCCCTCGCCCTCGTGGCACTGAACCAGGTCGGCGACCAGAGGTCCCTCGGCCTGCTGGCCCCAGCCGGACCGACAACGGTCGCCTACCTCGAGATGCCGCTGACCGAGAGCACCATCTACGCAAACGACCTGCCGGGCAAGCCCTTCGCCGGCGTCGACTACGCGCTCTACTTCGGCGGTGAGACAGCCGCCGGCCTGGTGATGGCAAACACCCGGAGTTTGCCGCTGGAAGGGATGCGGGAGCAGACGGCTGTCGGGACGAGCCTCGCCGACGCGTGGGACCCCTCCGGTACGACCACGACGGGAAAGCTGGTGCTGGTCATGCACCCGCGCAGCCCACTGACCGGCCGCACCGCCGCCGCACTCCCCTGGGCCATGCTGGCCCTCGGCCTCGTTGCCGGCCTTGCCGTGCTGGTGCTCCTCGAGAAGACCCAGCGTCGACGCGACCACGCGCTGCAGCTGGTCAGCCAGCTCGAGGAGCGCAACGCCGAGGTCGAGCAGGCCGTCCAGCGGCAGGCTCGCGCCGAGGAACACCTCCGGCAGGCCCAGCGACTGGAGGCGGTAGGGCAACTCGCAGGCGGCATCGCGCACGACTTCAACAACCTGCTCGCGGTCATCTTCAGCTACACCGGCTTCCTGCGTACCGCCGCCGAAGGCCAGCCCTGGCTCGAGGACGTCGACGAGATCGACAAGGCGGCCCGCCGCGCAGCCGAGCTGACCCAACAGCTCCTCATGTTCAGCCGGCGCGACCTGGCGCGACCGGATGTCATGGACGTCCGGGCGCTGATCGCCGACCGCCAGCGACTGCTGCAGCGCACACTCAGCGACGACATCGAGGTGGTCCTCGACATCCCCAGCCGCCCGCTGCTCGTGCGTGCCGATTCCGTCGAGCTCGACCAGGTCGTGATGAACCTCTCGGTCAACGCCCGGGATGCCATGCCCGACGGCGGCACGCTCACCTTCGCCTTGGACGAGATACCTGGCGAGGGGGATCAGGTGAACATCCGCCTGCGGGTGACCGACACAGGCACCGGCATGGACCCGGAGGTCACGGACCACGCCTTCGAGCCGTTCTTCACCACCAAGGAGGTGGGCCGCGGCACCGGACTCGGACTCGCCACCGTCTACGGCATCGTCACCCGCTGGGGAGGTTCGGTAGCCCTGCGCTCCGCACCGGGGGAAGGAACGACCGTGACCGTTCTGCTCCCGGGCACCGACGAGCGGCTCCCCGACGTCACCGGCGAGCCCCAGCCTGGCGCCAGTCGGGGCCACGGCACCGTCCTGCTCGTGGAGGACGAGGAGAGCGTCCGCAAGGCATCTCGCCGCATCCTCGCCGAGGCCGGTTTCGAGGTCGTCGAGGCGGCTAACGGCCAGGAGGCCCTGGATCTCTTCGCTGAGCACCACGTCGACGTGCTCGTCAGCGACGTCGTGATGCCGGGCGGACTGTCCGGACCCGACCTGGCCGAGCAGCTTCGCCTGATCAACCCGGTGCTGCCCGTGGTGTTCGCGTCCGGCTACGGCCGCGACCACTTGGCCCGACGCGGGCCACTGCCGAGCGGTACCCAACTGCTCCGCAAACCGTTCCAGGCCGAGACGCTCGTCGACGCCGTACGCCGAAGCCTGGACTCTGAAGGAGCGCTCGCATGACTGTCGCCACCCGCACCGCGACCGTGTTGGTCGTCGACGACGAGGAGGCGCTGCGCCGCGGCCTGTTGCGCATGCTCACGGGGGCGGGCTACCTGTGCTCGGCGGCTGCGAGCGCCGCCGAGGCCCGGATCGTGATCGCTGAGCAGCAGGTCGACCTGGTGCTGTGCGACGTCAACATGCCGGGCGAGAACGGCTTCGGTCTGCTGCGGACGATCTCCGAGGACCATCCTGAGATCGCGGTCATCATGGTCACGGCACTGGCGGACGTGCGCGCCGCCGAGCCCGCCGCCCAGTACGGCGCCATGGGCTACGTCCTCAAGCCCTTCGAATCCAGCGAGATCCTCATCAACGTCGCCGCCGCGCTCACGAGGCGGGCCCGTGACCGGACCAGCGCTGACGCCCGCGCGTTGCTCAGCGAGCAGGTGGACCAGCGGACCGTGGCACTCGAGGACGCGGTACGCAAGCTCGCCTTGTCGGAACAGACCGTGCAGGCCCTCCACGAGGAGGCGGTGCTGCGACTGGCGACGGTCGCCGAGTGGCGCGACCCGTGCACCGGCGAGCACCTGCGTTCCATGAGCGATCTGAGTGGGTCGCTGGCGCAGGCAGCGGGTCTGGACACCCAGCAGGTCGACATGGTCCGCGTCGCCAGCATGCTGCACGACCTTGGCAAGGTGGCGGTCCCGGACGGCATCCTGCTCAAGCCGGGGCCGCTCACCGTCGAGGAGCGGACCGTCATGCAGCAGCACTCCGAGACCGGCGCGGCGATGCTGCGCGGCTCTTCCCTCGAGGTGCTGCAGATCGGAGCGCTGATTGCGCTGACCCACCATGAGCGGTGGGACGGTGGGGGCTACCCGCGAGGCCTGGCGGGCACCGACATCCCGGTTGAAGCCCGGATCGTCAGCATCGCCGACGTCTACGACGCGCTGTGCAGCGTGCGTCCGTACAAGCCGGCGTGGCCACAGGACCGGGTGGTCGCGACGATGCTGGCCGGCCGGGCCACACAGTTCGACCCCGATCTGCTGGACGTGTTCCTGACCGAAGTCGTGCGCTGACCGACCCGCACCCTTCACCCTCACGTCACGTGCCTGTTACCTCGGCTCGCCACCCTGGGAGAGACCCCAACGGAGGCAGACGTGATGCTCGACCTCGCCCGCACCGCCCAGTCCCTCGCCCTCGCTGCAGTGCCCCACGGTGGCCAGCGCTCCGCGCGCCGCAACGCCTGGGCCTCGACGTCCCAGAACGCCGTACACGCCCGGGCCCGGAGAGAGGCTGCCGAGGCTCTCGACCGCGCGGTGACCGAGGCTGAGCACCGAGCCGCGTCCGCCCACTGAGGACGGCCTATTAGCGTGGACGTATGGCTGACCCCGTCTACGTCCCCATCGTGTGGTTCGCGCGCAGTGTCTTCGCTGCCCTCGGGCTGAAGATCGACATCACCGGCAGCGAGCACGTCCCCCTGAAAGGTGGGGGGGTGGTGGCCATCAACCACACCGGCTACCTCGACTTCGCCCTTGCGGGGCTGGCGTTCCGCCCCAAGAAGCGGTTGGTGCGCTTCATGGCCAAGCAGGAGGTCTTCAGCCACAAGGTCAGCGGACCGCTGATGCGTGGGATGAAGCACATCCCCGTCGACCGGGAGGCGGGGGCCGGCAGCTACCAGTCCGCGGTCGACGCGCTGCGCGGCGGCGAGCTGGTCGGGGTGTTCCCGGAGGCCACCATCTCGCAAAGCTTCGAGCTCAAGGAGTTCAAAAGCGGTGCCGCCCGGATGGCCCTCGAGGCCCAGGTGCCGCTGATCCCGGTCATCGTGTGGGGCAGCCACCGGGTGCTGGCCAAGGGTCGCAAGCGCAACGTGAAGCGCGGCCACCACATCCGGATCGTCGTCGGTGAGCCGTTCCTTCCCGAGCCCGGCGCCGAGGCCACCCAGGTCACCAAGGACCTCAAGGTCCGCATGCAGGTGCTCCTCGAGGAGGCCCGCGCGACCTACCAGGGCACGCCTGCGGACGCCGACGACACCTGGTGGATCCCGTCGGCCATGGGCGGCACCGCTCCGACGCTGGAGCAGGCCGAGGCCGACGACGCCGAGGTCCGCGCCGCGCGGACTGCCAGGCGCGCCGCCCGCTCCGACTAACCTCTCCGACATGGCATTCGGACGCCGCTCGGCGAAAAGCAAGGACGCGGCCAAGAAGCCGGTCAAGAAGGCGGGCCCCACCCGCGGCGAAAAGTGGCGCCAGATCAAGATGGCGTTCTCGATGACCCGCAAAGCGGACCCGAAGATGCTCCCCCTGGTCCTCACGGTCTTCGTCGTCACGCTGGGCCTGTTCGTCCTGCTCGGCGTCCTCATCGGCCACCCGATCTACACGGGCGTGCTCGGCCTGATGTTCGCGCTCATCGCCACTGCGGCGGTGTTCGGCCGCCGGGTGCAGAAGACGGCGTTCAGCCAGGTCGAGGGCCAGCTCGGCGCCGCAGCCGCCGTACTCCAGAACATGCGCGGCAACTGGCGGGTCACCCCGGCTGTCGGCTTCACCAAGGAGCAGGACCTGCTGCACCGGGTGGTCGGCCGTCCCGGCATCGTGCTCGTCGCCGAGGGCTCACCCAACCGGGTCCGCAACCTGATCGGCACGGAGAAGCGCACCCTCGCCCGGTTCGTCGGTGACACCCCGGTCTACGACGTCGTCGTGGGTGACGGCGAGGGGCAGATCACGCTGAAGGACCTCGAGCGGCACTTCACCCGGCTCCCCCGCAACATCAAGCCGGCTCGGGTCAACGAGCTCGACGCCAAGCTCAAGGCCCTCCGCACCGCGATGCCCATCCCGAAGGGCCCGATGCCGACCCGCGTCCCCCGCGGCAAAACCCGTTAGCTCGTACGGCGGTACGGCGCTCAGGCCCTGATCACGACGGAGCCGGCCGCCAGGTCATGCAGGCCCCGACCGTCCTTGGTGAAGAACCCGGTCAGGCCGAGCGTCAGCAGCAACGGAACGGTCCGGATGAGGGCTGGCAGGAAGCCCGGCGGACGGGTGATGTCTTTGAACCGCAGCACCTTCAGGCCCAGCATCTTCATGCCCAGCGTCTGACCGGTGAGGGCGACGAGCAGCACATGCTCCACCGCCAGCACGCCAAGGGCAGCCAGCTGGCGCTCCGCCGGGGTCGGGTCGATGACCCAGACGTTCACGAGACCGGCGAGCAACGCGCAGGCGAAGATGTCGACCGTGAAGGCGACGAGCCGGGCGCTGAACGTCGCCGCCGAGCCGGTGCCGTCGCGGGGCAGTCCGAGCCGCTCGCCCTGATAGCTGCCAGGGTTGCGGAGCTCCCCCAGGGTGACCCCCGGGCCTTCGAGCCAGGTCCCTGTCCATCTCGGCATGGACCAAGGCTAACCGAGCCCCGTGGAGGGCCAGGTTGTCGGCGCGATCGGGCTCAGGGTTAGTCTCAGACCTCGACGTCAGGCGGCTGCCGGACCCCACGTAACCCCCGTGAAACACACGGGACATGGCTGGGTCACACCGGCTGAGTACCGTCTCCGTGACGCTCGAACAGCCAGTTCCGTCAAGCCTGGAGAGGACGACGTGTTCAAGACCGCCGCCGAGGTACTCAGTTACATCAAGAAGGAAGCCGTCGAGATGGTCGACGTGCGCTTCTGCGACCTGCCCGGGGTGATGCAGCACTTCACGGTGCCTGCCGGCTCGTTCACCGAGGACGTCTTCACCGACGGTCTCGGGTTCGACGGCTCCTCGATCCGCGGGTTCCAGGAGATCCACGAGTCCGACATGCTCCTGCTCCCGGACCCGACCACGGCCCGGCTCGACCCGTTCCGGGTGCGCAAGACGCTGATCGTCAACTTCTTCATCCACGACCCGCTGACCGGCGAGGCCTACTCCCGCGACCCGCGCAACGTGGCCAAGAAGGCCGAGGCCTACCTCAAGGGCTCCGGCATCGCGGACACGGCGTTCTTCGGCGCCGAGGCGGAGTTCTACATCTTCGACTCGGTCCAGTACGACGACAAGCCCGAAGGCGCGTTCTACAAGATCGACGCCAAGTCCGCGGCGTGGAACACCGGCAAGGATGAGGTCGGTGGCAACCTGGGCTACAAGCCGCGCATCAAGGGTGGCTACTTCCCGGTCTCCCCCACCGACCACTACTCCGACCTGCGCGACGAGATGGCCGTCAACCTCGAGAACGCCGGGATGATCGTCGAGCGCGGCCACCACGAGGTGGGCTCCGCCGGTCAGGCCGAGATCAACTACAAGTTCGGCGAGCTGCTCGAGAGCGCCGACAACCTGATGCTGTTCAAGTACATCATCAAGAACACCGCGCACGCCGCCGGCAAGACCGTCACGTTCATGCCGAAGCCGGTCATGGGCGACAACGGCTCGGGCATGCACTGCCACCAGTCACTGTGGAAGGACGGCGCACCGCTGTTCTACGACGAGGTCGGCTACGCCGGGCTGTCCGACATGGCGCGCTACTACATCGGCGGGCTCCTGCACCACGCGCCGTCGCTGCTGGCCTTCACCAACCCGACGGTCAACAGCTACCACCGCCTGGTCCCCGGCTTCGAGGCACCGGTCAACCTGGTCTACAGCCAGCGCAACCGCTCGGCGTGCATCCGCATCCCGATCACCGGTTCGAACCCCAAGGCCAAGCGCCTGGAGTTCCGCTGCCCCGACCCGTCCTCGAACCCCTACCTGGCGTTCTCGGCGATGCTCATGGCCGGCCTCGACGGCATCAAGAACAAGATCGAGCCCGCCACCCCGGTCGACAAGGACCTCTACGAGCTGCCGCCGGACGAGATGACCAACATCGCGACCGTCCCGGCCTCGCTCGAGGAGGTGTTGCTCGCCCTCGAGGCGGACCACGAGTACCTCCTCGAGGGCGGCGTCTTCACGCCCGACCTGATCGAGACGTGGATCGCCTACAAGCGCACCAACGAGATCGACGCGCTGCGGCTTCGTCCGCACCCGTACGAGTTCGCGCTCTACTACGACATCTAGGCGGTCGGGGGCCTCTGGGCC
>JANOTZ010000077.1:0-6194 GCA_031416735.1 Frankiales bacterium
GGCCACTCCACCTACGCGGCGCTGCAGTCCGGCGTACTCCGCCAGGATGTGCGGATCTTCGGCTCCCCCAAGCTGAAGGTGTCGGTCGACAGCGGCCGGACCTGGCTCACCCTCGCCGTCTCGCTCGTCGACCTCGACGCGGAGACCGGCGACACCGCCGCCGTCACCCGCGGCTGGCTCGACACCCGTTACGAGAAGGGTCTGGACCAGCAGCGACTGCAGGCAGCCGGCAAGCGCAGCCACGGCGTGACCCTCAAGCCGATGGACTACACCTTCAAGAGCGGCCACCGGATCGTGCTGCTGGTCTCGGGTGAGGCGGCCGAGTGGGTCATTCCGAAGCCGTACGACGGAACGCCGTGTGCGACCTGCTCCGGGTTCACCCTGGCGGTCGGTCCCGGTACGTCGATCAGCCTGCCGGTCGTCGGAGGCGGGACCAAAGCCCTCCGCTGAGACCCAGCTAGACGACGTGGATGTCGAGCCGGTTGTCGAGCTGCCGAAGGTCGTCGGGATCGCTCGTGATCACCGGCGTGCCCGAGCGACGCGCGACGACAACGACATGGGCATCAACGGTGTCGCTCGTGCCGGTCTTACCGAGCAGAACCCCCACTGTGCGGGCGGACGGCTCGTCCAGAGCAATCACCTCCACCTCCGGTGCGCGCAGGAGGCGGGCGAGCCTGGCCTGCTTCGGGCCGCGCCAGGCTTGCGCCACCACGCCCGCCGGGATCAGGACCCGACCTTGACGCCGGCTGATCCGATCGAGCAGAGCCAGCAGGCGCAGATCACCTCGGTCCAGCGCGATCAAGGCCCCGGTGTCGAGGGTGACGCTCACGCGCGTCGGCCCCGCCCGGCCTCCGGCCCCCTCGTACCCCCGAGAACCTTCGTGCCTCCGAGTACGGCGTCGGCCCAGGCGTAGTCCTCGAGCGACGGAACGCCGTCTTTGGCGGTCCACTCGGCAACGAGATCGGCCAGGTCATCGTCTTGTTGGCACCTGGCCAGCGCCTCCGACACGTAGGCGGACACGCTGGCAGCTCGCCCTTCCCGCACCGCCTGCTTCGCCGCGGCGATCTGCGGCTCAGGCAGGCTCACCGCGATCTTCCCCGTGGTTGTCATACCAGGATCATACCGCCGGAGGGCCGCCGGCGCGGGGTCAGTTGGTGCGGTTGTAGAACTGCCGGTTGAGCTTGCGGTCGGGGCAGCCCACGATCATCGGGCTGTGCACGATCATCGGCCGGGCCAGGTCGACCCGGCGCTCCCCGGTCCGCCCCAGCACCGCGTAACGGACCCGCACCGCGTCGTAGGTGCGGACCTCGCGCTCGTGGTAGTAGCGGCAGTTGCCCAGGACCGCGTCCATCCGCAGCGTCCGGGTCTCCCCGGGGCCGAGGGTGACGGGCGAGGTGCCGCCGGTGACGTTGAGCAGCGCGAGCCGCTCCCCGCCGAGGTCCGCCGACGTCACGGTCAGCGGCAGCTTTCCGGTGTTGGTCAGCGGGACGTCGAGCCGCAGGGTCGCACCGTGGCGGTAGTCGACGATGTCGGTGCCTTGCTCGCCGTACGTGGGGAGGTCGGTGACGACGGCGCTGCCGCCGAAGGTCACCACTCCGACGCGGAAGGCTGCGGTGTCAGGGGCCATCGCCATCGCGGCACCCGCAAGCGCGGTCGCCGCGAGCCCCGCGGTGAACAGCACGGCTCTCATACGCGCCGCCGACGGTCGTAGGCGAAGGCCAGCCCGGCGCAGAGCAGCAGGCCCAACAGCCCACCGAGCAACGGGCTCCCGGTCGCCGCGAGTCGCGCCACCCCGGTGGTCGAGGACGTCGCCTTCGTCCCGGCAGCCACGGGGGTGCCGCTGCCGGCAGCCGGCGCTGCCTCCTCACCGGCAGCCTCCTCGCGACCTGCGGGCTGGACCGGGTCCTCGAACCAGTCGCAGCCGGCCGGGTCGGGCTCGTCCTCGCGGTTGTACTGAGAGCAGGGAATGAGACCGGCGGACTTCACGACATTGCCGACGGGCGACTTGGAGCCACCGTCGGCGCAGCCCGGCAGGCCGGTCGGCAGCGAGTTGTGGGTGACCGCGCCAGCCGTCGAGGTGTTGCCGTCCCAGCAGTTGCCGACGCCCTGCTCGTCCCACCAGAAGTCGGTGCCGTTGGGCTGCTTGACCCCGGTCGGGTGCTTGCCCATCGAGTTGCGGGTGACGTGGTTGCCGTTGGAGGTGTCGTACTGCGCCTGCGGTGAGTTCTCACCGCGGATCGCGGCCGGGACCCAATAGAGCATCACGCCGTTGCGCCAGTTGTCGTAGATGAGGTTGGCGTCGACGAAGTTGCGGTTGCCGCCGGCGATCATCACGCCGGTGCCGACGGGCACCGGGAAGGCCGGGCAGACGGTGCCGGTCTCGTAGCCGCGCTCGCCGGGGGTCTTCTTGCAGATGCCGCTCTGCACGAAGCGCGTGTAGTAGTTGTTGTTGTTGCCGTGGATCCGGTTGCCCGTCAGCCAGGCGTGGTCCTGCGGCATGCCGGGGTGGCCGCCGACGAACGAGTCGGTGACGTAGCCGGCACCGTTGTCGTGGACGTCGTTGTCGTGGAACCACACCGAGTTACCCGAGGTGCCGGAGAAGCCGAGGGCGTTGTGGTGGGTGTTGCAGCCGCGGATCTCGACCGCGAACCGCGTCAACGGGCCGGTGGCCGGGTTGGTCGCGTTCACGTCGGCGGCCGAGCCCGGGTAGACCCCGGAGTCGCCGTTGAAGGAGGCGTCGCAGTCCTTGATCAGCCCGTGGTCGGAGGTGAAGGTCAAGATGCCGTACAGGTCGTTGTTACGGGCGTTCACCGTGTCGAGGACGTAGCCGTCGGTCTCGTGGACGTACAGGGCGTTCTCGCGGAACAGCTCCGCCGTCACGTTGCGGAGGTAGAAGCCGTCGGCCCGGTCCGCCTTGATGCCGTTGTGCTTGACCCAGTCGCCGTCGGCCTTGAAGCCGCCCCGCAGGACCACGTCCTCCATGCGGGTGCCGGTGCCCTCGATCTGCAGCTTGCAGAGCTGGTTGTCGCAGTCCATGTCGGCGTCGTCGGGGTCGTCACCGGCGATCGTCACCAGGTTGATGACCTCACCGCACGACACGATCAGCGGGTAGTCGACGATGCCGCCGGTGTAGTCCTTGGCACACGGCGGCGCCCACGACGGCTCCTCGCGGTAGGTACCGGGCAGCACGTAGATGTTGGTGCCCTGCTTCTTCACCGCGTCGACGGCCGCCTGGATGTGCTCGAACGCGCACTGAGCCAGCAGCTTCTGGTTGAAGGCGCGCTGCTTGCCGTCCTTGATCTGGGCGATCGCCGCCTTGCTGGTCGGCTTGCACACCACGATCCGGTCCGCCGCCTGCTCGTAGGTGCGGTAGGTCGGCACCGTCCCCTTGCCGGACGGGAACTGCGACTCACGCTCCTCGTGTGCCGAGGCGCCGGTTGCCGCCCCCACCAGGGTGAGGGCCACCAAGGCGGCCATTGCGGTGAATCGTTGCCGTGCGCGCACGTGAGCCTCCGGGACAAGAACAGGTTGCAGCAAGTGTTCGCCACTACCTTGCCCGATTCCTGCCCGGACACACCGGGCGAAAGTCCCGCCTAGTGGGACTTTTCGGGCACGTGCGCCAGGGCCTCACCCGCATGGGTGGCTGTCGCCTTCACCAGCGACGGGTCCCGCTTCACGGCCCGCAGGGAAAGCAGCACGGTCGTGGCGAGCACCGTCACGATGACCCCGAGCGAGGTGAAGGTCCCGATGTCGGGGGCCCAGCTCTTGCCCCAGGAGTACTCGTGGGCCGCGTGGAAGGTCAGCTTGACTCCGATGAAGCCCAAGATGACCGCAAGGCCCTTGGACAGGTAGATGAGCCGGTCGAGCAGGCCGTCGAGCAGGAAGTAGAGCTGCCGCAGCCCCATCAACGCGAAGGCGTTGGCGGTGAACACGATGTACGGCTCCTTGGTGAGCCCGAAGATCGCCGGGATGCTGTCGAGGGCGAACAGCAGGTCGGTCGACCCGATCGCGATCATCACCAGCAGCATCGGGGTGACGACCCGCTTGCCGTCGACCCGCACCATCACCTTGGACCCGTGATATTCGCGGGTGGTCGGGAGCAGCCGCTCCATGAGCAGCACCAGCTTGTTCTCGCTGTCGTGCTCCTCCTCCCCCGTCGTCGCCAGCTTGTAGGCGGTGAAGATGAGGAACGCCCCGAAGATGAAGAACGTGAAGACGAACCGCTCGATGGCGGCCGCGCCGAGGGCGATGAAGATGCCGCGCAGCACCAGGGCGAGCACGATCCCGAACAGCAGCACCTTGTGCTGATGAACAGCCGGCACGGCGAAACTGGCCATGATGATCACGAAGATGAACAGGTTGTCGACGCTGAGGGAGTACTCCGTGATGTACCCCGCGAAGAACTGCGCGCCGTACTCGTGGCCACCGACGAACCACAGCCCGATCCCGAACGCGACGGCCAGGGCGACGTAGAAGCTCACCCACCGGGTCGCCTCCCCCGTCGTGATCTTGTGGGGGCCCTTCTTGGCCGCGACCGCCAGGTCGAACAGCAGCAGGGCGACCAGCCCACCGATCGTGGCGAACCAGACGTACGTGGGGACTTCGAGCATTCTTCCTCCGGTCTGGACAAGCGGGTCCGACCGGAGGTCTCTCCCGACCCTCGCGGGCCACTCCGCGACCGGGCCCTCCCGGGGAGGACCGTGCTGACGACCGCGAAGCTGCGGGGATACTCCCCTCCGACACCGTCATCCTAGCCAAGGACTCCCGTGACCCCCTCTGTGCCCACTCAGACGTGGCATGCCGTCGCCGCTGCCACCAAGGGCTTCCTGCCCGATAACGAGGCGGCGGCCCTGCACGCCGCCGCCCTCACCGCCCGCCCCGGTCTGTGGCTGGAGGTCGGCACCTACTGCGGCAAGTCGACGGTCCACCTCGGGGCGGCCGCCCGCGCCGTCGACGCGCAGCTCGCGACTCTGGACCACCACCGCGGGTCGGAGGAGAACCAGCCCGGCTGGGAGTGGCACGACACCTCGCTCGTCGACCCCCATACCGGCCGGCTCGAGACGCTTCCGTCGCTGCGCCACACCCTCTGGGACGCCGGCCTCGACGACGTGGTGACCGCCCTCGTCGGCTCGACGCAGCAGGTCGCCCGCTGGTGGAGCTCGCCGCTCGAGCTGCTGTTCCTCGACGGCAACCACACCGAGGAGGTGGCGCAGCACGACTACGCCGGCTTCTCGCCGTACGTCGTGATGGGTGGGGTTTTGGTCGTGCACGACGTCTTCGAGCACCCGGAGGACGGCGGTCGGCCGCCGTGGAACGTGGTCCGGCGGGCGATCGACACCGGCGCGTTCGAGGAGGTCTCGGTCACCGGTTCACTGCGCGTCCTGCGCCGCCTGGACGCCCCCGTCACCTAGCAGCGGGGTCGGGGGGCGGTGCGGGGTAGCGCCAGGGTCCCGGGGCGCTGGTCGGCCGACGCGCGGCCCAGACTCCACCGGACCGTGCCGTCGCTGGCCAGCACCGCCAAGACCGCCCGCCCCTTGCCGGAGCCGGACACCACGACGTCACCGCAGGGGCTCGACCCCAGCTTCGCGCCGTACGCGTATCCGCCCGGGATCCCCTTGCTGCCAGGCACAACGCGGGTGAACAGCGGCAGGCTGTCGCTGCCCCGGAGCACCTTGACGACCAGGCCCGACGCGGCGCTGGTGACCAGGACGCGGTCCTGCCCCTTGCGGGTGACACCGCCCATCAGGAAGCCGCTGGTGGAGTCCTTCAGGCTGGCCCCGTCGGAGGCGCGGACCACGGAGACCTGCACCCGGTCGCTGGAGTTGGAGAAGACATACAGCAGGACCAACCCCTCGGCGCCGCCGTCACCGTCGAGGTCGGTGAAGGGGTAGGCGAACCCGCCGACGTACGCGTCCTCCTCGGTCGCCTCGTGCGGGACCGAGAGCGTGAAGGTCTTCTGCCACCGCGCCTTGCCTGCACCGTCATAGACGTCGAGCTGCACCTTGGCGATGTAGGCACTGGACGTCGTGCTGCTCAGGTCCGTCATCACCCCCAGTGCCGGGACACCGGCCCGGACCAGCGGGTAGGGCGCGTCCCCCGCCTTGGACCAGACCGTCTTGCCCGTGCCTCCGGCGAGCAGGGTGACCTGGCCGTGGGCCGCCGTGGTCGGGTCGGCGATGGTCGTGACGGGGGTC
>JANOTZ010000078.1:0-1904 GCA_031416735.1 Frankiales bacterium
GGGCGGAATATTCTATCACGTTTATGTTGTTCCGGGGGGGGGGCTTGTTATCCTACCCGCGCGTCGGTTCTCAGACGGCCGCGACCGTGAGCGGCCTGACCAACGGCGTGGCCTACACGTTCTCGGTGGTCGCCAACAATGCGACCGGCAGGAGCCCGGCGACCGCCAGCAACACGGTCACCCCGCAGGGTTTGCCCGCCACCAACCCGAGCACGTTCGTGAGCTTCAACGCGCCGGCCAGCCAGGTCCGCTTCGGCACCTCCATCGCCCTCACCGGGCGGGTCGTCCGTGGCGACAAGAGCGTCGGCATCGGCGTCATCACGGTGTTCGTGCGGGCCGACAACGGGTCGGTGCGCAGCCTCGGCCGCAGCCGCCCGAGCAGCACCGGGGACTACATCTTCCGGACGCTGCCGTCGTTCAACGGCACCTACTCCGTGCGGTACGACGGGGACAGCGCCAACCCGGTTGCCACCTCGGCGGCCCGTCGGTCGCTGGTCGCGGTCCGCATCTCGGCCTCCGCACCGGCCGGTGCGGCCAGCACCGCGCTGGTCGTCAAGGGCGCGGTCAGCCCGAACAAGGCCGGTCGCACGCTGGGCCTCTACCGGGTGCTGTCCGATGGCCGGCTGCAGGAGATCGGCCGGGCCCGGATCGCCACCGACGGCACCTACCAGGTGTCGGCGCGCCTGCCCCGCGGCAGCTACACCCTGCAGGTCGGCCTGGGGGCGACCCCCGGCAACGCTGCCGGTGCGGTCCGCTTCACCGCCAGCCGCAGCTAGCAACACCAGGCTGTACGACGCCCCGCCGGCCCCTTGGGTCGGCGGGGCGTCGCCGTTGACGTGCCGTCCGCTCCGCCGCGATTGCGGGTGGTGGGGGCTGCTCGCCGTACCCTGCTGTGATGGGGCGCAGCGGTGAGACGGGGCCGCAGTGGCAGGCTGAGCTGCGGGCTCGCGGCTATCGGCTGACACCGCAGCGGCAGCTGGTTCTGGAGGCCGTCGGTCACCTCGGGCACGCCACCCCTGAGGAGATCGCGACCGCTGTCCGCCGTACCGCCTCCGGGGTCAACATCTCGACCGTCTACCGCAACCTGGAGCTGCTCGAGGAGCTCAGCCTGGTGCGGCACACCCACCTCGGGCACGGCGCGCCGACCTATTCGCTCGCGGGCGACGACGACCACGTCCACCTGGTGTGCCGCGACTGCGACGCAGTGGAGGAGGCTTCCTCCGAGCTGGTGGCCGATGTGGTTGCCCGGCTGTCGGCCGAAAAGGGCTTCGCTGTCGACGTGTCGCACTTCGCGTTGTTCGGGCGCTGCCGAGCATGTTCTGAGGCTTGACCTCATTGCGGCGAGGGTTCGCCCGATAGATAGCAGGAACTCGACACGCCGTGGCGAAGAAGGCTAGGGAACACCCCGGAGCTGGACTCACACCCCAAGATGGGCAAACTGCTCGCCTGACGGCGGGCCGTTGGCCTTGCCCCCCACTCAGCAAGCTGGAGAACCATGCGCCTCGCGACCCTTGCCCGCCGGTCTGTTGCCGTCACGGCCGCCACCGCTTTGCTCATGTCGGGAGGTGTCGCCTCCGGGCTGCTGACCGGCACCGCGTTCGCGGACACCCCTTCGGTCTCGGGCGCGTCCCCGTCGGCGAGTGGGAACAACACCACGCCGACGATCGTCGTCAGCGGGACGGGGTTCAACGGGGCGGTCGACACGGTCGTGCTGAAGCCGCTCTTCGGCGACGGGCTCGCCAACATCAGTGCGCCGGTCGACAAGGTGGCCACCGGGACGAGCAGCAACAGGCTGATCGTGACTCCGGACCTGACGACGGCCGCGCCTGGCCCCTACGACATCGTGGTCACCGACACAACCCCCCAGCCACCCCCCCCGGCCCCCCAGACGCTCGCGACGGGGC
>JANOTZ010000079.1:0-4647 GCA_031416735.1 Frankiales bacterium
CTGAGTTCCGGATCCCTTGCGGGTAGCGGGTTCTCAGGTCTTGCGGTGGAGGTTTGCGGTGGGCTGTTGGCGGTGGGGTGCGGTCAGTAGCCCAGGCGTTTTCGGGTGAACTGCCAGCCGCCGCGGGTGGTCCAGCGGTAGTCGCCGTCGGGGGTGAGGGTGACGGTGAAGACGGCTTGTTTCGCGCGGTGGTGGTGTCGGCACAGGCATTGCAGCTGGCGGGCGTCGGTCGGACCGAGGGGCCAGGGGATGCGGTGGTCGGTGTCGGTGATGGTGCGGTGGCAGCCAGGGAACACACACGTCCGGTCGCGGGCGGCGACGAACCTGACGATCCGTTCGGTAGGCCGGTAGGCGTCGGTGCTCAGCTGTTGCGGGGTCGGCGCGATGGTCATCCGCCGGAGAGCTTCGCCCAGGAAGTCGGCGGCCGGTCCGGTCCGGCCAACAGATCCGGGTGCCGGGCCCGGTGCCGGGCCCGGTGCCGGGGCCGGGGAGGGTGTGGCGGCCGGGGCCGGGGTCGCGGGTGGGGTGTGGGCGGGTGTGGCGGGGCCGGGGGTGGGGTCGCCGACGGCGAAGGCGTGGCCGTCGGGGTCGACGGCGACCGGGGTGAGGGTGGTGGTGAGGTCGAGGAGGTGCTGGGCGGTGGAGGGCAGGATCGGGCCGAGGCCGGGGATCTCGGCGAGCTCGAGGTCGCCGCCGGTGGCGGTGGAGAACGGCACGACGATCTGGGCTTGCCAGGTGCCGGCCTCGATGCCGCCGGTGAGGAGTTGGACGAACAGGTCGAACTCGCGCTCGTCGGCGGACCGCTCGTCGCCGGTCCCGGCGTTCCCGGACGCGGATGGGGTGGTGGGGGTGCGGCCCTTTTGGAGGGCGGCTTTGATGGCGGCGATCTGGGCGAGGGGGCCGCGGGCGAACACGATCCCTTGGCCGTCGGTGTCGTCGTAGGTCCGGACTCGGCGTTTGGTGGTGGCGAGGTCTTGGCGGGTCTGGGCGGCGGCCCGGTCGACGGTGAGGACCAGGCGTTTGACGAGCTTCGCGAGCTCCCCGGGGGTCTGGCCGGTGAACCGGGCCAGGAGCACCAGGGCGATGGCTTGGCGCTGCTCGAGGGTGAGGGTGACCAGGTCGAGCTCGGACATGAGGGCGCGGAGGTGGCGTTCGGTGAGGAGCCCGGACTCGAGGGCTTCGAGGAGGCCGGGGAGGGCGGCGACGTCGAGGGCGAACATGACCAGGGTGCCGCCGGTGGTGGGGGTGGTGCCGAGGGCGAGGCCGACTTCGTCGCCGGCGAAGAAGCGTTGGGCGGCGGTGGCGCGGGAGTGGGCGGCGACGATCGCGCGGAGCTGGCCGGCGAAGGCGAGGTCTTTGAGGCGTTGGAACTGCCCGATCTGGTCGAGCTCCTCGCGGGGGGTGGTGGTGAACAGCAGGGTGTCCATCGCATCCAGGGACCGGTCGACCAGTGCGGCGAGCTTCTCGGCGGTAAGGGCCTGCAGGACTGGACGTGAGGTCCACTCGGAGGCGAAGTCGGAGTCGGTCATCTCCAAAACATACATACGACCACCAACAGAAACGCGATGTCCACAGGACGAATCTGAAAGAACCTGAAACGACCTCGAGAACCCAGGAACCAACGGTGACCCGTTACGGTCGCGTGTGGCCGAGAGACAGCGACTTCCCTTGTTGGTCCTGGTGTCCGGGCCCCCAGGTTCGGGAAAGACGACCGTGGCGACGGACCTCTCGTCCGCCCTCAACCTGCCGCTGGTCAGCCTCGATCAGGTGAAGGCCAGCATCGGCATCGGCTTGGCCGCCGCACTTACGCCCGACAGCGGTCCAGCCGAGGATGCCGACAGCGGCCTGCGTGGGCGGGCAGGACAGTTGGCCTTCGACGCGGCCTACGAGGTGCTGCGGATATATCTCGAGCACGGAGTGGGTGTGATCGCCGAGAAGGCCTGGCGTCGCGGTTCATCTGAGGTCGAGTTGCTGGCACTCGCCGCCGGAGCGACCGCCTTGCAGATCCATGTCTCCGCCGACCGGGCGGTCGCGGTTGCGAGGGGCCGGCAACGACCACCGCGGCGTGGCCTGGTCGACATGGGGGCCGTGGAGGAGGCACTCGCCTCCGGAGCCATGCGGTGGGAGGACTTCGATCCGCTCGACCTGAGCCTGCCCTTGCTGCAGGTGCGCACCGATGCGGGACCCATCGACCTGGCGGCTGTTGAGCGGTTCGTCTGGCGGACGGCGCATCGGGCCCTACCTCTCGAGCAGGGCGCCCGCGTCCCTCGATGACCTGGCCCGGCCCCAGTGTGCGCGGGAGGCGCCGTAACCCACCGCAGCGCCGAGAACGTTGAGCAGCACATCGTTGACGTCTGCGCTTCTCCCCGTCCTCAACCCTGCCTGCCCCAGCTCGATGAGCACCGACACGGTCAGGGCGAGGAGAAGAGTCGGTCGCCATGCCGGTCTCGGCAGCAGGTGCGCGACGCAGAGCCCGAGCGGCACGAACATCAGGACGTTGCCGACGGCCTGAAGACGGTCATTCATGCGCGTCGCCGAATCGCCTGCGAAGGCGGCCCACACGTCGACCACCGGCACCAGCTGCCAGGTGGCGAAGGCTGCACCCGGAAGCGGGCTCAGGGTCATCGCGGCGACGGCCAGCACCGAGGCAAGGAGCAAGACGCCGGCCACCAGGCGGCGCGCCCGCAACCGATCCAGGAACAGCGCGACCGCACCGGTCACCAGAGCGCCCAGGACAACGACGGCGGGGAGGCCGAGGGTGTAGACGGTCGTCCACAGAGATCGCATGTCAGCGCGGAGTCGGCGCCGCAAGGGCGGTGAGGGCATCCCCGTCGACGCGCCAGACGGTCCACTCGTCCTCCGGGTGCGCGCCGAGCGAGACGTAGAAGCCCTGCGCGTCGACGTTCCAGTCCAGGACCCACCACTCGAAACGGGTCCAGCCGCGGGCCACCGCCAGTCGGGCCAGCTCAACCAGCAACGCCTTGCCCAGTCCGGTGCCGCGAGCCGACGGCCGGACGTACAGGTCCTCCAGCCACAGCCCGGGCTTGCCCTGCCAGGTACTGAAGGTGCGGTACCAGAGGGCGAACCCGACCACCTCGTCGTCCACGACCGCGACGTGGCAGCCGGCCGACGGGTCGGGACCGAACAGTGCCGTCACGAAGTCAGAAGGGGTGGCCACCACCGATTCCGGCTCCCGCTCGAACAGCGCCAACTCGCGCACCAACGCGAGCACCACGGGGACGTCGGCCTCGACCGCGGGCCGGATCACAGGTTCCACGCCTTCATCGCCGGATAGTCGTGCTCCTGGCCCAGAACGGAAATCCCCGAAGGCGCCAGCACGAAGTGCTTGCCCGCGCGGGGATCCAGCCCCAGGTAGACCGCGGTCAGGATGCGGAGCACGTGCCCGTGGGCAACCAGGCACACGTCACCGGAAGAAGGCAGGGAGGCGAGGACCCGTCGTACCCGGATAGCGACGTCGTCGACGGTCTCGCCGAGGGGAACGTCTTCCCATACGCTCCAGGGCTTTTCGACGCTCATCTGCTGCGTGGTCAGGCCCTCCGCCGGGCCATAGTCCCACTCCATCAGGTCGGGCTCCGCGACGGGGGTGAGGCCGGCGAGCGAGGCCGTGCACCAGGCGCGTTGCAGTGGACTGGCCAGTACCGCGGCCCACGGCCGCTGGAGCCGGGGGGCAAGGGCGGCTCCTTGTGCCTCGCCCACCGCGGTCAAGGGCACATCGGTGCGTCCGGTGTGCCGAGCAGTCCGCGACCACTCGGTTTCGCCGTGCCGCACCAGCCAGAGGTCTCTCATCCGGACAGCAAAGCAGGTGCTAGGCCCGGGTCCGCCCCAGTGCCAGTGCGGCAGCCCCGACGAGTAGCAGGAAAGGCGCGAGGAGGGCGAGCTGCGCCACCGGTGCACCCGTGGCAGGCAGTACGGCGGACGTCGGGGCGACGCGCACGTCCGACCGCACCGGTACGACGGACGGGGCAGGAGCGACCCCGGCGCCTCCCGGAGTGCCGCCGCCCAGCGCCGGCGCGGCGGCGGGGGAGGCAGAGCCCGAGGGGCGGGCCGAAGGTGCGGGACCGCCGGTCGGGGACGCGGCGGGGGTAGCCGTCGGGGTGGGCGTCGGAGGTTACTCCTCGGGACCGACCAGTAGCCCCCCGAAATCGTTCTTGACGGAGCCACTGACCCGAGAGCACCGTTGGTGTTTGTCGGCTCCCGAACGGAGAAGAACATGCGCAAGACACCTCTAGCGGTCGTCGCCACCGTCACCCTGATGGAGCTGGCGCTCTTTGTCGGCAGCGTCCAGGCTGCTGAACCACGGCCGTTCCGCGGCACCTGGACGTCCGTCGACATCCCCGACGGCAGCGCCCAGCGGCTCGTTCTCAACGGCGGCGGCTCCGGTAACTACTCCGTCCACTACTACGACGAAGCCGCCACCACCGCCTGCGACGGAGCTCCGGCCCAGGTCACGGGCAGTGGGACCGCCGACGGGAACGAACTGGCCGCACGAGGCACCCTCACCTGCCAGCCGGGAGGCTTCGTCGCCCACGTGGAGATCGACTACGTCCTGACGGGCACCACCCTCACCGATTCCTTCGGGGTGGTGTGGACCCGGTCGTAGGTCTGGCGGCATCCGGTCAGGGTGGG
>JANOTZ010000080.1:0-6318 GCA_031416735.1 Frankiales bacterium
TCGACACCGTCGGCCACGTCACCCTCGGCCGGCTCGCCCAGTACGTCCGCGACCGGCGCATCCCGTTGGAGATGTGCCCGTCGAGCAACGTGCAGACCGGCGCGGCCTCGTCCCTGGCCAAGCACCCCATCGGCCTGCTCCGCACCCTGCTGTTCCGGGTCACGGTCAACACCGACAACCGGCTGATGAGCGGCGTCACGCTGAGCTCGGAGTTCGCCGCTCTGGTGGAGGCCTTCGACTACGACTGGGACGACCTGCGCTGGCTCACCGTCAACGCGATGAAGAGCGCCTTCCTGCCCTTCGACGAACGCCTGGACATCATCAACACGGTCCTCAAACCGGCCTACGCCGCCCTGGCCCGCTAACCGCCCCTGTCAGGCGGGCAGGCCGTCCAGCACAGCCCGCGTCCCGGACAGCCCGAGCCGCGAGGCGCCTGCCTCGAGCATGGCGAGCGCCGTCGCGGTGTCCCGGATCCCACCGCTGGCCTTGACGCCGAGCCGGTCGCCGACCGTCTCGCGCATCAGCCGGATGGCCTCGACCGAGGCCCCACCGGCCGGGTGGAAGCCGGTCGAGGTCTTGACGTACTGCGCGCCTCCGGCCTCGGACCGGCGGCAGGCCTCGACGATCTGGTCGGGGCTCAGCGCGGCTGTCTCCAGGATCACCTTGAGGAGCACGTCGCCGCAGGCCCGCTTCACCGCAGCCACGTCGGCCTCGACCGCGTCCCACTCCCCCACCAGCACCTTGCCGAGGTCGACCACCATGTCGATCTCGGTCGCGCCACGACGGATCGCCAGCGCCGCTTCCGCAGCCTTGATCTCGCTCTCGTGCGTGCCTGAGGGGAAGCCGACCACCGTGCAGACGGCAATTGCGCCCTTCACTTTCAGGGGAAGTCGGGACGGCGACACGCACACCGAGAAAGCCCCCAGCGCCGCTGCCTCCTTGCACAGTGCGGCGACCTGCTCGTCGGTCGCCTCGGGCTTGAGCAGGGTGTGGTCGACGGTGCGGGCAAGGGCTTCGCGGGTCCAGGTCATCCCTGACAGGCTAGGCCACTACCCCAGCCCCAGGCGGTCCTGTACGGCGAAAGCGAGCGCCTCCATGGCCCCGGGTGCCGGGTCGACGAGCTCGAGGTAGGCCTTGAGCTTGGGCTCCGTGCCACTGGGCCGCACCACCACGCGACCGCCGTCGAGCCGATGGACCAGCACGTCGTCGGCCGGGAGCTCTATGGACACGACCGGGAAGTCGCCGTAGGACGTCGGCGGGTGTGCTTTCAGGTCGTCGACGACGGCCGTGATGAGGGTGAGATCGCCTACTCGATAGGACAACTGACGGGTTTCGTGCCGGCCGTGCTGCCGCTCCAGGTCAGCGAGCCGGTCCAGCAACGTGCGGCCTCGCGCCTTCTCCTCGGCCGCCATCTCGGCAACGAGCAGCGCTGCGGAGATGCCGTCCTTGTCGCGCACCAGGGTTGGGGCGACGGCGACCCCCAACGCCTCCTCATAGGCGTAGAGCAGGTCCGTCCCGGCCCGCGCGAGGTGCTTGAAACCGGTGAGCGTCTCGGTGAACGGCACGCCGTAGAAGGCGGCGAGACGGGCCAGCATGGTGGAGCTGACGACGGTCGTCGCGAGCCTCCCGCGCAGGCCGTGGGACAGCAGGTGGTCGGCGAGCAGCACCCCTGTCTCGTCGCCGCGCAACGCCCGGTCGCCCACCACGACGGCGACGCGGTCGGCGTCGGGGTCGGAGGCGATCGCGACGTCGGCGTTCTTCGACAACACGAGCAGCAGGTCCAGGGCGCCCGGCTCCTCGGGATTGGGGAACGCCACCGTCGGGAAATCCGGGTCGGGCTGGGCCTGCTCGGCGACGACCGCGGGGGCCTCGAAGCCGGCCAGGGCGAAGGCGGCGAGCAGCGTCTCGAGCCCGACGCCGTGCATCGGGGTGTACGCCACCCGCACGTCACGATGACTGGTGAGGGGCAACGCGGCAACGGCCTGGAGGTAGGCGGTGACGACCTGCTCGTCGAGCACCTCCGCCGGGCCGAGCGGCAGCTCCAGAACCGGGCCAACCGCGGCGATCGCCTCCTCCACCTCGACGTCGACGGGTGAGGGAAGCTGGGCCCCGTCGGCGAGGTAGACCTTGATGCCGTTGTCCTGCGCGGGGTTGTGGCTGGCCGTGACCATGACGCCGGCATCCGCAGCGAGATGCCTTACCGCGAAGGCCAACACGGGAGTGGGGAGCTCGCGAGGGAGGAGCAACGCGCGGATGCCGGCACCGGCCAGCACCGCGCCGACGTCGTCGAGGAACTCCCGGCTCCCGTGCCTGGCGTCCCTGCCGACCACGACCGTCGTACCAGGTCCGAGGTGTGCGGCGAGTCCCGCTGCGGTACGCCGGACCACTGCGCGGTTCATGCCGTTGGGTCCGGCGCGCACCGGGCCGCGCAGCCCGGCCGTACCGAACTGCAGGGGGCCGGAGAAGCGGTCCGCCAGGGCGGCGTCGTCGCCCGCCTCGAGCAGCGCCGTCAGCTCGGCCCGGGTCAGGGGGTCGGGGTCATCGGCCACCCAGGCAAGGACCTGCTCGGTCAGGGTCACAGCTGCCCGACGACCTCGGCCAGCAGCTTTCCGACGCGCGCCGCGGAGGACGCGCCGGCCTCGAGGACCTCGGCGTGGTCGAGGGGCGCGCCGGTCATGCCGGCCGCGAGGTTGGTGACCAGCGAGACGCCGAGGACCTCCATCCCCTCGGCCCGGGCGGCGATCGCCTCCAGGGCGGTGGACATGCCGACCAGGTCGGCGCCGAGACCGCGCAGCATCCGGATCTCGGCGGGCGTCTCGTAGTGCGGGCCCGGCAGCGCGGCGTAGACGCCCTCGGCGAGTGACGGGTCGATGGCGCGCACCAGGGTCCGCAGCCGCGCCGAATAGAGATCGACCAGGTCGACGAAACGAGCCCCCACGATCGGCGAGCGGCCGGTGAGGTTGAGGTGGTCGCTCATCAGCACCGGCTGCCCTACCGACAGGCCCTCGCGGATACCGCCGGCGGCGTTGGTCAGCACGATGGTGCGGCAACCGGCAGCGGCGGCGACGCGCACGCTGTGAACCACCGGATCCACCCCGCGGCCTTCGTAGAGATGGGTGCGGCCGAGCAGCACCATCACCCGTTGCGAGCCGAACTGCAGGGAACGGATCCGGCCGGCGTGCCCCGCGACCGCGGGCGCCAAGAAGCCGGGCAGGTCCGTGACCGGCACCTCGACGTCCGGGGTGCCGAGGGCGTCCGCTGCCGGCACCCACCCGGAGCCCATCACCAGGCACACGTCGTGGCGGGGGGCGGAGGTCAGCTCCGCCCAACGGGCAGCGGCTTCGGTGGCGAGGACGGCAGGGTCGGTGGTGGCCATGTCGTTGCACGTTAGTCCGCGGGCGCGGGCTGTCGGACCACCTCCACGTTCGCCCCGCCTGCTCGGCGAAGGACGACGCCTGACATACGGTGCGGGCACAGACACCCCCAACTCCCCGGCACCCGGGTGCCACTGGAAGGCGACGAGCATGACGCGTGCCCGGCTGCCTTCGGCCCTGCTCGCACTGAGCCTCGTCGCCGTGCCGCTGAACTGGCCAGGTCCCAGCCTCGCTGATGCGACCCCGGCTCCCACTGCTGCGCCTTCCACGGGCACGCCGAAACCCACGCCGTCGCGGACGCCGGACGCAACCCGGACCCCGACCGTCACGCCGACTCCGACCGCGGACGCGACCCGCACCCCGACCCGCACCCCGACCCCAACCCCCACCCGGACGCCCACCCCCACGCCCACTCCCACCCGCACCCCCACGCCGAGCCCGATCGCGACCCTCACGCCCAGCCCGATCGCCACCCCCAGCCCGACTGGCGTCGCCGCCCCGACCTGTCCGACCTCCGCCCCGAACCTCGTGCAGAACCCCAGCTTCGAGTCGGTCGGCGTGAGCACCGTGCAGTCGGGAACGGTCTGGCGGGTGTACGAAACGGCCACCACCGAAGTGCCGCAGTGGACGCGGCTGACTCCGCAGTCGCCCTGGCCGAGTGTGCTCGTCAATCCAGGCCTGCACGGTTTCTCGCATCTGCCGTTCCACGGATCGAAGCTGGCAATCCTCAGGAACTATGGAAGCGGGACCACCCAGCTGCACGGGACGCTGTCCCCCACCACGACCATCGGCTCGACATACGTCCTGAGCGTCGAGATCGCCACGGACAAGGCCGCACTCAACGTGCCCACGGTCCATATGCGGCTGCGCAACAGCGCGACCGGCGCGCAGAGCGCACCGGTCGTACAGGCCGCGGTCGCGCATGCGACCGACTGGACCCTGCTCACGGGCACGGTGACGGCCACCGCTCCCTATAACCAAGTCGTTCTGTACCACTCCTTTCAGGCAGGGGGAACCGGTGGAACGCGCCACGCGCTCCTCGACGCGGTTCACGTGTGCACGCTGTCCGTCGCGTCCCACGGGAATCCCCCAGGGTGGTGGACGACCGCGCGCCTGGTGGCTGGCTCGGTCCTCGGGGGGAGCCTCATCGGCGGGCTCGCGTGGCGCCTTCGCCGACGGTTCCGAACCAGAGGGCATTCCTCCTCGCGACACCTGGGTGAGTCGTGATGCGAGATTGGTCACTGTGCGATGGGGGAACGTCCTAGCCGGGTACTGGTTGTAGGTGCAAGCAGCCCACATCAGAGGAGCCCCCGTGACAGACCTGTTCGCGCCCTACCAGCTCGGCAGCCTTCAGCTCGCCAACCGTCTGGTGATGGCTCCCCTGACCCGCAACCGGGCCGGCGCCGGTGAGGCTCCCACCGCTCTCGTCGCCGAGCACTACGGCCAGCGGGCCACCGCCGGCCTCATCATCAGCGAAGGCACGCAGCCGTCCGCGGCGGGGCAGGGCTACCCGCACACCCCCGGTCTGCACACCGACGAGCAGACCGCCGGATGGCGCCTGGTCGCCGACGCCGTGCACGACCGCGGCGGTCGCATCGTCGTACAGCTCATGCATGCCGGACGGATCAGCCACCAGTCGCTGATCGGCCAGCAGCCCGTCGCACCGTCCGCGGTGACCCCGACCGGTGAGGTCTTCACCGAGCAGGGCCCGCAGCCCTTCGACGCGCCCCGCGCCCTCGAGACCAGTGAGCTGCCGGGCGTCGTTGCCGAGTACGTCGATGCTGCCCGCCGGGCCGTCGCGGCCGGCTTGGACGGGGTCGAGTTGCACTCCGCCAACGGCTACCTGCTGCACCAGTTCCTGGCCGACAACACCAACACCAGGACCGACGGGTACGGCGGAGCGCCGGCCAACCGGGCCCGCTTCGTCATCGAGGTCGCGACCGCTGTTGCGGAGGCGATCGGGGCCGACAAGGTCGGCATCCGCATCTCGCCCGCCGGCACGTTCAACGACATCTCCGAGACCGAGACCGAGGCGACGTACACGGCGCTTCTGGACGGGCTCAACCCGCTGGGACTGCTGTATCTACACGTGCTCGAGGACCCGACGACGGACTTCAACACGCTGATCCGCAAGCAGTGGGACGGGCCCTTCATCTTCAACACCGGGTTCACCGGTCCGTCGGATCTCGCTACCGCCCAGGAGGCCGTCGACACCGGCGCCGCCGACCTGTTCTGCATCGGCCGTGGCTTCCTCGCCAACCCCGACCTGGTGGCCCGCCTTCAAGCCGGAGCCGACCTCAACGAGCCGGACTTCTCGACGTTCTACGGCGGCGGGGCACAGGGCTACACCGACTACCCGGCCCTCTCGACCCTGTAGTTGCGACTGGCAGAGTGGCGTCGTGGACCTCGACTCCGGCGCCGGCCTGCTGCACCGCTTGACGTCGTACTCGCCCGACCGCGAGTGGGACGCACCCGCAGACGACCTTCGCGTCCGCCACGACCTCGTCCCGAGCGACCCGGAGACCCGGCCGCCCCAGCTGAAGTCCTATCCGGCTGGGCTGCCGGTCGTTCAGCTGCCCCGCGACCTTCCGGACTCCGGAGTCTCGGCGACCGCCGTCCTCGCCGGGGTCGGGGCTGCGGCATTGCCGCTCGACGCGACCCAGCTGGGCCGGGTGCTGTTCCTCGGAGCCGGTGTCGTGCGGACCTCCGAGAGGTACCCGTTCCTGTTCCGCGCCTCCGGTTCGGCCGGGGGTCGCTTCCCACTCGAGGTCTACGCGAGCACCCGCGGAGTCGATGGCGTTCCAGACGGCGTGCACTGGTACGACGCCTTGGCGCACGCCCTCGTCCAGGTCGCCCCCGCGGCCAGCGGCGACGTCACGACCCTCGTCGTGACCGGGGTCCCGTGGCGAACCGGGTGGCGATATGCCGAACGCGGTTGGCGGCA
>JANOTZ010000081.1:0-2620 GCA_031416735.1 Frankiales bacterium
CCACTGGCCCAGGTCCACCGCGAACGAGGCGGTGGCTTGGCTGTCTTGCTCGTCAGGCGCCGCGTGCAACCAGAGCAGGCGAGTCAAGTCTCCTAGAGACTCGGGCCCTACGAGAGCGATGTCCACGTCGTCAGTCTTCTACGGATGCTGCCGGTACCTCGACGGCGGTACCTCGTCGCGGCAGAAGCGGATGTTCGCGGAGATGCCGGAAAGGTGGCTGCGCCACCCGCTGGACCCGTTCTAGGGTTCAGCCTATGACCACCTTGGAGAACCGCCCGGGCACCGCCCTGCTGGTCGTCGACGTGCAGGTGGGCGTCGTTGCCGAAGCCGTCGACCGCGACGGCGTCGTCGCAAACATCGCCACCCTTGTCGACAAGGCCCGCACCGCCGGAGCGCCGGTGGTCTGGGTGCAGCACACCAGCGACGAGCTGCCGTCGGGCAGCCCGCAGTGGGAGTACGTTCCAGAGCTGCCGATCGCAGACGGCGAGGCCGTGGTCCACAAGTGCTGGGGCGACTCGTTCGAAGACACCGATCTTGAGCAGGTGCTGGCCAGTAAGGGCATCGGGCGGATCGTCATGGCCGGCGCTCAGAGCGACGCATGCATCCGGTCGACGCTGCACGGCGCCGTCGCCCGAGGCTATGACACGCTGCTCATCAGCGACGCGCACACGACCGAGGACCTCAGCCAGTGGGGCGGTCCCGCACCGGAGGTGGCTATTGCGTTCACCAATTTCTACTGGGAGAACACGGCCGCGCCGGGGCGCGAGATCGGCGTTTTGACGACGGAGGCAGCGGCCTTCTAATAGGGCAGATCGCAGCGCCGGGGGCAAGCCCGATCCCGTCCGCGCACTCGGCACCGTCTGTCTGACGTCAGGGCAGCGGCAGATGAGTACGTGCAGCGGGTGTGAGCATCGATTGCACCACTCAACTCTCCGGGAGCTCGGCGAACGCCTTCTTCGTGCTCTTGTACCACCCCATCCCCTTGATGGGGTGCTTCCAGCGGGCTTTCATGTCGTTGAGGGCGCCCTCGTGCGCGGCGTCACCGCCAGCGACGGCGGCCTTGAGGTGTACGTCTTGGGCTTTGATGACGTCGTTCGCGGTCGCGCCTTCAAGAGCGAGGTCGCACGGGCCGCCGAGCTGCTTGCAGGTCATGGATTTCACGGGGGTGGCGCCTTTCGAAGTTGAAGATCAGCGCTGCTGGATGCGGACGAGGTTGCCGGAGGGGTCGCGGACCGCGCAGTCCCGCACGCCCCAGAACTGGTCTGTTGGGTCCTCGAGGATCTCGGCGCCTGAGGCACGGACCTTCTCGAAGGTCGTGTCGAGGTCATCGGAGCGGAAGATCGCGGCCTGCAGTGCGCCCTTGGTGACCAGAGCGAGCAGCGCGCCGCCCTCCGTCTCAGAGCGACCTCCGTGCGGCTGCGACAGGACGATGTCGACGTCCTGCCCTGGGGCACCGAGGGTGACCCAACGGAAGCCGCCGTTGGACACGTCCTTGCGGACCTCGAGGTCGAGCGCGTCACGGTAGAAGCCCAGCGCAACGTCGTGGTCATGCACCAGAATGAACATCGCGGAGACGAGATTTGCCATGGGCTCACTCTAGGAGCGTCCCACTTGCGGTTCTTCTCCGATCCTGCTCGGCTCAGACGAGAGCGCCGTTACGCCGTGGCCTGGTGACGAAGCTGCTCACGCAGGTGGGGACGGCCTCCAGGTCGCCGTGGTCGTGCGCCTTGTACTGCGATGGCGTCTGCCCAACGATCTCCGTGAACCGCGAGCTGAACGAGCCGAGCGAGGTGCAACCAACCGCGAAGCAGGTGTCTGTCACCGACATCCCCTGCCTCAGGAACGCCTTTGCCCGCTCGATGCGCCGGGTGAGGAGATAGGAGTACGGCGTCTCGCCGTAGGCCGCACGGAAGCTCCGGGCGAAGTGCGCCGACGACATCAGCGAGACCTGTGCCAAAGTCTTGACGTTCAGCGGTTGCGCGTACTGCCGATCCATGAAGTCACGGGCCCGGCGCAGGTGCGCGAGGTCAGCGAGCTCCTCGGGGGTCATCTGCTCCACGATACGTGCTCATCAACCCCACAGCCCAGCCCTGGTGCCGGGAGACGCCAGGCTTTCGATCGCCCGCCGTGCGGCAGATGGCTTCCCACAGCGAGGACGTCTCACGCCGTTCGATCCGCGCGCACGAGGGTCGCAAGGCCCTGTCAAGGGGGTGCTTTGTCAGAGGTCCCCTGTACGACTCCTCCCGTGGCGAGCAGAAGGCAGCAGCGGCGCAAGCAGTGCGGCGACAAGGGCGCGTACGGCTCGAAGGCTGCCGCGCTCGACGACGCGTATGCGATTTCGCGCCGACAGGACCAGCGCGTGATGAACGTCTACTGCTGCCGCCACTGCCACAGCTGGCACTTCGGTCATCCCCCGGGGCGGGTTCGGCAGAGTCTTGCGGCGAAGCGCCGCAACCGCGCCGGCTAGGTGTAGCGACCCGCGGCAGAAGCGGACGTTGATGTCGGCAGTGTGAGCGAGGGCAGCGCGGGTCTTATTGAGGTCGGATCCGACGGTGGTGAGCCGTCAGTCGTGCCCGGCCCCAGGGTCGGCCAGCACCTCGCGCCAGGAGTGACGCGGGGC
>JANOTZ010000082.1:0-5491 GCA_031416735.1 Frankiales bacterium
GCGCACCCTGGTCGACCACGGCTTCCGGTTGCCGAGCGCGATGGACAACCGGCCGCTGCGCTGGGAGGAGTTCCTCGAGCGCACCGGCCAGACCGTCTACCTGTCCGCGACGCCGGGGATGTACGAGCTGTCCCGCGTGAAGAACGACGTGGTCGAGCAGGTCATCCGGCCGACCGGGCTGGTCGACCCGGAGATCGTCGTCAAGCCGACCAAGGGCCAGATCGACGACCTCGTGCACGAGATCCGGATCCGTGCGGAGAAGAGTGAGCGGGTGCTCGTCACGACGCTGACCAAAAAGATGTCGGAGGACCTCACCGACTACCTGCTCGACCTCGGCATCCGGGTCCGCTACCTGCACTCCGAGGTCGACACGATCCGGCGCATCGAGCTCCTCAAAGAGCTCCGGCAGGGCGTGTACGACGTGCTGGTCGGCATCAACCTGCTGCGCGAGGGCCTCGACCTGCCCGAGGTGTCGCTGGTGGCGATCCTCGACGCCGACAAGGAAGGCTTCCTGCGCTCCGGCACGTCGCTGATCCAGACGATCGGGCGGGCCGCCCGCAACGTGAGCGGCCAGGTGCACATGTACGCCGACAAGATCACCCCGTCGATGGCGAAGGCGATCGACGAAACCTCCCGTCGACGGGCGAAGCAGGTCGCCTACAACCTCGAGCGGGGCCTGGATCCGCAGCCGTTGCGCAAGAAGATCGCCGACATCCTCGACGACATCGTGCGCGACGAGCCCGGCCTGGTCGGTGGCGGCGGACGTAACCAGTCCCGCGGTAAGGCACCAGTGCCGGGGGCGGCTTCCAAGGGGGGCACCCATGTGGCCTCGCTGAAGGGCATGCCGCGGGCCGAGCTGGCGATGCTCATCCAGCAGCTGCAGGACCAGATGCACGAGGCCGCCCGCGAGCTGTCCTTCGAGCTGGCTGCCCGGTTGCGCGACGAAGTCAACGAGCTCAAGAAGGAGCTCCGGGGCATGGATGCGGCCGGCGTGCGCTGAGCGCTGCCCGACCCCCACCGCCGACCTCCCAGCCCACTCCCGGACCCAGCACGTATCTGCCCCGCACCTCTCCAACTCTTCAACTCTGGAAGGACGAGACCGGCATAGCAGGCGGTCCCGCAGGCCGGACGTCTGCCGCCTGATGAAGAGAGGGCGTGGTTCGGGTGCTCGACTGGCGTGGCGAAAGCGTGCAACGGCGAGGCGGAGGGGGGAACCCTCTCGCGGACCGCCTGGAGGCAGAGCTTGTCAGGGGCCGACGACAGGGACATGGCCTCGCTCTCGTGGTGCTCGACGACTCGGCCAGGCGTCGCCGGATCGGCTGGGTGGACCGGACTCCGCTGGTGCAGGACCTGGTGCGCCGTTACGACTGGGTTCTCCCACAAGGGCAAGGCGGGCGCCTTGTTGTGCTCGCACCGCAAACGGAGCCGTCAGCCGCACGGGCGTTGGCCGACCGACTGGCGGAGGCGACGAAGCTGCCGGTGGGAGTGGCCTGCGCCCCGGATGACGGCGAAATCCTGTCGGGCTTGCTTGAGTGTGCCGTGGCCCGTGCCGGTGCCCGCCGAGCGATCGGACGTCGGTGAGTGCCGGCCGCCCGGGGCGACCCGTCGCAACCAGGCCGGGCAGATCGTGACCGCCATCGGCGAGCAGGGAATTGCCGTCTCTGACGACACCCTGCCGGATCGATCGGGACTTGAGCAATGTGAGTGGCTGGCGCGCTATCCCCGTCGGCCGCGGCGGGCGGCTTCGTCCCTACGGGTGAAGCGGGCACTGGATGTGCTGGTCGTGCTGGCCGCCTCGCCTGTCTGGCTGCCCCTGCTCGTGATCTGCTTCGTCGCCGTGAAACTGCAGGACCCGCGAACGCCGGCTCTGTTCTCGCAACTCAGGACCGGGTTGGGTGGCGAGCGGTTCAGGGTGCACAAGTTCCGGACCATGGTGCGCGACGCCGAGCAGCTCAAGGATTCCTTGCGACACCTGAACCTCCGCACCTGGCCCGACTTCAAGGTCGAGAACGATCCGCGCGTCACCCGGGTCGGCCGGCTGTTGCGGGCCACCAGCCTCGACGAGCTGCCCCAGTTGCTCGATGTGCTGCGGGGTTCGATGTCTCTCGTCGGCCCGCGGCCGACCACCCTCGCGCCGACCTCCTATGAGCCCTGGCAGCTCGAGCGCTTTCACGTCCCCTGCGGCATCACCGGCCCGTGGCAGATCGCGGGCCGGGGGTCACCCTCCTTTGTCGAGCGCGTCCGACTGGACGTCACCTACGCGGACCGGAGCTGTCTGCTGCTCGATCTCGAAATCCTGCTCCGCACGATTCCTGCGGTGCTCTTGCGTCGTGGAGCCTGCTGAACCCTTGGGGGAACCATGAGGGCATGTGTCACCGGCGCCGCCGGGTTCATCGGCAGCACGTTGTCCTGCGAGCTGGTCCGTCAGGGCCACACGGTCACCGGTGTGGACTCCTTCACGGACTACTACGACCCGAGCGTCAAGCGTGAGAACGTGGCGGATCTGCTGAAGTCCCACGCCTTCGAACTGGTGGAGGCGGATTTGATCGATGCGCCCTTGCCGGAGGTCTTCGCCGACGTCGACGTGGTCTTCCACCTCGCAGGCCAACCGGGTGTCCGCGGCTCCTGGGCGAATGGCTTCGCGCCGTATGTCGACCTCAACGTGCTGGCCACCCAGCGAGTGCTGGAGGCCGCCACGGTCTGTGGGACCGGACGAGTGGTCTATGCATCGAGCTCCTCGGTCTACGGGAACGCGGTGGCTTATCCCTGCCACGAGGATGACCTGCCTCGGCCGTACAGCCCCTATGGGGTGACCAAGCTCGCCGGGGAGCACCTGGCCCGGCTCTACGCGAGCAACCTTGGATTGTCCACGGTGTCGCTGCGCTACTTCACCGTCTTCGGGCCCCGGCAACGACCGGAGATGGCCATGTCGCAGCTCATCGAGGCCGGACTGACCGGTCGGCCCTTCCCCATGTTCGCCGCCCCGGGGACGCTGCGTGACTTCACCTTCGTCGACGACGTCGTTCATGCGACGATCGCCGCGGGGCTGACACCCGATCTGCAGCCGGGGACCGTCCTGAATGTGGCCGGTGGCGCACCGGCAACGATGGTTGAGCTGATCGATCTCGTCGGTGACTTGCTGGACGAGCCTGTCCTGGTGCAGGACCAGCCGGTCTGTGCGGGAGACGTCCTACGCACAGGGGGCGACAGCACCCGAGCGCGGCACCTGTTGGGCTGGAAGCCGGCGGTCTCCCTGCGGCAGGGCCTTGCTCGCCAGATCGAGTGGCGGCTGCTGCAGCACTCGGCACCCACCCCGATCCGGATCCACTCGGCGCATGTCATCGATCTGACCGAGGTCGAGGTTTCCGCATGATCAGACCGTCGAGTCACTGGAAGCACCTATGGGGCCTTGTGCCAGTCACCCGACCGACAGCTCGAAGGAGCCGGCGCGCCCTCGTGGCCCTGCTCGCGGTTGTCCTGCTGCTGCCGGTCGTCCAGGCACCGGCCCGGGCCGATGTCGGGGACATCGGCCACATGGATGGCCTCTACTCCAACACCAGTGGTTCGCCCACGGGCGAGAAGCCGGAGAGCAAACTCTGGTTCAACGATGGCATCTGGTGGGCGTCGATGGAGGACGCATCGACCCAGAAGTACTTCATCCACCGACTCGACCGCGGCCTTCAGACGTGGGTGAACACCGGCACTGCGCTCGACACCCGGCCCAAGTCGCGTGCCGACACACTCTGGGACGGCACCCGCCTCTACGTGGCGTCGCACGTCTTCACGACGTCGGGCAACTCCTCGGTGCAACCAGCCCGTCTGTATCGCTTCAGGTACACCAGCAGTAGCCGGACCTATCAGCTCGACAGCGGTTTCCCGGTGAACATCAACGAGATTGCGAGCGAGACCCTCACCCTGGACAAGGATTCCCAGGGGCGGCTGTGGGCCACCTGGACCGTGGCCAAGTCCGTCTACGTGAACTGGACCACCACCGGCGACAGTGTGTGGGCAACCCCAACGATCCTGCCAGTGACGGGTGCGTCGAACCTCACCGCCGACGACATCTCCGCCGTGGTCGCCTTCGGTAGCAATTCGATCGGCGTCATGTGGAGCAACCAGTCCGCTTCGGCCATGTATTTCGCCGTCCACCGTGACACGGATCCAACGACGACGTGGCAGTCGTCGAGGACCGCGGTGCAAGGCCCGAACTCCGCCGACGACCACATCAACCTCAAGACCCTCCAGGGTGACTCCCAGGGCCGGGTCTTTGCGGCGGTCAAGACGAGCTTCGACAACGGGAAGAGCACCTCATCCCCGCAGATCCTCATCTTGGCGCGCAATGCCACCACGGGGGACTGGACGAGCGCACCCTTCGGACGGGTCAGCGACTGCCACACCAGGCCGGTGCTCCTCATCGACAACAGCGCCCAGAGGCTGCACGTCTTCGCCACCGCACCCAGTGACTCCTCCTGCCCCTTCAGCGGCACGGCCGGCACGATCTACCAGAAGAGCTCGCCCCTGAACGCGATCTCCTTCCCGTTGGGCAAGGGGACGCCCGTCATCCGTGATGCGTCTTCGCCGAACATGAACAACGCCACGACGACGAAGCAGAACGTGAACAACGCGTCAGGCATCGTGGTGCTGGCCTCGGACGACGTGGCGCTCCGCTACTGGCACGCGGACCTTCCGCTGGCAGCGCCGACCGCATCGTTTACAGCGTCCCCTTCGTCCGGGACCATCCCGGTCGATTCGTCCTTCACCGACACCTCGACCGGCGCTCCTACGTCGTGGGCGTGGACGTTCGGCGACGGCGGCACGTCCACGGCGCAGAACCCTGGCCACACGTTCGCTGCCCCCGGGAACTACACCGTGCGTCTGACCGCCGGCAACGCTCTCGGCAGCTCGACGTCGACGTCGACGGTGACCGCGACCGGTCCAGTCCCGGTGGCGTCGTTCACGGCGTCGCCGTCGTCGGGGACGGCTCCGTTGCTGGTGGCGTTCACCGATGCGTCGTCGGGGTCGCCGACGTCGTGGGCCTGGACGTTCGGTGATGGTGGCACCTCCACGGTGCGGAACCCGAGTCGTACCTTCACGGCGGCGGGCAGCTATGCGGTGCAGTTGACCGCGACCAACGCCTACGGCACGTCGAGTTCAACGGTGACGGTGACGGTGACTTCCCCGGTGGTCACACCTACGGCGTCGTTCACCACCACGCCGTCGTCGGGGACGGCGCCGTGGGTGGTGGCGTTCACCGACACCTCGACGGGTGGTCCGGTGTCGTGGACCTGGGACTTCGGGGACGGCGCGACCTCGACGTTGCAGAGCCCGAGCCACACGTTCAGCACGGTCGGGTCCTATCTGGTGACGTTGACCGCCAGCAACAGTGCCGGGAGCACCACGTCGACCGGCACGGTGACGGTGACGGACGTGGTGGCGCCGACCGCGTCGTTCGCCACCACACCGGTGGGCGGGACGGGGACGGCGCCGTTGG
>JANOTZ010000083.1:0-15592 GCA_031416735.1 Frankiales bacterium
ACCACGGTCACCCCTACCGGCGCCTCGTGCTCGTGGTCGGTGCCCGCACCCAGCAGCAGGCCGGACGTGCGCGTGCGGTGCAGCAGAACAGCACCGCAGTCGTCCGGGTCCTGGCTGACCGCGACCAGCGGATGGGCGAGCGCCGCCGCGACCCGCGGGTCGTTGGAGGCCTTGGGCTGCTCCTCGTTGGCGACGAGCTCGGACTGCACGATGACCCGCACCGCGCTGTCCACGGCCTCCACCTCGTAGCGGATCGCCGCCACCGCGCGGTGCGTCAACGACACCAACCTGGTGGAGCGGACGCGCACCCGCTTGCCTGCGGGAGACACCCACTCCAGGTCGCGTGAGAGCGTCCCTGCCTGCATGTCCAGCACGCGGGTGTGGCGGACCAGATCGCCGTACCGGACGTCGAACGGCTCGTCGTCGACGAGCAGCCGGATGAGCTTTCCGTTGGTGACGTCGACGACGCTCTGCCCCGCCTCGGGGTAGCCGTAGCCGGACTCGGCGTAGGGCAGGGGCCGCAACTCGTGAAACCCCGCGAGGTAGGTACCCGGCAGGCCGTGCGGCTCGCCCTCGTCGAGGTTGCCGCGCAGCCCGATGTGCCCGTTGGACAAGGAGAACACCGACTCGGTCTGGGCCAGCAGGTCGACGTCGAGCGCGGTCTCGCGGACGTGCCACGGCTCGACGGGGAAGGTGCCCTCTTCGATCACAGCAGCTCATCCAGGTCCTGTACGACGACATCGGCGCCATGGTCCCGCAAAGCCGGTCCCTGGCCCACCCGGTCGACGCCCACCACCAGGCCGAAGCCCCCGGCCCGGCCGGCCTCGACCCCGGCGAGGGCGTCCTCGAAGACCGCGCACTGCGCGGGTTGGAGACCCAGCCGGCGGGCGGCGTCGAGGAAGGTGTCGGGGGCGGGTTTGCCACGCAGGCCGTCCTGCTGCGCGGTGATGCCGTCCACCCGCACCTCCACGAGGTGGTCGAGTCCGCCGGCCTTGAGCACCGCCTCGGTGTTGGCGCTGCTCGACACCACCGCCCGGCGCAGGCCCGCGGCGACGCAGGCCTGCAGATAGCGCCGGCTTCCGTCGTACACCTCGACACCGTGGGTGCGGATCATCTCCAGGAGCAGCTGGTTCTTGCGGTTGCCGAGCTGCAGGACGGTCTCCTCAGTGGGGGCGAGGCCACGGCTGGCCAAGAAGTCGCGGACCCCGTCCTCGCGGCGCTTGCCGTCGACGTACCGCTGGTAGTCGGTGTCGTCGAAGGGGCGCTGGTCGGGCAGGAACGCGTCGAAGGCCTGCTTCCAGGCGGCCTGGTGCACGGTCGCGGTCCGGGTGAGGACACCGTCGAGGTCGAACAGGGCGCCGACGACGCCGTCCGGGAGACCGAGCACGTCGCCCACCCTGCCTTATCGCCGCCCCAGCGGCGGTACCGGGCATGCTGTTCTCGTGCAGTTCGCGTCCTGGATGGCCCTCGTGCCGGTGCCCTTCGTGCCGGAGGTGCTGCTGCACCAGGCCGACGACATGCACGGGTTGTGGGAGGCCGTCGGTGGCGCCGCGCCGCCGTACTGGGCGTTCCCGTGGCTCGGCGGGCAGGCCCTCGCCCGCTACGTCCTGGACACCGACGTGGTTGCCGGACGCCGGGTGCTCGACCTGGCGACCGGGTCGGGGCTGGTGGCCCTCGCAGCCGTCCGGGCCGGCGCGGCCTCGGTGCTGGCCTGCGACATCGACCCGCTCTCCGGGGAGGCGGTGCAGGCCAACGCCCAAGCCAACGGGCTCCCGGGCGAGCTGGTTCAGGGGGGCGCGCTGACCTGGACCGGCGTGGACCTGCTGGCCGGTCCGGTGCCGGACGTGGACGTGCTGCTCGCCGGCGACGTGCTCTACGACAAGGACATGGCGCCGCGGGTGCTGCACTGGCTGCGGACCTTCGACGGCACCGTGCTGCTCGGCGACCCCGGCCGCGACTACCTGCCGCGCGACGGCCTCGTCGAGGTCGCGACCTATGACATCCCGACCACCCGCGAGCTGGAAGGCGCGACGGTCAAGCGCACCCGGGTGTTCACGCTGGACTGAGCTGTGGACGGCGCTCCGGGGTTGTCGGAGGCACCCCCGACGGTCGGTGGACCTGACCGAAGGAGCGGCCCATGTGCTGGATGTGTGACCACCCCGAAGCGACGTTCGCCGACTACGTCGAGGAGCGCCTGCAGCCGATGATCGACCGGTGCGGCTGGGCGGTGCAGGCCGTCGGACCCACCCGCACCCGCGTCGGGTTCGCCTACACCGTCGGGCTGACCGCCCAGGGGCGCGCCGAGCTGGTGGTGACCGGCAAGAGCCCCGCGGCGTCCTACGACCTGCTCGAGGCGGCGCTCACCCAGGGGGAGCCGCGCGCGGGCTACCGCTTCGACGTGCTGCACGGGCCGTCGCTGCAGGTCCTGCACGTGCCCCGCCCCGCCGACCAGCTCCTCGTCGCCGCTGCCCTGTACGGCGACAGCGTGCGCGCCGTGCAGCTCGCCTGGGCCGACGGCCGGGGTCGGTGGCCGTGGGAGGTGCCTCGCAGCCGGCAGTGGCTGCTCGGCCGACCCGGCCTGCCCGAGCGGCGCACCGGCTGAGGGGTTTCCGCGAGGAAAGACTTCGCTCACCCTCGGTGCCTACGCAGCGTGAACCTGGCAGGCTGCCCTCGTGATAACCCGACGCCAACGCCTGGGCAAGACGCAGGTCACCTTCGTCCAGCACCCCCGCGAGGAGCCGGTGTTCGTCACCGGCACCTTCAACGACTGGGAGCACGAGCCGCTGAAGAAGGCCAAGGACGGCACCGTCCGGGCCACGGTGAGCGCCTCGGCCGGGGACGTGCTGGCCTTCCGTTATGTCACGGCGTCCGGCGAGTGGTTCGACGACGAGGCTGCTGACGCCTACGTCGTCAACGACCACGGCACGACGAACGGCATCGTCCAGCTCTGAGTTCTGCGCGGCACCGGCAGGAAACCGCCCCGCAACTGTCGAACATCTCTGGCATGCCCTCGTTCCGTCGCCCCCTGTTTGGCCTGCTCGTCACCGGTTCCCTCGTGGCCGGCTCCTTCGCGAGCTTCTCGCAGGCCGCCACCCGCACCGCCCCGACCCCGTGGGCGCTCCAGCAGGCCCTCGGTAAGGGCGGTTCCCCGCTCGAGCCGCGGTCACCGTCGGCGGAGGACCGCTACGCCCCCGCCTCGGGCTGCTTCGCGCTCCGCTCGGCCCAGACCGGCAAGCTCGTCGCCCGCGCGGGCACCGGCTTCGCCGCGACCGGGGCCACGGGTGAGGCGTTCCGCTTCCAGGCTTTCGACCTCGGCAAGTACCTCCTGTTCGCCTCCAAGTCGGACTTCTTCGCGACCGCCGCCGAGCCGCTGCCCACCAAGGAGGGCGCGCGCTTCCTGCAGGGCTACGTCCGTGGCGCCAGCGACGAGCGCAGCGCCGCGGTCCGGGGCCCGGTCGACGCCGGAGTCGGCACCGGTGCCGCCGCGGTGGACACCGCGACCGCGCCGGCCACCAAGCAGGTCCGGGGCGACGCGATCCTGGCCGCCGCCAAGCCCTCGGCGTCGGCCGAGTGGGTGCTCAAGCCCGCCGGCCACGCCTACGTCCTGCAGCAGGCCTACTCCGACGGTGACGAGGCCACGACCGGCCCGCTCGACCCGCCGATCTCGGCGACCGTGGTCGCCTCGACCGCCGGTGTGCTCACCGCCGGCGCCGGGGCGCTCACGTCCAAGGCGGCCCAGTTCACGCTGACCGCTGCCCCCGGCTGCGCCACCTGGGCCGAGGCCCCCAACGACCTCGCGGGCCCGGTCAACAAGGGCCGGACGCCCTTCGAGCAGACCAAGGGCTACGTCGACGCGCACCTGCACGGCATGGCCTTCGAGTTCCTCGGCGGCCGCGCCCGCTGCGGCCAGCCATGGCACCCCTACGGCATCTCCTACGCGCTTGTCGACTGCCCCGACCACGCCGCTGGCGGTCGGGGAGCGGCCCTCGAAGACATCGTCTCCGGGCACACCCCGGGCTCCGGGCACGACAACGTCGGCTACCCCTCCTTCGGCTACTGGCCGAAGTACGACTCGCTGACCCACGAGCAGGTCTACTACCAGTGGCTCGAGCGCGCGTGGCGCGGTGGCCTGCGGATGTTCACGAACCTGCTCGTCGAGAACGGCCAGCTCTGCGAGATCTACCCGCTGAAGAAGAACAGCTGCGACGAGATGGACGGCGTCCGGCTCCAGGCCCAGCGGCTCCGCGAGCTCGAGCGCTTCATCGACGCGCAGAACGGCGGCCCGGGCCGTGGCTGGTTCCGGATCGTCACGGACCCGCTGCAGGCCCGCACGATGATCAACGCCGGCAAGTTGGCTGTCATCATGGGCATCGAGGTCTCCCGCCCGCTCGGCTGCCGTGAATTCCGCGGCGCGTCCACCTGCACCGCCGCCGACATCGACACCCGGCTCACCGAGGTCTTCAACCTCGGGGTCCGGCAGATGGAGATGACCAACAAGTTCGACAACGGCCTCACCGGCGTGACCGGCGACGGCGGTTCCACGGGCGTTCTGGTCAACGGCGCCAACAACAAGGAGACCGGCCACTTCTGGGAGATGCAGACCTGCGTCAGCCCCTTCGGCGCGGTGCAGAACGACAAAACCCAGTACAACGTGGTCGAGGACGGCCACGCCGAGCCGGCCCGGGACGGGTTGTTCGGCGGCATCCTGCAGCAGGCCGGCGGCTCCGGTGTGGCGCCGGTCTACCCGGCCGGTCCGCACTGCAACGCGATCGGCCTGTCCGACATGGGCAAGGCGTTCCTCGCCGGGCTCGTCAAGCGGGGCATCATCTTCGACCCGGACCACATGAGCGCCCGCGCCCGCGTCCAGGCCCTCGACATCCTCGCCAAGCAGGGCTACTCCGGCGTGGTCTCCAGCCACACCTGGGCCGATGACGTCAACGAGGCCAAGATCCTCACCATGGGCGGGGTCGTCACCCCGCACGCCGGCGGTTCTGCGGGCTTCCTCGGCGAGTGGAAGAAGCAGCGACCCAAGGCCGACCCGCGCTTCCTCTACGGCCTGGGCTGGGGTTCCGACATCAACGGCTTCTCCACCCAGGGCGGCCCGCGCAACCCGGCCGCCGGCAAGGGCGTCACCTACCCGTTCACCGGGCTCGGTGGCGTCACTGTCGGCAAGTCGCGCACCGGCACCCGCACCTGGGACCTCAACACCGACGGCCTGGACCACTACGGCCAGTACGTCGACTGGGTGCAGGACGTGAAGGTGGTCGCGGGCGCCGACGCCGCCGCCATCACCACCGACCTCGAGAACGCCGCTGAGGCCTACCTGCAGATGTGGGAGCGGGCCTCCGGTGTGGTCGGCGACAGCTGCCGTCCCGACATCGCCGACCTGACCAAGCCCGACCTCGCGACGGTCAAGAAGGGCATGTCGGCGGAGCGGGTGCTCGCCGCCCTCGGCCAGCCGCACACCCGGGTCGGCACCGACTTCACCTACTGCGGTCCGCGCGGCAAGGCCACCGTCCGCTTCAACAAGGCCGGCACCGTCACCAAGGTCTCCTGACCCCTGGTACGGCGGCAGGCGGGCGTCACAGCCGGGTGCGGGCTTCCCAGAGCTCAGGGAAGAAGCGCCGGGTCAACGTCGACCGCAGGTAGGCAGCGCCCGAGGACCCGCCCGTCCCCGGCTTGAGGCCGATCTGCCGCTCGACGGCGAGCACGTGCCGGTGCCGCCAGTGGCCGACCGCCTCGTCGTAGTCGAGCAGCGTCTCGGCGAGCATCGTCATCAGCGACGGCCCGGCCCGCAGGACCTCCAGGACGTCGGTCACGCCGGCCCGGGCGAGCGCGGCGTGGAAGGCGTCGGCCAGGGTGGGTGCGTCCAGCCGGGCCTGCAGCCGGGCGAGCTCGGTCGCCGACAGCCACGAGGAGGACAGGTAGGTCGCGTCCTTCAGGCCGGAGGCGAACTCCAGCTCCCGGAACTGCGCCGACTGGAACCCGCTGCCGCCCTCCAGCACGTGCCGGAACTCCAGATAGCCGGCGGGCGTCATGGTGCCGAGGACGTCCCACTGCGCGGTGAGCTGGCGCATGATCGTGACGATCCGCCGGAGCCGGCTCTCCGCCTCGGGGAACAGGTCGGCGTCGATCAGCCGGGTCGCCTCGTCGAGCTCGTGGAGCGTCAGCTTGAACCACAGCTCGTGCGACTGGTGCAGGACGACGAACAACAGCTCGTCGTGGGCCCGCGGCGCCTGCTGCAGCTCCAGCAGCTCGTGGATGCGCAGGTAGGAGGAGTAGGTCACGTCGGCAGGGGCGGCAGGCACAGCCGCCACGGTAGACCTGACCAGCGTGCCTTAGCCTTTCGGACATGAGCCTTTCGGACCAGACCGATGTCGTGAGTGTCGAACGGGTGATCCCGGCGAGCCCCGAGGCGGTGTTCGCCCTCATCAGCGACCCGGCCCGGCACCACGAGTTCGACGGCAGCGGCACCGTGCGTGAGGCCAAGAACGTGCCGTCGCACCTGGAGCTCGGGGCGACGTTCGGGATGGGCATGAAGCTCGGTCTGCCCTACTCGATGGTGAGCACTGTCGTGGAGTACGAGCAGGACCGCCTCCTCGCGTGGCAGACCCGACCGCCGTACCCGCTGGTCGGGAAGTTCGCCGGGGGCCGCATCTGGCGCTACGAGCTCGAGCCGGTCGGCGGCGGGACCCGCGTCACCGAGAGCTGGGACATCACCCAGGAGAGCCCGTTCACCAAGCCGATGGTGAGCAAGGCCGCCGACGCGACCCGCAAGGCCATGACCAGGACCCTCGAGCGGATCGAGCAGGTCCTGACAAGCAGCACCCAGAAGGCGTAAGGCCCTGCGATGCAGCAGCTGACCGGACTCGACGCCGCTTTCCTGGCGATGGAGACGCATGCCGTCTTCGGCCATGTCGGCAGCGTCTGCGTGATGGACCCGTCCACCTCGCCGGACCCGGTGACGCTCGAGAAGGTCACCCGGCTCATCGAGCAGCGGCTGCACCTGATGCCGCCGTTCCGCCGGCGCCTGGTGACCGTGCCGCTGGGACTCGACCAGCCGTACTGGATCGAGGACCCCGACTTCAACATCGAATACCACGTCCGCGAGATCGCGCTGCCCGCACCGGGCGACGACCGGCAGCTCGCCGAGCAGGCCGCCCGGCTGCACGCCCGCCCGCTGGACCGCAGCCGGCCGCTGTGGGAGCTCTACCTCATCCACGGGTTGCAGGGCGGCCGGGTCGCGATCTACAGCAAGGTGCACCACGCCGCGATCGACGGCGTCTCCGGCGGCGAGATCCTCACCGCCATCCTCGACCTCACCCCGGAGGGTCGGGTCGTGGAGTCCGAGCCGTGGGAGGGCGAGCGCCAGCCGAGTGCGATCTCGATGCTCACCCGGTCCGCGCTGTCCCTGACCGGCCAACCGGTGCGTGCCGCCCGGATGACCTACGGCCTGGCGCGCAGCCTGCCGACCCTCGCCAAGAGCCCCGCGCGGCCGCACCTGCCCGTGGTCGACCGGCTGCTGGGCCGGGACGCCGACATCGTGCTGCCGTCGAGCGGCCTCCGCGCCCCGGCGACGCCGTTCAACAAGGCGATCTCGCCGCACCGGCGCTGGGCCTTCCTCAGCCTGGAGCTCGACGACGTGAAGGCGGTGAAGAACCTCGCCGGCGGCACCGTCAACGACGTCGTCATGGCGCTGTCGGCCGGGGCGCTGCGGCGCTGGCTGCTCGACCACGACGCCCTGCCGGACGGTCCGCTGATCGCCGCCGTCCCCGTCTCGGTACGGACCGAGGCCGACAAGGGCAAGGCCGGCAACCGGGTCTCCACCATGATCGCCGCGCTGCCCACCCACCTCGCCGACCCGCTCGAGCGGTTGCGTGCCTGCACGGTCGCGATGCAGGCCGCCAAGTCGCAGCACGGTGCGCTGCCCGCCACCCTGCTGTCGGACGTCACGCAGTTCGCGATGCCGGCCCTGGCCGGGCAGGCCGCGCGGCTCGCTGCCCGGGTCCGGTTGGTGGAGCGCGTCAGCCCGTTCAACCTGTTCGTCAGCAACGTCCCGGGACCGATTCTCCCGCTCTACTACGCGGGCTGCCGGCTGCTCGGTTACTACCCGCTGTCGGCGATCGCCGACGGGCAGGGGCTCAACATCACGGTCTGCTCGCTCAGTGGCCAGCTGCACTTCGGCCTCATCGCCGACCGTGAGCTCGTGCCGGACCTGGACGTGATGGCCGGCTACCTCGCCGACGAGCTGGCCCTGCTCACCAAGGCCGCCACCCCCGCCTGACCCCCCAGGCTGGGAATGAACGGAACCGGAAGGGCCGTTTCGACGCCTCGAAACAGCCCTTCCGATTCCGTTGATCATGAAGGGGAGCGAGCTTGCCGGGTACGGCGGCAGGTGCGCCAGACGTACAGAACCGGAGTCCCTGGTGCGGGACTCCGGTTCCGTGGATCAGCGTTCAGCGTTCAGCGTTCCGCCGATCAGCGTTCCGTCGTACAGCGTGGCTGGGTCAGGTGAGCGTCATGTTGGGCTCGCCGTAGGTGTTCTTGCCGTTGGCCCCTCGGGTGCAGACGCCACCCTTGACGGCGCCGGCGTTCCAGGCCTTGCGCAGGCAGTTGCGCAGGGCGAGCTGGCCCCAGTAGTTCGGGTGGAAGCTCTCCTGGATGTAGTAGTTGCCGCAGCACGTCGAGACGGTGCGGATCTGGTTGACCCACTCGGTGACGTCCGAGGCGCCGGCCTGGGTCCAGTTGGTCAGGCCCTTCTCCTCCAGCAGCCCGACGGTGTTCTCGCACAGCCGGCGGCCGTTGAAGGCCGAGGACAGGTCGAGCACCTTGGTCGAGGCGATGCCGGCTGCCGTGGCGGCGTTCTTCACCGCGTTGTTGATCGTCGGCAGGGCCGTCGCGTTGGCCCAGTTGGCGTCGGAGTTCCAGAACCCGCAGCCGCCGGTGTCCTGCCGGGTGAAGCCGGACTCGGAGTAGCGGATCGCGGTGCCGTTCGGCAGCGGCGACTCATAGGTCTGCACGACCAACGACCAGGCCCCGTCGGCGTAGCCGGCGTTGCGCATCGCCGTCCGCAGGTTGAGCAGGCCGTTCTTGATGTTGGTGGTCTGCGCGGTGATGTTGGCGCTCGTGAAGTTGGCCGTCACCGAGCTGTCGTCGGAGCAGTAGTCCTTGAGCCAGGTCGGCGAGCTGAGGAAGTCGCTGACGCACTGCTGGATGATGCCGGCGAAGCCGAAGTTGTTGCCGCCGATCGAGACGGTGACCGCCTTGACGTTGTGCGTGGTGGCGTAGGTCTGCAGCGCGAGCGCCTGCCCCTGGCCACCGGCGCCGTTGTAGAAGTCGAGCCCGGGCTTGAAGTAGCCGTTGCCGTCGGTGAACGTCGAGGTCTGCGCCCCCGAGCAGGCGAGGTTGGCCGCCGCGACGCCGATGAAGATCTCCGCGCTCTCGCTGCGGTGGCACCGGTTGATGGCCTCCGCGGTGCGGCCGGCGTTGTCCCAGTAGGTGTTAGCCCCACCCGCGTCGATGTAGGACTCGCCGGTGTTGGTGTTGCCGGCCCATCGGCCGGCCTCGCCCGAGATGTAGGAGTCACCCACGGACACGACGGTCGGAACCCCGACACCGGGCCCGTCGGCGAGGGCGGGGGAGACCCCTGCGGTGGTCGCGAGTCCGACGGCGAGGCCGACGGTGGCGAGGAAGGCGAGTGGACGGTACGTGCGCAAGGGGCTCCTCCAGGAGCGTCGGCATCATTGGGGGCGCTGGGTCGTCACTACCGAGGGGTAGTAACGGCGCGGAGTGTGACACAGAGCACACCGCGGACAAAAGGGCCGAATAGCCACGACCTCATGGCTGCGCCCCTCGCACGTAGGCTGGTGGGCGAGATGGACCGCACCCAGTTACGGCGCCAGTCCGTCCCCGAGATCCGCTATCCGGAGCACCTGCCGGTCAGCCAGGTCCGGGAGCAGATCGCCGAGGCGATCCGCGACCACCAGGTGGTGGTGCTGGCCGGCGAAACCGGGTCCGGCAAGACCACCCAGCTGCCCAAGATCCTGCTCGAGCTCGGGCGCGGGGTGAACGGCCTGATCGGGCACACCCAGCCGCGCCGGATCGCCGCGCGGGCCGTTGCGGAGCGGGTGGCCGAGGAGCTCGGCACACCCCTCGGCGAGCTGGTCGGCTACACCGTCCGGTTCCACGACCAGGTCAGTGACACCACCCTGGTGAAGGTCATGACGGACGGCATCCTGCTCGCCGAGCTGTCCCGCGACCGCCTGCTTTCGGCGTACGACACGATTGTCATCGACGAGGCGCACGAACGGTCCCTGACCATCGACTTCCTGCTCGGCTATCTCAAGCAGCTACTGCCGCGCCGACCCGACCTCAAGCTGGTCATCACCTCCGCGACCATCGACCCCGAGCGGTTCAGCCGGCACTTCGACGGGGCGCCCGTCCTCGAGGTGAGCGGCCGGACCTACCCGGTGGAGATGCGCTATCGGCCGCTTGGCGACGAGGACCAGATCACCGGCATCGTCGCGGCCTGCGAGGAGCTCGGCCGGGAGAGCTCCGGGGACGTGCTGGTCTTCCTCAGCGGTGAGCGGGAGATCCGCGACGCCGCCGAGGCGCTGCGGGCCGTGGTCGACGAGCGCACCGAGGTGGTGCCGCTCTACGGCCGGCTGTCCGCGGCCGAGCAGCACCTGGTGTTCGCGCCCCACAACGGGCGGCGGATCGTGCTGGCCACCAACGTCGCCGAGACCTCCCTCACGGTGCCCGGGATCCGCTATGTCGTCGACCCTGGCACCGCCCGCATCTCCCGCTACAGCAACCGCACCAAGGTGCAACGGCTGCCGATCGAGGCGATCAGCCAGGCCTCCGCCACCCAGCGGGCCGGCCGCTGTGGCCGGGTCGCTGACGGCATCTGCATCAGGCTGTACGACGAAGACGACTTCGACAGCCGGCCTGAGTTCACCGAGCCGGAGATCCTGCGCACCGGCCTGGCCGCTGTGCTCCTGCAGATGGCCTCACTGGGGCTGGGTGACATCGAGGCCTTCCCGTTCCTCGAGCCGCCGGACCGGCGCAACGTCCGCGACGGCGTGCAGCTGTTGGAGGAGCTCGGCGCGTTCTCGCCGGGGGGCCGTCTCACGCCGATCGGGAGGCAGCTCGCCCGGCTGCCGCTCGACCCGCGGATGGCCCGGATGGTCGTGGAGGCCGACAAGCTCGGCTGCGTCCGTGAGGTGCTGGTGATTGCAGCCGCCCTGTCGATCCAGGACCCGCGGGAGCGCCCGCTCGATCGGCAGCAGCAGGCCACTGAGATGCACAGCCGTTTCGTGGATCCCACCTCCGACCTGCTCGCCTGGCTCAACCTGTGGCGCCATGTGCAGGAGCAGCAGAAAGCCTTGTCCAGCAGCGCTTTCCGGCGGATGTGCAAGCGGGAGTTCCTCAACTACCTGCGGATCCGCGAGTGGCAGGACCTGCACTCCCAGCTGCGCCGGGTGGTGCGCCAGCTCGACTTCGCGCAGGGCAGCAGCGGCGACCCGGCCACTGTCACGCAGGCGCTGCTCGCCGGCCTGCTCTCGCACATCGGGCTGCGCCAGGAGTCCCGCGACTTCCTCGGAGCCCGTGGCGCCCGGTTCGCGATCGCCCCCGGCTCCGCGCTGTTCAAGAAGCCGCCGCAGCTGGTGGTCGCCGCCGAGCTGGTCGAGACCACCCGGCTGTGGGCGCGGGGCATCGCCCGGATCGAGCCGGAGTGGGTCGAGGCGGTCGGCGCGCACCTGCTCAAGCGCTCCTTCAGCGAGCCGCACTGGGAGAAGAAGGTGGCCAGCGTGGTGGCCTTCGAGCGGGTCACCCTCTACGGCGTGCCGATCGTCGCCCAACGCAAGGTGCAGTACGGCGCCATCGACCCGGTCGTGAGCCGCGACCTGTTCCTGCGGCACGCCCTGGTGGAAGGCGACTGGGACACCTTCCACGCGTTCTGGAAGCACAACACGGCCCTGCTCGCGAACGTCGAGGAGCTCGAGCAACGCGCCCGTCGCCGCGACATCGTGGTCGACGACGACGTGCTCTACGACTTCTACGACACCAGGGTTCCGGCCGACGTGGTCTCGGGCGCGCACTTCGACGCCTGGTGGAAGAAGCAGCGGCACGACACCCCCGCCCTGCTCACCCTCACCCTCGAGGACCTGGTCCGCGGCGAGGTCGATCCCGGTGAGCACCCGGACGTATGGGTGTCGGAGGACCTGCGCTTCGACCTGTCCTACGCCTTCGACCCCGGCCACGTCGCCGACGGCGTCACCGTCGACGTGCCGCTCTCGGTCCTCAACCGGGTCGCCGCCGAGGACTTCGCCTGGCAGGTCCCCGGTCTCCGGCTCGACCTGGTGACGGCCCTCATCAAGACGCTCCCCAAGCCGTTGCGGGTCAAGCTGGTGCCAGCGCCGGACACCGCGAAGCTGCTGCTCGACCGGATCTCCCCCCGCGAGGAGCACCTCCTGCAGGCACTGTCCCGGGAGGCCCGGGCCCTGCGGGGCGTGCTGATCCCGGTGGAGGAGTGGGGGCTGGATCGGGTGCCCTCGCACCTGCGGCCGACGTTCCGGGTGGTCGCCGACGACGGCTCGGTCGCGGGGGAGGGCAAGGACCTCGAGGCCCTCAAGGTGGAGCTGGCCGCGCCCGTACAGGCCGCAATCGCCTCGGTAGCAGGCGATCTGGAGACCTCCGGCCTCACCTCCTGGACGGTCGAGGACATTCCCGCCGAGGTGTCGGCAGGCCTGGTCATCGGCTATCCGGCGCTGCTCGACGAGGTCACCTCGGTGGCCCTGCGCGTCCTGCCCACCCCGTCGCCGTCCGCTCACCACGCAGGGGTACGCCGGCTCCTGCTGCTCGGGTGCTCCTCGCCGGTCAAGGCGGTCTCGGGTCGGCTGACCAACAAGGCCAAGCTGATCCTGGCCTCCAACCCGCACGGTTCGCTTCCCGCGCTGATGGAGGACTGCCTGCTCGCGGCCGTCGACGCGCTGATGACTCAGGACCCCCGGTCGAAGGAGGCCTTCGACGCGCTACTGCTGCACGTGCGGGGCGGGCTGCAGGACGCGCTGCTGAAGGTCCTGCTCGGCGTGGAGCAGGTGTTGGGGCTGGCCGCCGAGGTCGACGCGGCCCTCGCCGGCCTGACGCACCCGTCCGCAGCAGGTGCCCTGATCGACGCCCGCGCCCAGCGAGAAGCGTTGGTGCACAAGGGATTCGTCACGGAGACGGGTGCCGCACGGTTGCCCGACGTGGCCCGCTACCTCCGGGCCATCCTGCTCCGGGTGGAGAAGCTGCCGCGCGAAGCCGAGCGGGACCGCTCGCTGATGGTGGGGGTCCACGAGGTGACCAAGGAGTGGGCTGCGCTGCCGGTCGGCCCTGGCAAGGACAAGGTCCGCTGGATGATCGAGGAGTTGCGGGTCAGCCTGTTCGCCCAGACCTTGAAGGCCAAGGGACCGGTGTCGGTACCGCGGGTCTACCGCGCCATCGACGACCTGCTCGGTTAGTCCTTACGTCTGCTCCGCTGGCCACGTCGGACGCCCACCGGGGCAGACGCAAGGGGTTAGTCGGCCAGGAGGAGGGTGCGCTCGTCCTCGGTGAGGGGCCGGGGGCGCCGGTCGGGACCGAGCGCCACCTGGACGGTCCGGCCGACCCCGACGAGCTGGTTGCCGACGCGGAGCTCGTGGAGGATCACGAAAGAGGTGATGCCGAGCTTCTCGACCGAGATGGTGACGTCCACCGTGCGGGTGCCGCCCCGGATCTCCCCGAGGTAGTCGCACTCGCTGCGGGCGATCACCATGTGACCGAACAGCGACTTCGCCTGAGCTCTCAGGAACTCCACCCGGGCCGTCTCCATGAGGCTGAAGAAGGCCACGTTGTTGACGTGGTTCATCGGGTCGAGGTCGGCGAAACGGATCTGCACGGGGACGGTGATGGTGGGCACGATCCCCAGCCTACGAATAGGCTGACCCCAGGTGCGCCGGGAAGTCTGGTCGGCAGTCGATCCACCATGACTGGAGAACCCGTGCACGACACCCTGACCTTCGGCCTGCTGGTGCTGTGCGCCTCGGCCGCCGCCCTGCTCGCCGTGCAGTCGCACCGGCTCAGTGAGCGGCTCCGCATCCCGACGCCGGCGTTCTTCCTGGTCGCCGCAGCCCTGGCCGTCGAGCTGATCCCGTCGCTGAGTGCGCCGGACCACCGCACCGTCGAGCGGGTCGTCACGGTCGCCCTCATCGTCATCCTCTTCGACGGCGGGCTGCACATCGGCGCCACCCGGGCCCGGGCCGCCGCTCCCGCGATCCTCAGCCTCGGCGTGCTGGGGACGTTCGCGACCGTGGCCGGCGCAGCCCTGCTCGTCCATCTCGTCCTCGGCATCGGCTGGTATCTCTCGGTTCTCGTCGCCACGGCCATCGCCCCCACCGACCCGGCGGTCGTGTTCTCGGTGCTCGGGCAGCGCGAGATCGAGGGCCGCAGCGGGACGGTGCTCGAAGGCGAGTCCGGCGCCAACGACCCGGTCGGCATCGCCTTGATGGCCGCCCTGCTCGCCGCCGGTTCGCTCTCGGGCGGGGCGCTGCTCGACGTCGCCGGCACCTTCGCCCTGCAGATGGCGGTCGGCACGATCGTCGGCCTGGTCGGGGGCCGGTTGCTGCTGGTGCTCATGCGTCGCTCGCCGCTGCCCGCCGAAGGCCTGTACGCCGTCCGCACCCTCGTCGCCGCCGGTGTCCTTTTCGGCGTGGCCACGGTCGCCCACGGCTCGGGATTCCTCGCCGTTTTCCTCGCCGGCATCGTCGTAGGCGATGAGCGAGCGCCGTACAAGCGGGAGGTGGAGCGATTCCACTCGGCGCTGGCCAGTCTTGGTGAGGTCGTGGCTTTCGCGTTCCTCGGGCTGACAGTGGACCTCGAGGTGCTCGGGCGCACGGACGTGTGGGTGCCCGGACTGGTGGTGGGGGTGCTTCTCGCCCTGGTGGTGCGCCCGGTGCTCGGCCTGCCGCTGCTGCTGCCCGCGCGGCTGACCCGCGGCGAGAACGCCTTCGTGCTGTTCGCCGGACTCAAGGGCGCCGTCCCGCTGCTGCTGGGCAGCTTCCTCATCGGTCTGTCGGGCGGCGAGCGGTTGTACGGCGTCGTGATCGTCGTCGTCATGGTCTCCGTGGTTCTGCAGGGGGCGTTGGTGCCGGCGGTGGCTCGGCGGCTCGGAGTGCGGATGCACTCGGTGGAGCTCGAGCCGTTCAGCCTCGGCGTGCGGTTGCGGGACGAGCCGCGTGGCGCCCATCGGCTCACCGTCGCCGACGGCTCGGTGGCGGACGGCCGGTCGATCGAGGAGTTGCCTGGGCTGGCCGAGGGGACCTGGGTGAGCCTGGTCCTCCGGGAGCGGTCGTTGCTCCCGGTCCGCGGCGACACCGTCCTGCTGTCCGGGGATGAGGTGCTGCTGCTCGTCGACGACCAGCAGGATCCCGCGCCGGTCTGTGCGCTCTTCACTTCGCCTGTGGGGTAGGCAATCCACAGATTTCGCGTGGCCCTCCCACGGGGTGGTGGGAGGCGTCAGGCTGATGCGCATGTCGAAGCCAATCGCCCGTCTCACCACTCCCGCCCAGAT
>JANOTZ010000084.1:0-3786 GCA_031416735.1 Frankiales bacterium
TCTAGACGTCGGGGAACTCCGAGGACACGGCGTCGAAGACCCGCTTCCAGAGCCCACCGGCGTGCACGAGCACGTTGGTCTTGTGCACCAGCGTGAGGTGCCGACGCGGCCGCCGCTGGGCGCGCCCGAAGGCATCGCGGACGACGCGCTCGACGCCGTACGCGGTGTTGAGGGACACCTCGGTGGCGACCTCGTGCACGGTGCCGGTGCGCAGCGAGCCGCCGTTGCCGACGTAGGGACCTTCGGTGCCCTCGCGGACGACGACCAGGTCGATCGCGACATCGCCCAGCGGCGAGGTGACGCCGGGGAAGAGCCGGACGGGGCGCAGGTTGACGTGGTGGTCGAGCGCGAAGCGGAGCTTCAGGAGCAGACCGCGCTCGAGCACCCCCGGCGGCACCGAGGGGTCCCCGATGGCCCCGAGCAGGATCGCGTCGAAGCCGCGCAGCTCCTCGATGACGCTGTCGGGCAGCGTCTCCCCGGTGCGCAGGTAGGCCGCGGCGCCGAGGTCGTAATCGACCGTCTCGACGCCGGGCAGGACAGTGCGCAGCACCTTGAGCCCCTCGGCCACGACCTCCGGGCCGATGCCGTCCCCACCGATGACCGCCAGTTTCGTCATGCCAGGCATGCTACATCCTGGGATGATCATCTCAAGATGTGGGACTCAGACGAGCTCGCTGAAGCCTTCGACCGCGGAGGTGGCCCCCGACACGATGACGGTGTCGCCTTCGCCGAGGACGGTCTCGGGGGTGGCGTAGGTGAAGCTCTCGCCGCGACGCTTGACGGCCACGACGGTCACGCCGTAGCGGCTGCGGACCTCACTGTCGCCCAGGGTGATCCCGAACAGCGACGGCGGCGGCAGGCTCTTGACCATCGCGAAGCCGTCCTCGAACTCGATGAAGTCGAGCATCCGCCCGCGGACCAGGTGCGCGACGCGGCGCCCCATGTCGTGCTCGGGCGACACCACCTGGTCGATCCCCAGCTGGGCAAGGATTTTGGCGTGCGGCTCGCTGATCGCCTTCGCCCAGATGATCCCGATGCCGAACCCCTTGAGTAGCGAGGCGGTGAGCAGGCTGGCCTCGATGTTGCTGCCGATCCCGACGACCGCCCGCTCGAACTCGTGCACCGCGAGCTGGCGCAGGGCCTCTTCGCTGGTGCTGTCGGCGCGTACGACGTGGGTGAGGCGTCCGGCGAGGGACTGCACGATCTCCGCGTCGGCGTCGATGCCGAGCACTTCGGTGCCGGTGGCCTCGAGCTCGAGGGCGAGGCTGCTGCCGAACCGGCCGAGGCCGATGACGACGACGCTGTCGGTGGCGGCGAGGCGCTCGGGGGTCGCTGCCCGGCGGCGTCGGATGTCAGCCAATGAGGGGTCGCTCCTTCGGGAGGTCGTAGAGGCGGGGGCGGGAACGCAGTGCCAGGGCGCTGCCGAGTGTGACGGTGCCGATGCGGCCGACGAACATCAGCCCTATCAGGAGCAGCTGGCCGGCCACCCCGACCTGAGCGGTGATCCCGGTGGACAACCCCACGGTCGCGAAGGCGGAGACCACCTCATAGAGCACGACATCCAACGCGAACGGTGTCAGCGCCAGCAGCACCACCGTGGCCGCCACGACGACCGCCACGGCAAGCAGGGCGACTGTGAGGGCCTGTCGTTGCACCGAACGCGGCAACCGGCGGTTGAAGGCGTTGACGGAGGGCTCGCCCCGCATTTCGCCCCACATGACGAGCAGCAGGACGGCGAAGGTCGTGACCTTGATGCCACCCGCGGTGCCGGCACTCCCACCCCCGATGAACATCAGCACTCCCGACCCGAACAGCGTCTCCGGGTGCAGGTCGCCGAGCGGGACGCTGTTGAAGCCGGCGGTCCGCGGCATCACGCCCTGGAAGAAACCCGCGAGCAGCTTGCCGGGTACGTCGAGACGGCCCAGCGTCGACGGGTTGGCCCACTCGAAGGCGAGGAACAGACCCCATCCGACGAACAGCAGTACGGCGGTCATGGCGAGCACGATCTTGGAGTGCAGGCTGAACGATCGGGGCGTCCGGTAGAACCGGCGCAGCTCGAAGAGCACGGGGAAGCCAAGACCTCCCAGGATCACCGCGACGCAGAGCGTGAGCCCCAGGACCGGGTCGCGGGCGTAGGAGACCAGGTTGTCGCTGAACAGGGCCATGCCGGCGTTGTTGAAGGCCGAGACCGCATGGAAGACCCCGAGCCAGGCCGCCCGCCCGATCGGCTCGTCGTAGGCCAGCGACCACCGCAGCCCCAGCACCAGGGCGGCACACCCTTCGACGAGAAGGCTGGTGATGGCCACCCCCCGGAGCACGACCCGCAGGTCGCCGAGTCCGAGGGCGTGCGTCTCCGCGGCAACGCCGAGGCGGGTGCGCAGCCCCAGCCGCTTGGAGACCAGGAGCGCCAGGACGCTGGCCAGCGTCATGATCCCGAAGCCGCCGACCTGGATGCTCATCAGGATGACGACCAGCCCGAACGGCGACCAGTAGGTGGGCGTGTCGACGACGGTGAGTCCGGTGACGCAGACCGACGAGGTCGCGGTGAACAGCGCCTCGAGCAGGCTCGCGCTGCCCGGACCGCGCTTGGAGACGGGCAGCATGAGCAGCAGGGTGCTGACCACCACGGCCGCGGCGAAACCGGTCGCGATGAACTGCGCCGGGTGCTGCAGGCGCAGCCCACGACGACGGACGGGTGCCTCAGACAGCGCGGTTCACGCCGCTGACGATCGCACGCAAGGAGGACGTGACGATGCTCGGGTGGATGCCGCAGCCCCACAGCACCTTCCCGCCGACGGCCAGCTCCAGGTAGGACGCCGCCTGCGCCTCCTCGCCGGCACCGGTGGCGTGCTCGACGTAGTCCAGCACCCGCACGTCGAGGTCGAGTTGCGACAGGGCGTGCACGAACGAGGCGATCGGTCCGTTGCCGGTGCCGGTGAGGACGTGCCGCTCCCCGTGCCAGGTGACGACCGCTTCGAGCGTGTCGTTCTCGGCGCTGCTGTGCGTGTAGGACACCAGGGCCAGGGGTCCGTCGTCGAGATAGCTCGCACCGAACATCTGCCAGATGCGGGCCGCGGAGATCTCGCCGCCCTCGCCGTCGGCGATCTCCTGCACGGTGCGGGAGAACTCGATCTGCATGCGGCGCGGCAGGTCCAGGTGGTGCTCGCTCTTCAGCACGTAGGCGACGCCCACCTTGCCGGACTGGCTGTTGACCCGGATGACCGCCTCGTAGGAACGCCCCACGTCCTTCGGGTCGATCGGCAGGTAGGGCACCTCCCAGCGGAAGTCCTCGACGGGTACGCCGGCAGCAGCCGCGTCCCGCTCCATCGCCTCCAGGCCCTTCTTGACCGCGTCCTGGTGTGACCCGGAGAAGGCGGTGTAGACGAGCTCCCCGCCGTAGGGGTGGCGCGGATGCACGGGCAGCTGGTTGCAGTGCTCGACGGTCCGGCGGATCTCGTCGATGTCGCTGATGTCGATGCCGGCGTCGACGCCCTGGCTGACCAGGTTCAGCGCCAGGGTCACCAGGCACACGTTGCCGGTGCGCTCGCCGTTGCCGAACAGGCAGCCCTCGACCCGGTCGGCGCCGGCCATCACGGCCTGCTCAGCCGCCGCGACCGCCGTACCCCTGTCGTTGTGGGGGTGCAGCGACACGATGACCGATGCTCGGCGGGCACCCAGGGCGCGGATGAACCACTCGACCTGGTCGGCGTAGATGTTGGGGGTGCTCATCTCGACCGTCGCCGGCAGGTTGAGGATGACCGGCCGTTCCGGGGTCGGCTGCCACAC
>JANOTZ010000085.1:0-2678 GCA_031416735.1 Frankiales bacterium
TGACGGCCTTCTCCATCCGCTCCTCGGCGTCCAGCAGGGTGTCGTCGATCATCGGTTGGCCTCCGTGCTGAATCCGGGCTGACCCGAGATGATGGTGCCGATCTTCTCACCGGCGACGGCGCGGGCGATGCCGCTCTCCGCGAAAATGTCGAAGACCACGATGGGCAGGTCGTTGTCCATGCACAGCGAGATGGCGGTCGCGTCGGCGACCTTCAGCCGACGCTCCAGCACCTCGGAGTAGGACAGCGCGTCGAACTTCACCGCGTCCGGGTTCTTACGGGGGTCGTCGTCGTAGACCCCGTCGACCTGCTTGGCCATGAGGACTGCCTCCGCTCCGACCTCGAGGGCGCGCTGGGCGGCGCAGGTGTCGGTGGAGAAGAACGGCACCCCCAGCCCGGCGCCGAAGATGACGACCCGGCCCTTCTCGAGGTGCCGGATGGCGCGACGGGGGACGTACGGCTCGGCGACCTGGCCCATGGCGATGGCGGTCTGCACCCGGGTGTCGATGCCCTGCTTCTCCAGGAAGTCCTGCAGCGCCAGGCAGTTGATGACGGTGCCGAGCATGCCCATGTAGTCGCCACGCGGACGGTCCATGCCCTGCTCGGTCAGCTCGGCGCCGCGGAAGTAGTTGCCGCCGCCGACCACGATGGCCACCTGCGTGCCCCTGCGGACGACGTCGGCGATGCCCACGGCGATGGCCCGAACGGTCGGCGGGTCGACGCCCATGCTCCGGCCGCCGGCAAAGGCCTCACCGGAGAGCTTCAGCAGCACCCGTCGGTACTCGGTGCTCATCGGGCGGGAGCCTCCCTCGAAGAAGTTGGTTGGGGCGGAAAAACGGAATCCCCAGCACTCTAGTGCTGGGGATTCCGAAAAGACGCTAGGGCTTGCTCAGGCCTGGCCGACCTTGAAGCGCGCGAAGCGGACGACGCTGACACCGGCCTCCTCGAGCACCTTGCCGACGGTCTTCTTGCTGTCCTTGGCGAAGGACTGCTCGACGAGGACGTTCTCCTTGAAGAAGCCCGTCACCCGACCCTCGACGATCTTGTCGAGCGCACCCTCGGGCTTGCCCTCCTCGATCGCGGTGGCGCGGGCGATCTCGCGCTCCTTGGCGACGAGCTCCTCCGACACCTCATCCCGGGTGACGAACTGCGGGGGCAGCGCAGCGATGTGCTGCGCGATGTCCTTCGCGATCTCCGGGTTCTCGGCCGTGAGCTCGATCAGCACGCCGAGCTGCGGGGGCAGGTCGGGGCTGGTCTTGTGCAGGTAGAGACCGACGTAGGCGCCCTCGAAGCTGGCGACCCGACGGACCTCGATCTTCTCGCCGAGCAGCGCGCCGGCGTCGTCGAGGACGTCCTGCAGCTTCTTACCGTCGACCGCGATCGCCTCGGGGCTGGTAGCGCCCTTGGCTGCGGCGACGACCTGCTCAGCGAGCTCCCCGAACTTCGCGCCCTTGGCGACGAAGTCGGTCTCGCAGTTGAGCTCGAGCAGGGTGCCCTTGGTGGTGCCGTCCAGCACGGCGGTCACGAGGCCATTGCTGGCCGCGCGCCCTTCGCGCTTCGCGACGCCCTTGAGGCCCTTGATGCGCAGGAACTCAATCGCCTTGTCGTAGTCGCCGTCGTTCTCGACGAGGGCGTTCTTGCAGTCGACCATGCCCGCGCCGGTGGCCTCGCGGAGCTTCTTGATGTCTGCGGTGGTGACGTTCGCCATGACTCTTCTCTTCGTCTCGGGGTCGTTGACGGCTGCGACTAGGCCTGGGGCGCGTCGGCCTCAGGGGTCGCGGGAGTCGCGGGGGTCTCGACAGCGGCAGGAGCCTCAACAGCAGAAGCCTCAACAGCAGGAGCCGCAGCCACGGGGGCCTCGGCAGCAGCCGGGGTAGCGGCGTCAGCGGCCGGGGTCAGCAGCTCGGCCTCCCAAGCCGGGAGCGGCTCGTCCGCGGCGAGGACGCCGTGTTCGGGCTTGGCGTCAGCACCGGCGTTGGCCTGCGCGCCGGCGCGGGCCATCAGGCCCTCGGCGACGGCGTCCGCGATCACGCGGGTCAGGGTGCCGATGCTGCGGATCGCGTCGTCGTTGCCCGGGATCTTGTAGTCGACGACGTCGGGGTCGCAGTTGGTGTCGAGGATCGCGACCACGGGGATCTTGAGCTTGCGCGCCTCGTTGACGGCGAGGTGCTCCTTGTTCGTGTCGACGATCCACACCGCGCTGGGGGTGCGGGTCATCTCACGGATGCCGCCGAGGGTGCGCTGCAGCTTGATGCGCTCGCGGGTGAGGACGAGGGCCTCCTTCTTCGTCAGCACGGTGGCGCCACCGGTCTGCTCGATGAGCTCGAGCTCCTTCAGGCGCTGCAGCCGCTTGTAGACGGTCTGGAAGTTGGTAAGCATGCCGCCGAGCCAACGCTCGGTGACGTAGGGCATGCCGACCCGGGTGGCGTGCTCGGCGATCGACTCCTGCGCCTGGCGCTTGGTGCCGATGAACATGATCGTGCCGCCGTGCGCCACGGTCTCCTTGACGAAGTCGTACGCGCGGTCGATGTACCCCAGCGTCTGCTGCAGGTCGATGATGTAGATGCCGTTGCGCTCGGTGAAGATGAAGCGCTTCATCTTGGGGTTCCAGCGCTTGGTCTGGTGACCGAAGTGGGCGCCGCTCTCGAGGAGCTGGCGCATGCTGACGACAGCCATGCT
>JANOTZ010000086.1:0-11003 GCA_031416735.1 Frankiales bacterium
CCACAGCAACCGCTGATCCCAGCCAGCCCCGCTCCATAGGACGTCGGACCCCACCGCAACGGTTGCGCAAAGCGTCTGACATGGCGACAGCCCCCGAGCAATGCGCGAGGGCTGTCACCAACAAAGTGCGTGCACCAGAAGTAGTGAACGCTTCTCTCGTGGAGATGGCGGGAATCGAACCCGCGTGCTCCGGTATTAGAACAGGGCTTCTCCGGGCGCAGCTGACTGTGCTTTTCTCGGCCCTCCCGGTCGCGTCAGCACGCCGGGAACAGGCTCAGTCGCGGTAGTTCACCACCCGCCCCCGCGACCAAAGCGGGTGGTGTTCCTCCAAGCGATGCCAGGTCCTGGGCCGGAGGCACTCCCAGGCTGACAGCGACGCTCTTAGCTGCTAGGCAGCGAAGGCGTACGCGCGCGGACTGTTGTCGGCGCTTAATTGTTTTCCGACGTTTATTCGTTTACGAGATGATCGTCGGCTTCCTCGGCCCGCTTCCCCTGCCCCGACATCCGGAGTCGAGACCTGTCACCCCCTTCGGGTGTTCCACTTACACCCCACACGGTACGCGCTCGGGCGGCTCCCCGCCGAGCCAGGCGCGAACAAGCTCAGGCCTGCCTGGGGACGGCGACGACCGACAGGTGACGATCAGCGTCGCTGCGAGGCAGCGGCAGCGTGCTGTGCATCAGGGGCCGGAGCTGCTCGGCGGGCATCGGGCGACCCAGGTGGTAGCCCTGAGCGACGTCGCAGCCCATCGCGGTCAGGGCCACCTGCAGGGCTTGCGACTCCACGCCCTCGGCCACCGCCCGGGCGCCGAGGGAGTGGGCCAGGCTGACGGTGGCGCGTACCAGGGCCAGGTCGTTGTCGTTGACGAGCATCCCCGCCACGAACGACCGGTCGACCTTCAGCTCATGCACCGCGGTCCGCTGCAGGAACGCGAGCGAGGAGTAGCCGGTCCCGAAGTCGTCGACGCTGATCTCCACGCCCAGCCGGCGCAGCGCCCCGAGGACCTCCTCGACGACCTCGAGCGAGGAGGTGGCGGTCGTCTCGGTGATCTCGAGGACCAGGCACTGCGGCGGGAGGTCGTGCCGGGCGAGCACCGCGGCGACGTCGTCCGGAAGTTGCCGGTCCATCAGCGACCGGGCACCGAGGTTGACAGCCACCGAGAGCGGTCGGCCCGGGGTCTGCCAGCGGGCGCACTCCTCGACCGCGAGGTCGAGCACCCGCAGCGTGAACGGCCGGACGAGCCCGGACTGCTCCGCGACGCCAATGAACTCCCCCGGCTGCAACAACCCCCGCACCGGGTGGTTCCAGCGGACCAGGGCCTCCGCGCCAACCACCGCTCCGGTGCCGAGGTCGACCTGCGGCTGGTAATACACGACCAGCTGCTCGGCGAGGGCCGCCCGGAGCTCACCGACAAGGGCCAGCCGCTGCACGGAGGTGTCGTCTCGCAGCGGGTCGTAGCGCAGCCAGGCGCCACGCTCGTTCTTGGCCTGGTACATCGCCACGTCGGAACGCCGGAACAGCTCCTCCGCGGTCCGCGCGTCGTCCGGGAAGCAGGCGATGCCGATGCTGGCCTCGACCGACAGGTGCAGGCCCTGATACTCGACCGGCTCGGCGAGTGCGGCCAGCACCTGGGCCGCGACCGGCTCGGCGAGCGAGGAGTCGGCGAGACCGCTGATCAAGATCGCGAACTCGTCACCACCGAGGCGAGCGACCAAGTCTTCGGCACGCACCGACCGGCGCAGCCGCTCGGCCACCACCTGGAGCAGCAGGTCCCCGGCGGCATGCCCCAACGTGTCGTTGATCTCCTTGAAGTGGTCCAGGTCGAGCAGCAGCAGCGCCGTGACCCCGTCGGCGTCCTCGAGGGCCTGCGCCGTGCGGGTGTGGAGCAGGACCCGGTTGGCCAAGCCGGTGAGCGGATCGTGCGACGCCTGATGGGCCTGCCGTGCGGCCTCAGCGCAGGCATCGTCGTACAGGTAGGCGTTGAAGAGCGTCGTGGACACCGCGTGCGAGTAGGTCGACAGGACCTGCCGCTCCCGGCTGGAGAGTCGCACCGGGGAGGGGAACGAGAGCCGCAGCGACCCGAGTCGACCGGTGGGGCCCGTCAAGGGAGTCACGACACACGATGCCGCCGGCGCGCGACCCTCAAGGGTCAGCTCGATGAACGGCGCCCGCGACTCCCCGGGGTCGGCCAGGGTCAGCAGCTCCCCGTCAGCAGTGAGCGCATAGACCCGGTCGGGCCGCTCCTTGCGAGCACTGAGCGCGAGAAAGACGTCGTCAGTACGGAACATCTGGCGGGCTCGCGAGAGGGCTGCGCGAGCCACCTCGGACTCCTCGAGCCGGTTGAGCTCGCGCGCCGATGCCTCGAGCTGCTGCCAGGCGTCGCGCTCCTGGTTCGCCGACAGGTAGGCACCGGAGATCACCCACGCGGCCACCATCACCGCGGGGAGTGCCAGCAGCACCAGGCGGTTGTTCTCGGCGAGCATGAGCATCGCCCCGGCGCACGTGACGTTCCCCGCCCACACGACGACCGTCATCCGCACGCTGTCGGCCAGCACCTGCTTCGGGCTGGTCGTCGTGGCGACCGAGACCACCGCCCCGGTCAGCAGCGCGCTGGTGGCACTGAAGACGGTGGTCGCAGCGAGCAGCGCAAGCGCGTCCTGCCAGTGCGATATCTGGTACGGCGCCGACGTGGCGACCGTGACGACCAGGGCCGCCGCTCCCGCCGACAACGTGAAGGCCGCACCGTTGAAGGCCGCCTTCATCGCGGAGCGGCCGGCCACCAGGTGCACCCCCATCACCAGGGGCCCGGCGAGCAGCACGAACCAGGCCGGCGGGACGAGCACGAACCCGACCAGCAGGCAGGCCTCGCCCCAGGTGAAGGAGTAGTGGTCGCCACCGAAACGGACGTGCAGCAACGCCCGCTCGGACAGCGGTAGGGCGATCAGCAGCAGCACAATCTGCCAGGTCTGCAGCGGCGGCTGTTGGAGCACCTGCCACAGCGCGATCCCGACTACCAGTCCAGCGGCCAGGACCGTCGCTCCGACGACGGAGTGCAGCCGCGAAGGCCACCCCGTGCCGGAGTCGACAGTCCCTGCCATGTCAGTCCTTCTCGTATCCGAACCGAGGGCCAGGCTCGCTGACCTCACCGTTCACGCGCTTGTACCAGTGGGGGCGTGTCCCGAAGAACGCCGTCAGGAAAGTGTCCTCCGGAGTTGCCTCGTCGTAGCCGCTGCCGGTCCACGCGCTTCCGGTCCACGCGCTGCCGCTCCACGAGATTCCGGTCCACGCGCTGCCGGTCCAGGCACTTCCGGTCCAGGCACTGCCGTTCCAGGGCGCGCACCAGGTGGTGGTCTCGTCGTTGAGGACCTTGACCTGGCCTTCACACGTGACCGAGACCGGTGCCATCGTCCCGCGGGACGCGGCGAGGGTGCCGGTTCCCGCCGCGATCGGCTCCTGCTGGACAGCGGGTCCCGGGGTCGAGGTGAGGGCCGTCTGCGCCTGGAGCCGACCCGCACCCTGCACGGTGGTGGCCACCCCCGGGATGGGCAGAGCCGAGCCGACGAGGGCTCCCTTGAGCTGGTCGGGCGTCCAGGTCGGGTGCGCCTGCGCGAGCAGGGCCACCACGCCAGAGGCGACCGCGGCAGCCTGTGACGTACCCGAGCCCTTGATGTAGTCGGTCCCGATCAGAGCCTTGGGGTTCTGGATCTCGATCGTCGAGCCCGGTGCCCGGGTGGCGATGAGGGTGCGGCCGGGCGCAACCAGGTCCGGCTTGGCCCGACCCTGTGCGGTCGGTCCCTGCGAGGACCAGGCCGGGACGACGTCGTTGCTCAGCACGTTGTCGGCCCTGTCGTCGTAGGCGCCGACGGTGAGCACGAGCGGGTCGTCGCCGGGCTTCATGACCGTGCCGGCGTTCGGACCGGAGTTGCCGGCGGCGACCACGACGGTGACGCCGAGGCCCCACAGCCGCTCCACCGCGTAGTTCAGCGGGTCGATGGCCGGGTCCTGCGTCGAGGGCACGCCCCAGGACAGGTTGAGCACCTTGATGCCGTAGGTGTCCTTGAAGGCGCCGACCCAGGACAGGCCGGCGAGCACGGTGGAGACGTCCGTCGCGCCATTGGCACCGGCGACCTTGACCGAGACGATGTTCGCGCCTGGAGCGACGCCGGTGCGCGGCCGGGTGCCTGAGCCCGCCCCGCTGCCCGCGACGATGCCGGCCATCACCGTGCCGTGCCCGTAGCTGTCGACCGCGTGCTGACCCTCACCGGACAGGTCGGGGCCGTTCAGCAGCCGACCGCTGAGGTCCTGGACCCGACCGACACCGGTGTCGAGGACCGCAACGGTGACCCCGGCGCCGGTAAAGCCGCCGGCCCAGCTCTCGGTCGCCTGCGACGTCCAGGTGTAGGCCGACGCCGAGACGCTCTCGTCCCAGCCCGTGCCGGTCAGGTGGACGTCGCGGTCCTTCGTCACGGCCACGACGCCGGCCGCCCTTGCCAGTGCGGCAAGCTGGCGGGCAGGGACCCTGGCCGACCAGCCGTCGATGATGGGGAGCGCGCGCAGGGCGCTGCCACCGGCAGCCAGGACCGCGGCCCGGACCTGTGCCTGACCTCCGGCCCGGCCCGAAACCACGACCTTTACGGGTGCCTGGCCCGAGAGGCCCAGCCCCACGTCCAGCGAGGCCGGCCGGGGGGCGGCCGCAGCTCCAGGACTGCTCAGGGCGACCGGTCCAGCCAGTACGGCGAGAAAGGTTGCCGGAACGACCAGCATGCGGGTCGTGCGGCGCAGCGTCGAAGCCATGCCTTCACCTCCGTGACGAAGCGATCACTGTCTGCATGCGAGATCGGCGTCAGGAAGGCTGATGGGCGTAGTCCGTAGTGGCCATCTCTGGCCCGGCGAGCCGGGGCGAACCCACGCCAATCGCACGGCCGTCATGTCGCGGAGGGTGTTCCAGCCTCAGCGGCGCGCCGCGCGGCCCTTCACAGCTCGGCCGATGGCCTTCTGGATCTCCCGCTTGGCGTCCCGTTCGGAGATGGCCTGGCGCTTGTCGTGGGCCTTGCGTCCCTTGGCCACGGCCAGCTCGACCTTGGCGTGCCCGTCGCTGAAGTACAGCTGGAGCGGGATGATCGCGAGCCCCGACTCCTTGGTCTTCACCGAGAGCCGGATGATCTCCTCCTTGTGCAGGAGGAGCTTGCGCTGCCGCCGGGGCGCGTGGTTGTTCCAGGTGCCCTCGGTGTATTCCGGGATGTGGGCGCCCATCAGCCACGCCTCACCGTCCTGGATCACCGCGTAGGCGTCGACGAGCGAACAGCGTCCTTGGCGTAGCGACTTGACCTCGGTGCCGGTGAGCACGATCCCGGCCTCATGGGTCTCCAGGATGTCGTAGTCGTGCCGGGCCTTCTTGTTCTGCGCGACCAGCTTGCCGCGGCCCATCTCCCGGCCCGAACCGGGCTTGTGGGTCGGGTGGGTCCCGGGGGTCTTGGTCATCCGTGGCTACCGGTGTCGGCCAGCAGCCCGGTCAACACCTCCACCGCGCGCTGCAGCGCCCCGTCACTGCCTACTTCGATGTCCGGCTCGATGCCGACCCCTTCGACCGACCGGCCGCTGGGGAGCGAGTAGGTCGCCACGGTGAGCGCGAGCGCACTGCCGTCGCTGAGGTGGCGCGGCTCCTGGACGCTGCCCTTGCCGAACGTGCGCGAACCGACCACCACCGCGCGGCCCCGGTCCTGCAAGGCGCCGGCGACCACCTCGGCCGCACTGGCGGTGCTGCCGTCGACCAGGACCACCAGCGGTGTACGGGTGTCGCCGGTGCCGACCGCTTCGAGGCGTTGGGCCGGTTCGTCGCGCCGCGCGTAGGTGACGACGTGTCCGCCGTCGAGGAAGGCACTGGCCGTCTCGACCGCCTCCGACAGCAAACCGCCCGGGTCGCCGCGCAGGTCCAGGACGATGCCGGTCACACCCTTGCCGCGCAGCTCCTCCACCGCGTCGCGAACCCGGTGCCCGGTGCCTCGGTTGAAGGCGGGCACCACGATGCGTCCGACCCTCCGGTCGAGGACCGAGGTGGTGACCTCGAGCGCAGCCACGGCGGCCCGGGTCAGAGTGAGCGATCGGGCCGTCTCGCCCCGGAGGAGCAGCAGGCTGACGGTGGTTCCGGTGCGCCCGCGCAGGGCGCTGGCCACCTCGGCCGGGGCCAGCCCAAGGGTGGCGCGGCTGTCGACCTCACGCAGCAGGTCGCCGGCCTGGATGCCGGCCTCGTCTGCGGGGCTGCCGCCGGCCACCTGCGAGACCACCAGGTCCGTGCCGGCGAGCCGCAGCCACAGCCCGACACCGGCATAGGCGCCGTTGCCGGCCACCCCGTCGCCCCAGCTGCCCCACTGGTCGCCGGCCGCGCTGAGCATCGCCTTGATCGCTGCCGCGTCCAGGGCCCGGCGGTCCACGGGGAGGAGCGAGGAGCCGGCGATCTCGTCGGCGGCATCGTCAAGCACCCCGACCTCGACAGCGTCCTCACGGGCCGGGGTACTGCCGGCACCAGCGACCACGCCGAGCACGAAGGCGGTGCTGAGCGCAGCGACCGCGGCCAGGGCGTACCCGCTTCTGCGGATCACAGTGCGTCGGCCCATCAGGCCATCCTAGGCGGAACCGGGCCGCCTCCCGGGCGCAACCTCGGGAGCCTCGACCGGCGACGAGCCGGGCAGCGGGTCTTAGGGCGGGGACACGTAGTCGAGCGGGTCCACCGGGTCGCCGTCGAGCCGGACCTCGAAGTGCAGGTGCGGGCCGGTGGAGTTGCCCGAGCTGCCGACCCGGCCGACGGACTGCCCCCGCGTCACCTGCTGTCCCTCGGTGACAGCCAGCTCCGACATGTGGGCGTACGCGGTGGCCAGGTCCTTGCCGTTCTTCGTGCCGTGGCTGATGAGCACGAGCGTGCCGTAGCCGTTCGACGAGCCCGCGAAGACCACGGTGCCGCCGCCGGACGCGAGGATCGGCGCGCCATAGCCGGCTCCGATGTCGATCCCCGCATGGAACCGGGTGTCCCCGTAGATCGGGTGCGTGCGGTAGCCGTAGCGGCTGGTCATCGGGCCGTCGGCGGGCCAGAGCATCTGGCCGGCCTGGGCCGCGCTCCGGGTGGCGTTGCGGGCGGCTTTACGGGCGGCCTCGCGCAACCGGCGGGCGAGCTCACGGGACTCCGCCTGCGCCTTCTGGTAGTCGCGCAGGTCCTGGGCCCGACCCACCCTGGCGGCGTTGAGAGCACGCGCCCGCTCCGACACGAGCCCCGCGACGCGGTTGGCGGACCGCTCCGCCCGCTGGGTGAGCAGGCGCGCCCGGGTCTCCCCCTGCAGAGCGCCGTTGCGCGCCGCGTCGAGCCGCGTCTGAGCCGCCCGGAGCCCGGCGCGTTCCTCGGCGAGAGCGAGCCGGTCGGTGGTGAGGTGGTTGAGGGCGTCCTCGCCGCCACGGAAGGCCTGCTGCAGCAGCGCGGTGCGCTCGAGGTACTCCCCCGGCGTGCTCCCGGTAAGGGTGCGGACCTGCTGGAACGGCCCCAGTTGATAGGTACGGCGAGCAAGTCGCCCGAGCCTTTGGCGGGTGATTTCCAGGCGTGCGCTGGCCGCGTCGACCCGCCGGTTCGCGTTCCGCAGCTGCCGCTCACCGGCGCTCACCTCGCGCTGCCTGGCGGCCAGCAGCGCCGCAGCGCCGGCGAGCTCGCCGCGAGCTATGTTGACGTCCCGCTGGGCGGCGGGCAGCGCGGTGGCCGTGCGGGCGAGCGCCATCCCGGCGGCCCTGACCTCGGCGCTCGACTCCTCGAGCGCCGACTCGGTCGCCTTGAGCCGCTCCGCGACCGACTCGGCCCGGGCCGGTCCAGTGCTGGCGACGGTCAGCGTCACCGTCATCGTCGCGGTCAGCGTCGCGGTGAGCGTCATCGTCACGAGGCAGGCCAGCAGTGCGGTCGCACCCGCGAACCGCTTCGGCACTCTCGTCTCAGAAGTCACAACGTTCCCATCATTACCACGTGATGACTGCAGCCGGTCGACGCCACGCCGGTCGACGCCACGCCGGTCGACGCCCTGCCAGCCGACGCCCTGCCAGCCGAAACGATGCCAGCCGAAACGATGCCGGTCGCGACCACGCCGGAGCGGGTCATACGCGGAGGTGGCGGCGCAGCGTGAAGAAGGAGGCGCCGGCGGACATCAGCACAGCCGCAAGCAAGATGCCGGGCATGGTGCCGAAGACCTCGCCCCACCCGATGAACTCGGTGAAACCGACGAGGGGGCGCAGCTGGTCATCGACGATGTACCACTTGCCGAGCGCCATCAGCCCGCACGCCCCGATCCCACCGACGAGCCCGGCCATGGCCCCCTCCAGCAGGAACGGCGTCTGGATGTAGAGGTTGCTCGCGCCGACGAGCCGCATGATGCCGGTCTCCCGGCGCCTGCTGAAGGCCGCGGTCCGGATGGTGTTGGAGATCAAGATGATGGCCGCGATGAGCATCAGCCCGCCGACGATGTAGGCGATCTTCTGGAAGACGCCGAGCACCTGGAACACCGGGTCGAGCAGCTTCTTGAGGTCCTGCACCGAGTCGACCCCGGGCCGGTCCTGGAAGGCGCTGGCGACGATCTGGAACTTCTCGGGGTCCTTGAGCTTGACGCGGAACGACTCCGGGAGTGCGTCCGGGCTGACGTTGTCCACCAGGTCCGGCGAGTCCTTGAACTGCTCCTGGAAGCGCTTGTAGGCGTCGGCCTTGGACTCGTAGAACACCTCCTTGACCTGCGGGGTGCTGTTGAGGTCTCGGCCGAGCTGGTCGCGCTGCTCCTGGGTGACGTCCTTGCCGGCGCAGTTCGGGGAGCTGCTGGTGGTGCCGCAGAGGAAGACGGTCACCTCGACCTTGTCGTACCAGAAGTCCTTCATGACATCGACCTGCTTGTGCAGCAGCCAGCCGGCGCCCGCGAGCGTCAGGCTGATCGTCACGGTGAGGATGACGGCGACGGTCATCGTGAGGTTGCGGCGGAGACCGATGCCGATCTCGCTGAAGATGAACTGGGCGCGCACGGGAGAGGTGTCCTTCGCTAGCTGCGGGTTCAGGCGCCGTAGCCGTAGACGCCGCGGGACTGGTCGCGGACGACCTTGCCCTGCGACAGCTCCACGACGCGGCGACGCATCGAGTCGACGATGGCCGCGTCATGGGTGGCCATGACCACGGTGGTGCCGGTGCGGTTGATGCGGTCGAGCAGCTTCATGATGCCGACGCTGGTGTTGGGGTCCAGGTTGCCGGTCGGCTCGTCGGCGATCAAGATCATCGGGCGGTTGACGAAGGCCCGGGCGACGGCGACGCGCTGCTGCTCGCCACCGGAGAGCTCGTCGGGCATGCGCAGCGCCTTGCCCTCCAGCCCCACCAGCTCGAGGACCTCCGGCACCACCTTGTCGATGGTGGAGCGCGGCTTGCCGATCACCTCGAGGGCGAACGCGACGTTCTGGTGCACCGTCTTGTTGGGGAGCAGCCGGAAGTCCTGGAACACGCAGCCGATCGAGCGGCGCAGCGCCGGCACCTTCCAGCTCGACAGCCGCGACAGGTCCTTGCCCGCGACGTACACGTGACCGCTGCTGGGGACTTCTTCCTTGAGCAGCAGGCGCAGGAAGGTCGACTTGCCGGAGCCGCTCGAGCCGACGAGGAAGACGAACTCGCCCTTCTCGATGTCGACGTCGACACCGTCGAGCGCGGGACGCGTGCTCGTCGGGTAGCTCTTCGAGACTTTCTCCAGCCGGATCACCTGACCACTGTAGGTCGCGCGCCGTCGATCACCTGGATCTGCCCTCGACGCCCGCGGTTCGCCGTACCCGTCAGGAAGGGTCGTCGTCCTTCGTGCGCCGCCAGCGGATGGTGGCCTCGATGAGCTCGTCGATCTCGCCGTCGAGCACGCCCTGGGTGTTGCCCGTCTCCACCCCGGTCCGGAGGTCCTTGACCATCTGGTAGGGGTGCAGCACGTAGTTGCGGATCTGGCTGCCCATCGCGTTGGCGCTCTTGTCGCCGCGGATCGCGTTCATCGCGGCGATCTCCTCCTCGCGCTTGCGCTCGAGCAGCTTGGTCTGCAGCACCACCATCGCGGCGGCCCGGTTCTGGATCTGGCTGCGCTCGTTCTGGCAGGACACCACGATGTTGGTCGGCAGGTGGGTGATGCGGACCGCGGAGTCGGTGGTGTTGACGCCCTGGCCTCCCGGGCCACTCGACCGGAACACGTCGACCCGCAGCTCCTTCTCGTCGATCTCTACGAAGTCGGTGGTGTCGACGACGGGAGTGACGTCGACGGCGGCGAAGGTGGTCTGCCGGCGGGCCTGGTTGTCGAAGGGGCTGATCCGCACCAGCCGGTGCACCCCGTGCTCCCCCGCGAGGGTGCCGTAGGCGTAGGGCGCCTTGACCTGGAACACGACGCTCTTCACGCCGGCCTCCTCGGCCTCCTGCCACTCGAAGACGTCGAGCTCGTAGCCGTGCCGCTCGGCCCATCGGTAGTAGATCCGCCAGAGCATCAGGGCCCAGTCCTGGGCCTCGGTGCCGCCCTGGCCGGGGCTGATCTGGACGAGGGCGTGCCTTTCGTCGTACTCGCCGGAGAGCAGGGTGCGGACCTCGAAGGAGCCGATCTCCTTGGTGAGGTTCGCCAGCTCGGTGTCGGCCTCGGCTGCGGTGCCCTCGTCGGACTCCTCGGCGGCCATCTCGTACATCACGCCGAGGTCCTCCAGGCGCTGGCGGTAGGACTCCATCCGCTTCAGGTCCGCCTGCACGACCGACATCCGGCCGGTGATCTTCTGGGCCTTCTCCTGGTCGTCCCACAGCCCGGGCATGCCGGCCTGCTCCTCGAGGTCCTCCAGCTCCTCGCGCAGCTTGGGCAGGTCCAGGACCTTCTCGATGCTCGTCAGGGTGGCGTCGAGGGCCTTGAGGTCAGCAGAACGGTCAGAAGCCACGGGTGCAGCCTAGCGACGACGGGCCGCGCGCCTGGGTCCGCGCGCGGGCGGTCAGGGCGCGGTGGGC
>JANOTZ010000087.1:0-8014 GCA_031416735.1 Frankiales bacterium
TCGAAGCGCGGCCGCAGGCGCAGCCCGGTCGCCCGGAGCGACGGCAGCAGCGCGAGGGTCTGGGTCACGATCCCGAGGGTGACGCCGATCCCCAGCACCAGGACCTGCGTCCGGGTGATGCTGGCGCTGGTCAGTGCCGCCGGCCCGGGGACGAGCGCGAAGACCACCAGGGTGGCGATGACGACCAGGTTGTTCAGGACCGGCGCCCACATGGGTGCGCCGAACTTTCCCTGGGTGTTGAGGTAGGCGCCCAGGATCGCGCCCAGCCCGTAGAACAGCACCTGCGGCAGGAAGAACCGCGCGAACAGCACCGCCAGGTCGCGGGTCTCGGGGTCCATGTCGGCGTTGGCGTAGAGGTCGACGATCTGCGGGGCCAGCAGCACCAGCAGCAGCGAGGCCGTCCCTAGCACGAGCACGGCGAGGGTCAGCAGCCGCTGGACGTAGGCCTCCCCGACCCCGTCCTTGTGGGCGCGCACCAGCAGCGGGACGACGACGCTCGTGAGGATGCCGCCGAGCAGCAGCTCGTAGACGATGTTGGGTGCGGTGTTGGCGATGGTGAAGGCGACCGTGACGCCCTTGATGCCGAGCACCGCCGCGAGCACCGCGGTCCGCAGGAACCCGGTCACGCGGGAGGCGACCGTCCCGACCGCCATGGTGCGGGTCGAGCTGAGCAGGCTCACCGGCGGGCCGCGAGCGCGCGCCGGACGATGCGCACGCCGGCGGCGAGCAACAGCACCCCGGCGCCACCGAGGGTGACCGCCAGGGCCAGCCGGCCGTAACCGGTGGACCGCACGATGACCTCCGCCGTCCCGAAGCCCTTCACGTCGTTGAAGGGCCTGCCCTCGCGGTCGTAGACCTGCGCCTTGACGACGAACTGGCCGGATTTCTGGGTCACGGCCTGGACGCTGGCCGGGACCGCGTTTCCGGGGGTGACCTCGATGAGCCCCGTCTGGACGCTGACGACGGCGCCGCCCGGTGCCTCGAAGCGCACCTGGACCGAGATCGGAACGTCGAGGGTGTTCTCCAGGCTCACCTGGAGCCGGCCCTTGGTGCTCGTGAGCAGCACCTGTCCGCCGTACAGCTTGATCCTCTCGATCAGGCCGCGCACCTCGCGGTGCAGGCTGGACGCGCTCGTGCGCGCGGCGGAGGGATCGGTGCGCCAGGCGCTCGACTCGGCGCGCGCGACGGCACGCCGCAGCCGGGCCTTGATCTCGGCCACCTTCTTCTGCGCGGCCGGGCGGTCCGACAGCACCGCGTCGGTGAGCTGGCTGGCGTCCTCCCGGTCCTGCGCGATGCCCGACAGGTAGCCCTGCGCCAGCTCGCCGGTGCGGGCGGTGCTCAGCTGCCCGCGATCCTCGGCTGCGGGGGCCGGTACGCCGGGGCGACCGGCGCAGCGCTCGGAACCGTCCGCGACGGAGGCGAGCGTCACCGGGCAGAGCCAGGGCACCCGGCCGAGGTCCCGCAGCGCGTTCGCGGCGGCGTTGACCGACACGTCCCCGCGCCGTTCGGGGGCGATGACCAGGGTGCGGGACCGTCCGGTCGCCTCGGCGGCGACGATCGCCGTCTCGGCCAGGAAGCGCTGCTCGGCGAGCCGCGGGCCGAGCTCGGCCGTGAGGCTGCCGGTCACCAGGTCCGACAGGTAGGCGTCGGTGACCAGGCCGTCGAGCTGATCACCTGCTGAGGAGGTCGGCAGCAGCGTCCGGGCACTGGGCGTCGGATACGGCTCGTTGTCGGGCTGGCCGTAGGCGGACGGGTCGAGGACGAACGCCCGGGCGCCGCTGAGCGACAGCGCGTCGGTGGCGGCGGCGGTCACCGGGCCGGACGGCGGCCAGGCGACCCGCTCCAACGGATCGACGCCCAGGGTCGCGCGCACCTCGTTGAGCGACAGCACCGTCGCCCGCGCCAGGTCGTCGGTGAACCCGTCACCCCGCGTCAGGGCGGTCACGTCCGGGTCGGCGTACGGCAGGGCCAGGACCCGGCTCGAGATCGTCCCCTCCCGCAGCGACGCGAGCCACGCGGTGGCCGCCGCCTGCCCGCTGCCCGGCACCGGCTTGTCTCCGCCCGCCTTCACCTTGTACGGCGCCGACATGGTGGACGCGGCGAACAGCAGGTCCGGGTCGACGGCGTAGGTGACGGGCGTCGGCTCGCAGCGGGTCGGCGGTGGGGTGGGCGTGCCGTTCCGCTTGTGGGCGGGGCCCTCGCAGTCCCGCACCTCCGCGGCGCGGGCGGCGGCGAGCAGCCGCCCGAGCCGACCCTTGGCGGAGAACGACTCGGCGAGCTCGTCGTCGAGGAACGTGGTGTCCACGCCCTGTCGCGGCTGGTCGACGAGCGGCCAGAGCACCGCGACCCGGGTGCGTTGCACCGGCCCGCCGCCGAAGAACGGGACCCAGGTCGGGACCAGGCCCAGGCGCTCGGGGCCGTCGCCGACATCCCCCCGCGCCTCGACGTCCAAGGGGTAGACCCCCAGCTCGGACAGCCCGAGGTCGTTGACGGCGGTCCGGATGTCGAAGCGGGCGGTCTCGCCGGGCTGCAGGGCCTCGATCTCCGGCCGGAACGACGTCCCTGCCCGGCTGTTGGTGAGGGGCCGGTCGGTGTCGGCCTCGTGCAGCCCGCCGCGGGTCGTGACCCGATCACCGACGCGGAGCCGGACCAGCACCTCGGTGATCGGCTCGCTGCCGAGGTTGCGGACGTAGCCCTGTACCTCGAAGGCATCGCCGGGCGAGGGTGCCCGGGGCAGCAGGCTGGTGACGACCACCTGCAGCGGTGCCTCGGGTGGGGCCGAGGAAGGAGTGGGCGTGGGATCGGCCGCTGCGACGAGGGGAAGGGCGAGCAGCAACCCCACCACCAGCAGGCGCACGGATTTCACGTCGACGCTGCCAGCAGGTCCGAGACCTTCTCGAGCAGCCGGCGCTCGTCGGCATAGGCCAGCTTCGCGGCGAGCTCAGCGACCGGCACCCACGCCACCTCGCTCACCTCGACGTCCTCGTCCGACAGCACCAGCCCCCCGTCGGGGTCGGTGGCGAGCAGCAGGAAGTGGTGCACCGTCTTGTGGACCCGGCGCCCGTCGGCGACGAACCAGAAGTCGATGGTCCCGAGCTTGCCGATCACCCCGCCCAGGATGCCGGTCTCCTCGCGGACCTCACGGATCGCCGCCTGCTCCTCGGTCTCGCCCTCCTCGACGTGCCCCTTCGGCAGCGACCAGAGCAGCCGGCCGCGCCGGTCGAGGCGGCCGATGAGGGCGCCACACGCCCCCGGACCGCGGCGGTCCAGGACCAGTCCGCCGGCGCTGAGCTCGTCCACGCGGCGCAGCGGGCGGCGCTGCGGCGGCTGCGGGACGGGCGGCATGGCGTCAGAGTACGGCGGGCTCAGGCCGCAGCGCCGTACGCTTGGGCCCCGTGCCTGTCCTGTCTGAACTTCAGAGCAACGCCGTGCGTGAGCTCGTGCAGCGCTCCCCCCTGCTCGTCGAGCTCGGGGAGCGGTTCACCCGCGCCGGGCACGAGCTGTACCTGGTGGGCGGTTCGGTGCGCGATGCGCTCCTCGGCCGGCTCGGAGACGACCTCGACCTGACGACGGACGCGCACCCCACCCAGGTGCTTGCGCTGGTCGAGGGCTGGGCCGAGACCACCTGGGACGCCGGGATCGCCTTCGGCACGGTGGGCCTGCAGAAGAAGGGCGCGCGGGTCGAGATCACCACCTACCGCGCCGAGTCCTACGACCCCGCCTCGCGCAAGCCGACGGTCTCGTTCGGGACGTCGCTGACCGAGGACCTGGTCCGGCGTGACTTCGCGATGAACGCGATGGCGCTGGCGCTCCCCGACTGGAAGGCCCCCGGCGCCTTCATCGACCTGTACGGCGGGATGGACGACCTGTCCGCCGGGCTGATCCGCACCCCGGGCCGGCCCGAGGACTCCTTCGACGACGACCCGCTGCGGATGCTGCGCGCAGCCCGGTTCGCCTCCCAGCTGGGGTTCACGGTCGCCCCCGAGGTGGTGGCCGCGATGACCGACCGGGTCGAGCGCATCTCCATCGTCAGTGCCGAGCGGGTCCGGGGAGAGCTGGAGAAGCTGGTGCTCGGGCCGCACCCGCGAGCCGGGCTGACCCTGCTCGTGGACACCGGCCTTGCGTCGTACATCCTCCCGGAGCTGCCCGCGCTGCAGCTGGAGATCGACGAGCACCACCAGCACAAGGACGTCTACGAGCACACGCTGCAGGTCCTCGAGCGGGCCATAGCACTGGAAACGGAGGGACCCGACCTGGTGCTGCGGCTGGCGGCGCTGCTGCACGACATCGGCAAGCCCGCGACCCGGCGGCTCGAGCCCGGCGGCGGGGTGTCGTTCCACCACCACGAGGTGAAGGGCGCCCACCTGGCGCGCAAGCGGCTGAAGGCGCTGACGTTCGGCAAGGACGTGGTCGAGGCGGTGTTCCTGCTCACCGAGATGCACCTGCGCTTCCACGGCTACGGACAGCCGGGCACGTCGCCGTGGACCGACGCGGCGGTCCGCCGCTACGTCCACGACGCCGGCGACCAGCTGGATCTGTTGCACAGGCTGACCCGTTCGGACTGCACCACCCGCAACAAGCGCAGGGCGGCGTCGCTGTCGGCGGCCTACGACGATCTGGAGCAGCGGATCGCGGCGCTGGCCGAGCAGGAGGAGCTGCGGGCGATCCGGCCCGACCTGGACGGCAACGCGATCATGGAGCTGCTCGGGCTGCCGCCGGGACGGCTGGTGGGTGAGGCCTACAAGCACCTGCTGGCGTTGCGGATGGAGCGCGGCCCCCTGCCGTACGACGAGGCGGTGGCCGCCCTGCGCCAGTGGTACGCCGGTGAGTCCGACGACACGCCGACGGACTAGTCACTTCGGGCCATACCGAGGTGACCCCCTTGGGTCGATGATGGGGACGTGACGGACAGATCGGACCTGTTGCGCGCTGCGCCGGGGTCGACGCGTGCCTCCGACCGGGGTTGGCAGGGCGTGCTCGCCGCCGGCCTCGCCGTCCTGACAGCCGCAGCGGTCACCGCCTTCGTCGGTGTCGGCGACCCGGCCGCGGCCGACACCTACGTCACCTCCGTCACCCGGGCGGTGGTCGTGCTGCCGGACGGCACCGAGCGTCCCGCCCGCATCGGCGACCGGCTGGACCAAGGCGCGCGGCTGCGCACCGGCCAGGAGGGCGGCGCCCGGCTGACGACGGCCGGCCGGGACGTCTACGTCGGCGCCCAGTCGACCGTGCTGGTGACCGACGGTGTTCACGAGACCCTCGAACGCGGCCAGGTCATGGTCGACAGCCGGCGCGGCCCCCGCCTCGCGCTCGGCACCAGGGCCGGCACCGTCACCACCGACGCGGGTGCGCTGAGCCGGGTCGAGCAGGCGGTGGTTCTGCGGCTCGGCGTCTTTGACGGGTCCGCCACGCTCGCCGTCCGCGGTCGGCAGGCGAAGGTCGCGGTCCCCGGGCTCTACCAGGTCACCACGCAGTACGGCGCGCTCCCCGGCCGGCCCACTGCGCTGGCGCTCACCAACGACGACTGGGAGCAGCGCCTCGCCGCCGACCTCACCGGCGCGGACGGGCAGCTCGTGCGGCTGCAGGCCGGCCTGCGTGGCGCTGAAGGCGTCCTCGTCCTGCGCGCCGCCCCGGCCGCGTTGCGCACCGCGTCGGTCGACCCCGACCGGGGCGAGCAGGCGCTGGCGGTCGCGGTGGCCCAGGTCGCCCGGGCGCAGAGCTCGGCGCAGGACAACCTCGCGACCGTGCTGACCTCCCGCCGCGACGGCGGCTCCTGGGGAGTCGTCGCCGCGATCGTCCGGGCGAGCGTCAGCGACGTGAGCGGTCGGCTCGACCAGGCCTTCGGCACCGACCCGGACAACCCGGGGTTCGTGGCCGGCCCGACCCCGGGCTTCCCCGGGATCCTGGACCCCTCCGCCACCTCCGGGCCTTTCGGGCCGGACGGGTCCGGTGGCACGCCGTCGCCGACCCCCACGCGCACCCGTCCGACCAGTCCCCCGCCGTCGAGCCCGACGGTGGTCGATCAGGTCATCACCATCGTGAACGACCTGCTGCCTACGCCGGTCCCCACGCCCTCCCCCTCGCCGACCCCCAAGCCGCTGATCTCGATCGGCCCGATCACGATCGGCTGAGTACCGGCTCGCACCCGGCAGACCCGCCCCCGCGGTTCCTCCTTACGTCCGCTCCGTAGGACAGGTCGACCGCACAGGTGAGCAGACGCAAGGAACCCGACGCCCCGTTGCGTCTGCCTGGCCACGCGGCTGACGTGGCCAGGTGAGCGGACGTAAGGAACGAGGGGGGGACGGGGTCAGGAGCCGGTGGGGGCGAGGACGGGTTCGGGCCCGTCGCTGCGGGCCCGGAGCAGTACGAAACCGCCGTACACAAGGGCTGTTACGGCGTAGCCGCCGGCGATGAGCGCCACCACCAGCAGGCTCTTGCCGTCGTCCGGCACCACGAGCGCCGCGAGTCCGGCCGACGACACGAAGCTGACGTTGAACATCGTGTCGTAGAGGGAGAACACCCGCCCTCGGAAGGCGTCCTCGATCGACTCCTGCAGCAACGTGTCGACGCAGATCTTCGAGGCCTGCGCCGCGAACCCCAGCCCCAGTCCGGCCACGAGCAAGGACCAGTGCGTGTACGGCGACATGAACGCCACGGTCACGAACGCGGCACCGACGAATACCGCCACGATCCACATCTGGGTGCCGATCCGGCGGGTGACCCACGGCGTGACGAGGGCCGCGACCAGCCCACCGGTGACCGTCGCGGTGACGGTCTGCCCGAGTCCGCCGAACCCGCGGTGCAGGTATCCCTGCTCGGTGTGGAGCAGCAGCACCGAGACGAACGCCAGCCCGGAGAACAACCGGTGCGCGCCGATGGCAAGCAGCGCCCGGGCGGCCGGTCCCCGCTCCCTGACGTGCTGCGCGCCCTGCACCAGACCGTGGGCGACCATGCCCGCCGCGTGCGACAACGGTCCAGGCTCGATGCCGCCATCGGGACCGAGTCGACGGACCGTGATCCGGGTGGCGAGGTAGGAGGCGGTGACATAGACGGCCGCGGCGAGCAATGCGATCCGGGTGGCGCCCGCGTCGCCCTTCCCCCAGAGGTCACGCAGGCCGAGGCTGGCGAAACCGCCGAGGGCGGCAGCGCCGGTGCCCAGGGTGGTGGTGAAGGCGTTGGCCGACACCAGCTGCCGGGACTGCACGACATGCGGCAACGAGGCGGACAGCCCTGAGAGCACGAACCGGTTGAGGGAGACGACCACCAGTGCCAGCCCCATCGTCGTGGGGCTGGTGGCTCCCGTTCCGCTCAGGCTCAGCGCCAGCACCACGACGAGCACCGCCCGGACGACGTTGGTGACGGCGAGGATCCGCTGCCGGCTCCACCGGTCGAGCAGGACGCCCGCGAACGGGCCGACGAAGGAGTAGGGCAGCAGCAGGGTCGCGAAGGCCGCGGCTGCCGCGCCGGCACTGGTCGCCTTCTCGGGGTTGAAGAAGGTGGCGCCGAACAGAGCCCCTTGGAAGATGCCGTCGCCGAACTGTCCGGTCAGGCGGACCCGGAACAGTCGCCGGAAGTCGGGTACGGCCAGCATCGTCCGGACCGCGTGCGTGCTGGTCCTGGCCACGGCGCCCACCCTAGATGCGCCCCGGCGCGACGAGGGGTGGTGTCCCCCCTGCTCTGGGGGTGATGGCCACTGCCCGCGGGGGGTGGTCTGTGATCGCGGTCCTGTGACCGTCATCGCAGACCACCTGCGGCGAGAGTGCCCCCACGCCGAAGGCCCGGCACCCACGAGGGGTACCGGGCCTTCGGGACGTGCTGGTGTTCAGGGGTTCCTAGGCGTGGGTCGCGGACTCAACCGCGGCGTGCTCGCTGGTGCCCTCGCCGTTGATCCAGGCCTCGAGGGCCGGGCCGGCGATGTCGTCGCGTACCTGGCGCGGCGGGGACTTCATGAAGTAGGTCGAGGCCGGGTGCACGGGGCCACCCTCGCCGCGGTCCATGGCGATCTTGGCGCAGCGCA
>JANOTZ010000088.1:0-5269 GCA_031416735.1 Frankiales bacterium
TTGTCGGGCAGGCCCGCGCCCCGGTGGCGTCGGGTGAGCTCGGCGCCGAGCATCGTGCCGACGGTGCGGTTGACGTTGCGCACCGGCAGCTCGAACTGCACGCGGGTGCCGTCGGCCAGGGAGCCCTCGCAGAGCTGAAGCAATGTGTTGTCGAGGGCGTGCTGCAGTCCGTGGTCCTGGTCGACCTGCTTGGTCAGTGGAGTCCCGGCAGGCAGGTCGGGCACGAGCAGGATCGGCTCGAGGTCCAGACCGGAGGCCTTCCAGTGCTCGATGGCGCGCCGGGTGTCGAGCACCTCTGCGTGACCGACGGCCTCCTCGATCGTCCGGAAACCCAAGCGGGCCAGGTGTTCACGGACCTCCTCGGCGATGTACTCGAAGAAGGTGACGACGAACTCCGGGGTGCCGGTGAACTTCTTGCGGAGCACCGGGTTCTGCGTCGCGATACCGACCGGGCAGGTGTCGAGGTGGCAGACGCGCATCATCACGCAGCCGCTGACCACGAGGGGCGCCGTGGCGAAACCGAACTCCTCGGCCCCGAGCAGCGCGGCGATGACGACGTCCCGGCCGGTCTTGAGCTGGCCATCGACCTGCACCGTGATCCGGTCCCGCAGACCATTGAGGAGCAGGGTCTGCTGCGTCTCGGCCAACCCCAGCTCCCAGGGTGAGCCGGCGTGCTTGAGCGACGTCAGCGGCGAGGCGCCGGTGCCACCGTCGTGACCCGAGATGAGCACCACGTCGGCGTGCGCCTTCGACACCCCGGCGGCCACGGTGCCGACGCCGACCTCAGCCACCAGCTTCACGTGGATGCGCGCCGCGGAGTTGGCGTTCTTGAGGTCGTGGATGAGTTGGGCGAGGTCCTCGATGGAGTAGATGTCGTGGTGCGGCGGCGGCGAGATGAGGCCGACCCCGGGCGTCGAGTGCCGTGTCTTGGCGATCCACGGATACACCTTGTGCCCCGGCAGTTGACCGCCCTCGCCAGGCTTCGCGCCCTGCGCCATCTTGATCTGGATGTCGGAGGCGTTGACCAGGTATTCGCTGGTGACGCCGAAGCGTCCCGAGGCGACCTGCTTGACGGCAGAGCGGCGCTCGGGGTCATAGAGCCGGTCGCTGTCCTCGCCGCCCTCACCGGTGTTGCTGCGGCCGCCGATGCGGTTCATCGCGACGGCCAGCGTCTCGTGCGCCTCGGCGCTGATCGAGCCGTAGGACATGGCGCCGGTGTTGAAGCGCGTGCAGATGTCGGCCACCGACTCAACCTCGTCGAGTGGGATCGGCGGGCGCAGGCCTTCGCGGAGCGTGAACAGGCCCCGCAACGTGCCCGCGCGCGCCGACAGGTCGTCGACCTGCCGGGTGTAGTCCTGGAACCGGTCGTAGCGCTGGCTGCGGGTGGCGTGCTGCAACGCGAAGACCGTGTCCGGGTTGAACAGGTGCAGCTCACCCTCGCGGCGCCACTGGTATTCCCCGCCGATCTCGAGCCGGCGGTGCGCCTGCTCGGTGGAGTTGGTCGGGTAGGCCCGACGGTGCCGGGCGGCGACCTCCTCGGCGATGATGTCGAGCCCGATCCCACCGAGCCGCGAGGTGGTGCCGGTGAAGTACTCGTCCACCAGGTCCTGCGACAGCCCGAGCGCCTCGAAGACCTGGGCACCGGTGTAGGAGGCGATCGTGGAGATCCCCATCTTGCTCATCACCTTCAGGACGCCCTTGCCGAGCGCCTTGATAAGCAGCTTCTGCGCCTCCTTGTAGGAGACACCCGTCAGGCTGCCGTCGCGGACCATGTCCTCGACGCTCTCCATCGCCAGGTAGGGGTTGACGGCCGCGGCGCCGTAGCCGACGAGCAGGGCCACGTGATGGACCTCGCGCACGTCGCCGGCCTCGACGAGCAGGCCGACCTGGGTGCGGGTCTTCTCCCGGATCAGGTGGTGGTGCACAGCCGCGGTCAGCAGCAGAGACGGGATCGGCGCCATCGTCTGGGTCGACTCGCGGTCGGACAGCACGATGATGCGGGCACCGCCGGCGATGGCCGTCGAGACCTCGCGGCGGACCCGGTCCTGGGCGTCGCGCAGGGCCTCTCCCCCACCGTTGACCGGGTAGAGCCCGTAGACGGTGACGGCCGCAAGCCCCGGCTTGTCCCCGTCGATGTTGAGGCTGACGATCTTGGCGAGCTCGTCGTTGTCGATGACCGGGAACGGCAGCACGACCTGGCGGCAGGACGCGGCGGACGGCTCCAGCAGGTTCTGCTCCGGCCCGATGCTGCCCGCCAGCGAGGTGACGAGCTCCTCGCGAATGGCGTCGAGCGGCGGGTTGGTGACCTGCGCGAACAGCTGGCTGAAGTAGTCGAAGAGCAGCCGCGGCTTCTCGCTGAGGACCGCCACGGGCGTGTCGGTGCCCATCGAGCCGATCGGCTCGAGGCCATTGCTGGCCATCGGCTTCAGGAGCAGCCGCAGCTCCTCCTCCGTGTAGCCGAAGGTCTGCTGCCTCCGAAGCACCGACTCGTGGGTGTAGATGACGTGCTCGCGTTCCGGTAGGTCCTCGAGCTGCAGGAGGCCCGAGTGCAGCCAGTCGGCGTACGGGTGCTCGGCGGCGAGCCCGGCCTTGATCTCCTCGTCCTCGACGATGCGCCCCTGGGCGGTGTCGACGAGGAACATCTTCCCCGGCTGCAGCCGGCCCTTGCGGCGGATCTGGTCGGCGGGGATGTCGAGCACGCCGACCTCCGAGGCCAGCACGACGAGGCCGTCGACGGTCTCCCACCAGCGCGAGGGGCGCAGCCCGTTGCGGTCCAGGACCGCACCGATCACGGTGCCGTCGGTGAAGGTGACGCAGGCCGGACCGTCCCACGGCTCCATCAGGGAGGCGTGGAACTCATAGAAGGCCTTCTTCGCCGGGTCCATGGCGATGGCGTTCTCCCACGCCTCCGGCACCATCATCAGCACCGCGTGCGGCAGGGAGCGGCCAGCCAGGTGCAGCAGCTCGAGCACCTCGTCGAACGAGGCGGAGTCCGACGCGCCGGGGGTGCAGATCGGGAACAGCCGGCTCAGGTCGTCGGGCAGCTCGTGGGGCCCACGGAGCAGGGCCTCGCGGGCGCGCATCCAGTTGCGGTTGCCCTTGACGGTGTTGATCTCGCCGTTGTGCGCGATGAAACGGTAGGGGTGGGCGAGCGGCCAGCTCGGGAACGTGTTGGTGCTGAACCTGCTGTGCACCAAGGCGAGTGCGCTCGCGAACCGCTCGTCCGACAGGTCGGGGAAGAACGGCTGCAGCTGCCCCGTCGTGAGCATCCCCTTGTAGACCACGGTGCGCGACGACAGCGACGGGAAGTAGACGCCGGTCTCGTGCTCGGCCCGCTTGCGGGCCACATAGGCCCGCCTTTCCAGCGCGTACGGCGAAAGGGACGGGTCGGTCGCGCCGAGGAAAACCTGGCGGAACAACGGCATCACGCTCGCCGCCGTGCGGCCGATGCCGGCGCCCTTCGCGTCGGTCGGCAGGTCGCGCCAGGTGAGGACGGTGAGCCCTTCCTCCCGGGCGATCTTCTCGATGGCCAGTTGCGCCTCGACGGCCGCCCGCGGGCTGGTGGGCAGAAACGCGGTGCCGACCGCATAGGTGGCCGGCAGCTCGACGGGCACGACCGCGCGGTAGAACGCGTCGGGGACCTGGACCAAGATGCCGGCCCCGTCCCCGGTCTCCGGCTCGCTGCCCGAGGCGCCACGGTGCTCGAGGTTGCGCAGGGCCGTCAGGCCGAGCTCGACGAGGTCGTGGGTGACGCGTCCGGCGACATCCACGACAAAAGCGACGCCACAGGCGTCGTGCTCGTTGGCGGGGTCGTACAAGCCCTGTGAAAGGGGAAGCATGAGGGGCCTTCCGTCGGGGTGGTCGACTGGTGTTGCGGTGCTGCCACCCGGGACGTCACTGGCCCTGCTGCAGATGTCGGTCAGGTTACACGACCGGACGCGACGGGGCCCGCGGGAGATGCGGAAAGAGCCCTTGTCCCACTTCACCGGTATGCCACAAATGGTCCCTTCGAGCCATGGCGCCGGTTGCCCGACCGTCGCAGGCTGTGGTCCATGCCCGCACTCCAGTTACCGAAGCGAGCGTGGCTGCCCACGGGACGGCACCTGTCCGCTTCCGAGGCTGCGTGGCGGCACAGCGTCGTCTGCCTGGTGACGCTGATGCATGTGCCGCCGCTGCTCATCGCCGCGGCGGCAACCGGCCAGACCAGGGGTCTGGCGGGCCCGGCCGCTGCGCTGGCTCTGGTGATGCTCGCGCTCGGGCCCTTCGGGCACCGGTTCCGTGGCATCCTCGCGACCAGCGGGCTGCTCACCTGCTCGCTGATGCTCGTGGGGCTCTTCCCCGAACGTCCCGAGCTGTACGCCCACCTGTTCGTCGTGGTCGCGCTCGTCTCGCTCTACCAGGACTGGTCGATGTTCAGCCTCGCCGTGGTGGTGGCGGTGGTCGAGACCACCGTGGTCCGCAGCCTGCTCCTGGGCGACGGCAACCTGTGGTGGGCACTCGTCCGCGGGGCCTTCGTGCTCTCCGAGGCCGCGGTGCTCGCCGTGTTCTGGCGGGCCGACGAACGGGCCCGCCAGGGCGAGGCGACACTCCAGATCGCCTTGTGGGAGGGCCAACAGAGCGTTCGTGCCCACCTCGAGGAGACCGAGCGCATCCGCACCGACCTGATCGGGACGGTCAGCCACGAGTTCCGCACCCCGCTCACCTGCATCCGGGCCGGTGCCCTCACCCTCCTCAAGCACGGGGACCGGCTCGACGAGAGCGGGCGCCGCAACCTGCTGCAGGGCCTGCTCGACCAGCAGGAACGGCTCTCCCGCCTCCTCGAGAACATGCTCACGGCCTCTCGCGCCACCGCTCCCGACCCGGACGCCCATGCGGAGGTGGATGCCGTAGCCGCCGAGGTGGCGATGATCGCCGGCGCCTCCCGGCCCCAGTCCCGGGGGGTGTCGGTCGTCGTCGAGCCGGGCACGCTCGCCCGGATCGACCGGCACGCCCTGCACCAGGTCCTCGCCAACCTGGTCGACAACGCCCAGCAGCACGGCCTACCCGGCACCACCCCGCTCATCGCGGGCGGGCTCGACGGTGATGAGGTGTGGGTGGCGGTGAGCAACGAGGGCGGTCCGATCGACCCGATCACCGCCCGCAACCTGTTCGAGCCCTTCACCCAGGCTGAGACCGGACCCACCCGCGCGCATCAAGGCCTGGGCATGGGCCTGTACGTCGTACGGCGTCTGGTGGAGGTCTACGGCGGAGCCGTGAACGTGCTGGCCGA
>JANOTZ010000089.1:0-2858 GCA_031416735.1 Frankiales bacterium
CACCGAGCACCGGGTGGCCGTGCTCGCGGTGGACCCGTCCTCCACCCGCACCGGCGGCTCGATCCTGGGTGACAAGACCCGGATGACGCGCCTGGCCAACGATGCACGCGCCTACGTCCGGCCCTCGCCGACGGCAGGCACCGGGTGGTCACCGGCTGGCTCACTGGACGGTCGTCATGACAGCGCGCACTATGGAGTACATGGGCGACTGGCTTGACGATCCGAACCTGAGCGACGAGGAGAAGCTCGCACGCTTCGAGGCGCTCGAAGACGGTGGCGAGGTGCAGTTCGCTCCTGACGTGGAAGTGCTCACAGGGCGAACATCGCGCGCGCGGCGAACGCGCCCGCCAGCTCATCATCCGTCGTCACGCCCGCCGCCCTCTCGTGACACCAGAGTAATGACCCTGATGGCATTTCTCACGGCTGCCTCTCCGCCTGTGGACAGTTTGCGTTGCGCAGATAGGTAACCGCCGCCACGGATACGTCAGCCCCTCCTCCAGTCGCCGCTCTTCCAGAGACCGGTGCCCCGCGAAGCGATACGGCACCGGCCCCAGCTCCAACCGGTCAGCGAGCTCAGGCAGCCCCGCCGCCACCAACCCGGCCCGCAAGGTCTCGTCCGCCTGCATCCGCCGAGCCTGTACGACGACAGCCGGCCACTCGACCGGCCCCACCGCAACGGACAGCCGCCGTCAACAGCGCTGGTCAGGCGTCGAGCGACTCAAACTCGAGGCCCGCTCTTTCCCCACTGAGAACCCGTGCGCGGGCCTCGGGCACGTCATCACCGAAGACGACGACGGTGTCCCCGTTGTGCAGTTCGCAGCCGCGGGCCACGCGGGCCACGCGGGAATCATGCAACCGGTACTGCCTCATCCCACAGGATGCGCAGACGGAGCAGTCCGTTGGCGTGGTCAACCGTGTCAACGACCACCCAGTGGCTGACGTCGCCGTCGGTAGCAAGCAGCCGCTGCCCGGGCACGACACTCCGGTCGCCGAGATCTTCGATGAGCGCAGCCGTGTGCTCGCCGTCCGGGGTCAGGTGGAAGTCCACCTCAACCTTGGCCTGCGTCTCCATGTCCTTCATGGTGACTGCCCCCCTAGGTTCTGGCAACAGAGTCACCTCTCCTCCCGCCTGAACACCGATGCCACGGCGCGGAGCAGGGGCTCTTCCAAGTGCGCCAACACGATGGTGTGATGCCGCGCATCGCTCCCGGTTGCCAGGATCGGAAAGCTCGCTGCCCGGATGCCCCCTGCGGTGCTCCACCAGATGATGTTGCGGTCGTTGGCGACTCGGGCGTTGGTCCATGCATCAGTCAAGTCCTCTCCTGGCAAGGAAGCGGCGACAGAGATGCCGAGCAAGCCCAACAGGGCGAGAGACTTCTGCGCATCGGTGGTGACCTTGCTCACTTTGAGCCCGTTCATCCCTGCCCTGAGCATGATGACGGCGTCGTCCGGGGGCGACGGTCGGATGTGCAGATCGGGCATGTGTCCTCCTTCGGTCGTTGCCGCCAGCATGCCGGCCACCACCGGCCTCCCGCCGAGCCCGAGAACCGAGCTGTGGACAGCCGTCCGCTACCCCCGCCGTCGCCGGACCCGTCGCCCCACCACCCGCACCACCGCCCCATGCAGCTGCCGCAGCACCTGCCGCAGATGCCGAAGACGGGCGACGGACACCCGCACCCCCGGCTGCGTCAACTCCAGAAAGCCCGCGGTGGGCCAATACGGCACCGGCCCCAGCTCCAGCCGGTCAGCGAGCTCAGGCAACCCCGCCGCCACCAACCCGGCCCGCAACGTCCCGTCCGTCTGCATCCGACGAGCCTGTACGACGACAGCCGGCCACTCGACCAACCCCACCGCACCCGACAGCCGCCGCCGCGACCTGGAACGGTTGCCGTCTGCTCCTACGAGCCGCGCGAAACCAATCGAACCTCAGCGTCCAGGGCTTCGGCGATCCGCTGCAGTGTTCGGGCCGTCGGACTCGTCGCACCTCGTTCGATGCGGCTGATGTCACCCTGGTCGATGCCGCAGCGCTCGGCGAGCTGCGCCTGGGTCAGCCCGTGCTTCTCGCGCAACTCGACGACCTGCATGGCGATGTCGTACGCCTGGCCAAGGACTTCCCCAACGTCGAGCGCCTCGGGCGACAGCCGGGCATGCGCTCAGCTTGGCTCGGTGTCTTGGCCGGCCATCCGGAGCAGCTCGAGGCCTGCAGCGAGCGTCATCTGGCGTCCGTCCACGGTGACCGGTCGCGTGACCGCTTCGGTGAGCGCCGCAGCCGATGGGAGCGCCTGTTGTTCCTCCGGGCGCAGCAGTTCGTAGCGGGACACAGCCATCGGCGAGGTGGTGCCGTGGAGTGCGTACTGGACCACGGTTCGGTTGGCATCGGCACAGAGCAGAATTCCGATCGTCGGCTCGTGCTTGTCCTGGAGCCGCACGAGGTCGTCGACGGCGTTGATGTAGAACGCGAGCTTGCCTGCGAACTCCGGCTCGAAAGCCCCGATCTTCAGCTCGAACACCACGTAGCGCAGGTGGACGACGTCGAAGAACAGCAGGTCGATGAAGTAGTCCTGGCCGCCGACCTCGAGGTGATGCTGCCGGCCAACGAAGGCCAGGTGGGAGCCGAACTCTTGAAGCGTCTGCTGCAGCCGGCTGACCAGGGCATCCTCGAGCTGGCGTTCCGAGGCCGCCTGGGTCAGGCCGAGGAACTCGAGCGCGTACGGGTCCTTCGTCAGCGCCTGTGACTGCGCCGCGGTCTCGGCGGGCAGGGCTGACGCGAAATTCGACGGGGCAGCGCCAACGCGCAGGTGCGTCTTCGCCTTGATCTGGTTCAGCAAGATGTTGCGGGACCAGCTGTGCTCCACGGC
>JANOTZ010000090.1:0-18171 GCA_031416735.1 Frankiales bacterium
GGCTGGACCGTCCAACGCCACGACGACGGACACCTCACCTGGACCAGCCCGCTCGGCCACAGCTACACCCGAGCCGGCGTCTGGCAGCCACCCCGACCACTGCCCGACTACCTCACCCTGCCACCCCCACGCCCCGCCCGGCTCGACGACACCAACCCCTGGCCCCAAGACAACGGCCCACTCTGGAACGAACAAGCCCACGCCCGCAAAGCCAAGACCAAGACCAAGACCAAGACCAAGACCACGAAGACCCTGACCCCGCGAGACCCCCAGGACACCCCGCTGTTCTAATGCCCGCTGGTCTCGTGCAGGGCGGGTGAGTGCCCAGACCTCTGAGAGCCCGGGCAGCTGAGAGCCCGGACATCTGAGACTTCCGAGGTCCAAGAGCTATCCGGAGAGCGGGCTCAGCTGATCTTCGCGTTCGTGCCGTAGACGACGACATCCCAGCGCGAAGCCGCGCTCGCCTTCACCGTCACGGTGAAGGTGGTCGCCTTGTCGAGCACAGCGGCGTCCTCGGCCATCAGCTCGGAAAAGAGCGTCGCGTCGGCGTTGCAGGTGATGCTCTGGAAGGCCTTGGAGGCCGGCACCGTCTCGACGGTGACCGAGCCGTTGCCCAGGCAGCCGACATCGCTGCCGATCCGGGATCCCTTGGGCACGGTCACCGTGAACGTCGCGGTGCGCAGGTTGGCGTCGTCGCGGTTGTGCGCACCGCCGAGACGGCCCGGCAAGTCCGGGAGGGTCACCGGCGCGATCTTCGACGCGTCGGCGGGGAAGGCCGTCGTCGTCGGCGTCGGGCCGGACTCGACGGACGACGCACGACGCACGACGCCGGGATGGTGGGGCCGTCGAGGGGACAGCTCGGCGTCGGCGACGGCTGGTTGGCCGCTTCCTTGTTCTCGCTGCTGCAGGACACCAGCAGGAAAGGGACCAGCAGGACGAGGGCCGAACGCCGCAAGAGATCTACTCCTTGTAGTGCGCGACAAGCTCGCGCTTCAGGACTTTTCCGGAGGGTCCCAGGGGGAACCCCTCGGTGAAGAAAACACGCCTAGGGTACTTGTAGGCCGCAAGATGCTCCTTGCTCCAGGCGATCAGCTCATCCTCGGTGAGCTCCCCTTCTTTCACCACGATCGCGCAGACCTCTTCGCCGTACTGCGGGTCGGGGAGGCCGATGACCGCCACCTGGCCGACTCCTGGGTGCCGGATCAGCACTTCCTCGACATCACGCGGGTAGACGTTGTAGCCGCCTCGGATGACCATGTCCTTCTTGCGGTCGACGATCCGGATGTAGCCGTCCTCGTCCTTGGTGCCGAGGTCGCCCGTACGGAACCAGCCGTCGACGATCGCGGCGGCCGTCGCCTCGGGCTTGTTCAGATACCCCTTGAAGATGTTGTGCCCGCGGACGACGATCTCGCCCAGCTCACCGGTCGGCAGCAGCTCGATGCGCTCGTCCAGCTCGGCCTTCGCGACCTCGACCTCCACGCCCCAGATCGTCTTGCCGACTGTGCCCGCGACCGGCTCGAAACCCCGCTGGTTGAACGTCGCGACCGGTGAGGTCTCGGTCAGGCCGTAGCCCTCCAGGATGTGCGTGCCGAAGACCTCCGTGAATTTCTCCAGCACGGTCAGCGGGAGCGCCGCGCCGCCGGACAGGGCCAACTTCAATGTCGGGCGGAGCTCGGACGTCTTGGCCGCCTCGAGGAGACCGACGTACATGGTGGGAACGCCCATGAAGATGGTGCACTTCTCCTTGACGAGCAGCTCCAGTGCCTGCGTGCCGTCGAAGCGGGGCAGCAGCACGACCGTCGCGCCGACGTAGAAGGCGGTGTTCATGCAGCAGGTCTGACCGAAGGTGTGGAACAGCGGGAGGCAGCCCAGAACCGTGTCGGAGGCGTCGATGTCGAAGGAGTGCCCAGCCGAGACGACGACGTTCATCATCACGTTGAGGTGGGTGATCTCGGCGCCCTTGGGCTTCCCGGTGGTGCCGGAGGTGTAGAGGATCACCGCGGTGTCCTCGGGCTCGCGCAGCACGAGCGCGTCGATCGGGGTCGCCGAGAGCGCCAGGGTGTCGATGCGCGTGATCCCACCATCGCCCCCGTCCATGACCGCAAGCACCGGCACGCCCGCGAGCTCGGCGCCCTTGGCACCCTCAGCGAGCAGCGGCGCCGCGCAGACCAGCACCTTGGCGCCGGAGTCGGACAGGACGTACTCGATCTCCTCGGCCCTCAGCAGGGCATGGACCGGTACGGCGATCGCACCCAGCGCGAGCGCACCGAAATAGGCGAGCGGAAAGTGCGGGGTGTTGGGGAGCAGCAGGGCGACCTTGTCCCCCGGGCCGACGCCGTTGTCGCGCAGGACGGCGGCGTACTGCTTGGCATGGCCCCAGAGCTGGGCGTAGGTCAGCCGCAAGTCGCCCAGCACCACAGCGGTGCGGTCGGCGTGCCGGACGGCGGACTCCGCCAGGATGCTGGCGATGGTCAGCGACATGTGCTTCCTCGATCTCTCAGGGCGTGCCGGCAAACCTACGACCTGACCATCCTCCCTGCCAGTCGCGGCCGCACGGTTGTTCAGCCGAGCAATCCGCCAAGATCCACATCGGACCACCGCGGACCGTGCCCTTCGAGACTCGCCACGCGGGTCTCCTCCTCGGCTCCGCGGTGCAGCACCACCGACAGCCGCGACTGCGCCAGCCCCTCCACCAGCCCGTCGCCCCACTCGACCACCGTCACCGACTCGCTGAGGTCGCTGTCGAGGTCGAGGTCGTCGAGCTCCAGGGCCGACCCGAGCCGGTAGGCATCCACATGCACCAGGGGCAGCGGACCTCGATGCACCCGGGCGATCACGTAGGTCGGGCTGGTGACGCGGCCGGTCACCCCCAGCCCCTCCCCGATCCCCTGGGTCAGCGCCGTCTTGCCCGCGCCGAGCGGGCCGCTGAGCACCACCAGATCACCCGCCCGCAGCCGGCCGGCCAGAGCCCGCCCGAGGGCGCGGGTGTCCTCGACGTTCGGCAGCTCGTACCTCATGCCACCAGCCCCGCCGCCGTCGCGAGGTCGGCACGGAGCAGCCGCATCGGCTCGCCGTCCGGTCCCCCGCGCAACGCAGCCGCCGGATGGTACGTCGGAAAGAACCGCAGCGAGCCAACCTCGTGCACCCTGCCGCGGGCCGCCCCGAGCGTCGTCCGACCCAGAAACGCCACGGTCGAGGTGAGCCCCAACGTCACCACCAACGATGGCCTGAGCTCGGTCAGCTGCGCGTCGATCCAGGGACGGCACTTCGCCTTCTCCTGCCGGCTCGGCAGCCGGTTGGCCGGTGGGCGGCACTTGACGGTGTTGAGCACCGCGACCTGCTCGCGCGGCAGCCCGATCTCGGCCAGCAGCCGGTCGAGCAGCTGACCGCTCCGACCGACGAACGGCCGACCGGCCTGGTCCTCCAGCGCACCGGGCGCCTCGCCGACGAGCAGCAGCCGGGCCCCCGGAGGCGTGTCGCCGACCACCACGGTCAGGCGGGTGTCGGCCAGCTCGGGGCAGCGCCGGCAGGCCCGGATCTGTTCCTGCAGGGTCATGCCGGCCTCATCCCGCGGCGCTGGCCGAGCGGGTCGCGCGACGGCACAGAGCCCGCAGGTGCAAGGTGACGAGCGGAGCCCGCTCGAGTTGGACCATGTGGCCGGCGCCCTCGACGACGACGAGCTGCGCCTCGGGCAGTTGACCGGCGATCGTGCGACTGTGCGCGACCGGCGTGACGATGTCCTTGCTGCCGACCAGCACCAGCGTCTCGACGTCCTGCAGGACTCCAAGGGCGTCCAGCTTGTCGTGGTCGACGAAGGTGTCGTAGAACTCGGCGATCACATCCACCCTGGTGTCGGCTGTCATCTTCTCCACGAACTCCACCAGGGACGGCGAGACGTCGGTCGCGCCGAAGGCAGCCCGGCGGGTCGCGAGGAAGGCCAGGTCGGTGCCGAGCCGGCGCCCGTGCTCGAAGACCGCGGGGCTTCCCCGCATTCCCCGCGTCACCCACGGGAGGACCTTGCGGTTGACGCCCTTGAACACCGCGGGCAGGCCGAAGGTCACCGACGCCATCTTGCCGGTGGAGGTGCCGATCAGGGCCACACCGTGCACCCGGCTACCGAACAGCTCCGGGTGCTGGTCGGCCAGCGCCATGATGGTCATGCCGCCCATCGAGTGGCCGACGAGCACGACCTTGCCGGTCGGCGCGGTGGCCTGCAGCACGGCGTACAGGTCGTTGCCGAGCTGGTCGATGGTGGTGTGCTCCGGGCTGCTGCGACCGCTCTTGCCGTGCGAGCGCTGGTCCCAGAAAACCAGCTTGCCGACCTTCTCCTCCGCCAGCGCAATCCGCTGGTAGTGCCACACCGCGAGCTGGTTGGTGTAGCCGTGGCAGAAGATCACCGTGAGCTGTGCCCGCTCTGGCCCGATCTCCTCGACGTGCAGGGGCACCCCGTCATCGGCCACCACCCGCCGTACCCGGTCCGAGGGGAGCTCGAAGAACGGCTGCTCCCGCTCGGGGTCGGGGCCCAGCCTCGACCGGCCGATGGCATAGCGCTCGGCGGCCAGGCCGGCCGCGGCTCCGACGGCCACCGCACCGGCGATGCCGCCGATGATCCCGACCCGCTTGCGCCCGCTCATGTGAGGTCTCCGACGTACTCGCGGGGCACCCGGGCCCCGATCCTGGTGACGATCTCGTAGTCGATGGTGCCGAGCGCCTCGGCCCAGTCCTGGGCGGTCGGCTCACCTTCGTCGCCGGCGCCGAACAGCACGACCTCGTCGCCCGCCGCGACCTCGTCATCGCCGAGGTCCAGCACGAACTGGTCCATCGAGACGGTGCCGGCGATCTGCCGCTGCTGCCCGCGCAGCAGGACCCGCGCCGTGTTGGTCGCGGTCCGCGGGACCCCGTCGGCATACCCCAGCGGCACCAGCGCGAGGGTGGTGTCGCGGCTCGTCGTGTAGCGGTGCAGATAGCTCACGCCGGACCCCGCCGGCACCCGCTTGGTGAGCACGACCTGAGACCGCAGCGACATCGCCGGTCGCAGCCCGAAGTCGCGGGGCGAGCCGATCTGCGGCACCGGCGACAGCCCGTAGACGGCCACCCCCGGGCGCACCAGGTCGTAGTGCGTCGCGGGCGCGGTGAGGGTGGCGGCCGAGTTGGCCAGGTGGCGCACCTCCGGCTGCAAACCCTTGCCGGCGGCGACGTCGAGGGCCTCGGTGAACACAGCCGCCTGCCTGCTGTTCACGGGGTGGTCCGGACCGCCGTCCGCGAAGGCGAAGTGGCTCCACAGCCCCGCGACGCGGACGCTGCCCCCAGCCTCCGCCTTGGCTGCCGCCTCGCACAGCTCCGGCCAGTCATCCCTGGTCGCACCCCCGCGGGACAGGCCGGTATCGGCCTTGAGATGCACTCTTGCCGGTACGCCGCTCACCTCCGCTGCGGCCTGCGCGCGGGCCAATTCAGCGACGGCGTAGATGCCGAGATCCACGCCCGCCGCGACGGCCGGCGTGAGGTCCTCGTCGGGGGCGAACAGCCACGCCAGGACAGGGGTGGTGAGACCGGCGGTCCGCAGCGCGAGGGCCTCTTCGAGAAAGGCGACGCCCAGCCAGGACGCGCCCCCTCGGACCGCCGCACGTGCACTCGGAACCAGGCCGTGGCCGTAGCCGTCGGCCTTCACGACCGCCATCACCTGGGCGTCGCCGGCCCGTGCGCGGAGCACCGCGACGTTGTCGCGGATCGCGTCGAGGTCCACGCGGGCAACAGATCTCACTGGGTGCTCACGCGGTCAGTCTCCCGCACGGACGGCCCGGACCGCTGCGGGCCACGCCTCGATCAGCAGACCGGCGCTGGTCGTGGCTCCAGCGGCGGACAGGACGCCGGCCAGGCCGTGCAGCCACGCACCGACGCTGGCGGCGTCGAGCATCCCGAGTCCCTGGGCCAGCAGCGCCCCGACCGCACCGGACAGGACGTCCCCAGATCCTGCGGTGGCCAGCACCGAGGAGCCGGTCGGGTTGACCCGCGCCGGACCGTCCGGGCCGACGACCAGAGTGGCGTCGCCCTTGAGCAACACATGGACACCGAGCTCTCCGGCCAAGGCCCGCGCCGCCCCGAGGCGATCGACCAGCGGGCTGGCGCCCCCACCCGGACCTGGGTCAGTGCTCGGCGCGGCACCCCGGCCAGCCCCAGCAAAAGCGCTGAAGCGGGCGAACTCCCGGTCGTGCGGGGTGAGCAGGGTCGGCGCGAGTCGGTCCTTCAGCCACTCGGGGTGCTGGGCGCAGAGCGTGAGGGCGTCGGCGTCGACGAGCACCGGCACGGGCTGGGCGAGGACCGCCTCGACAGTGGCCGCGGCTGACGCGTCGGTGCCCAGCCCCGGGCCGACCACCCAGGCCTGCACCCGCCCGGCCGCCCTGATCGCCTCGCCGGCCGCTGCGCTTTCGTCCTGGGACGCACCACCCCCTGCTGTCTCGCTCACCACGGCTTCGGGCCAGAGCAACCGCACCTGGTCGGCGGGGTGCGGCGGGCCGACGAAGCGCACCATGCCTGCACCGGCCCGGATCGCGGCACCGACCGTCAGCACCGCCGCGCCGGTGTAGCGCTGCGAGCCCGCCGCGATACCGAGCACGCCACGGGAGTACTTGTCGGCGGCCCGTTCCCCACCAGGCAGGAGTGCCGCGACGTCACCGGCTTCGAGCACCTCGACCGCAGCCACCGGGAGGTCAAGCCCTATCGGCACGAGCTCCAGGTCACCAACGTGGTCGCGGGCCAGCAGCAGGCCGGGCTTGAGGGTCCCGAAGGTCACGGTCAGGTCGGCACGCACCGCACCGTCGAAGACCTGCCCCGTGTCGGCGTCGACTCCCGAGGGCACGTCGACGGCGACCACGAATCCGCGTGCCTCGGCGGCTAGCTCGGCGGAGGCGGGGCGCAGCGGTCCGCGGCCGCCGATCCCCACCAGCCCGTCCACCACGACCTCGGCCCCTTCCAGGGCCTGCGCGGTGCCGATCCGACCACCGGCGCGTACGAACCCGTCGAGGGCGTCGGCGACGGGCGAGCCGGTCAGGACCGCGACGACGGCGGCGCCACGGCGGGCCAGCCAGGCACCGGCCCAGAGGGCGTCCGCCCCGTTGTTACCCGACCCGACGAGCAGGACAACCCTGGCGCCGTACAGGAAAGGAAGCCGGCGGGCGATGGCGACGGCGAGGCCGGTCGACGCCCGCGCCATCAAGGGCACACCGGCGGCGAGCAGCGGCTCCTCGGCCTCGCGGATCTGCCGGACGGTGTGCGCGTGCCTCACGGTTGCGCCACCTCCGCATCGGCACCGGGGACGTCGGGACCTTCACCGATGACGAAGGCTGTCGCGACCCCGGCGTCGTGCGACAGCGACACGTGCCAGCGGGTGATGCCGAGCTCGGCGGCGACCTCGGCGGCCCGGCCGGTGACGAACAGCGACGGGCGTCCGGTGGCGGAGGTGAGCACCTCGGCCTCGACCCAGGGGAGCCCGGGCGCGCCGAGCACCTTGGCGACGGCCTCCTTGGCGGCGAAGCGGGCGGCGAGGGACTCGGGGCGTTCGACCTGCTGCTCCCGGGCGGTGAACAGCCGGTCCCGCAGGGTCGGCGTGCGCTCGAGAGCCGCGGCGAGGCGAGCCACCTCGACGACGTCGACACCGACCCCGACGATCATCCGGGGTCTCCGCGGCGCTGTGCGCGGAGCGAGCGACGTCGTGGGGTGGTCACTCGACGGTGACGGACTTCGCGAGGTTGCGGGGCTGGTCGACGTCGAGCCCGCGGGCCCGGGCGATCTCGGCGGACAGCACCTGCATCGGCACGATGGTCAGCAGCGGGGTGAGCAGCGACTTGGTGTCGGGGATGCGGATCACCGTGTCGGCGTAGGGGGTCACCGAGTCGTCTCCGTCGGTCGCGATGACGATGGTGCGGGCGCCCCGGGCGCGGACCTCCTGGATGTTGTTGATGAGCTTGGCCTGCAGGGCATGGCGGGGGGCGATGATGACGACCGGGATGCCCTCCTCGATCAGGGCGATCGGGCCGTGCTTGATCTCGCCGGCGGGGAACCCCTCGGCACTGACGTAGGCCAGCTCCTTGAGCTTCAACGCCCCCTCGAGCGCCATCGGGTAGCCGACGTGCCGGCCGAGGAACAGCACGCGGGTCTCGGTCGCGAGGGAGCGGGCCAGCTCCCGGACCGGCTCCATCCGGGACAGCACTTCCTCTACCAGTGCGGGGATCTCCTGCAAATCACGCATGTGCGCCCGCACCTCGTCGGCGTCGCGGGTGCCGCGTACCTGCGCGAGGTAGAGGCCGACGACGTACATCGCGGCGAGCTGCGCAATGACGGCCTTGGTCGACGCGACCGCGACCTCGGGTCCGCTTCGGGTGTAGAACACCGCATCGCTCTCGCGGCTCACCGTCGAGCCCACCGTGTTGGTGACCCCGAGCACCCAGGCCCGCTGCGCGCGGGCGTGCCGCAGCGCCTCCAGGGTGTCGGCGGTCTCGCCGCTCTGGCTGATCGCGATGACCAGGGTGTTGCGGCCGACGACCGGGTCCCGATAGCGGAACTCCGAGGCCATCTCGACGTGCACCGGCAGCCGGCACCAGCGCTCGATGGCGTATTTCCCGACCAGCCCCGAGTGGTAGGACGAGCCGCAGGCGATGATGACGACCTGGTCGATGCCGCGGATGTCCTCGTCGCTCATCGCGAGCTCGTCCAGGCGCAGAAGTCCCTGCGCGGTGAGGCGGCCACCGAGGGTGTCGCGGACCGCAGCCGGCTGCTCCTCGATCTCCTTGAGCATGAAGAACTCGTGGCCGCCCTTCTCGGCGGCGTCGGTGTCCCAGTCGACGTGGTAGCTCGGGCCGTCGACGACGTTGCCGTCCAGGTCGGTCACGACCACTCCGGTACGGCGAAGCTCCACGACCTGGTCCTGGTCGACGGCGCGGGCCTCCCGGGTGTGGGCGATGAAGGCGGTGACGTCGGAGCCGAGGAAGTTCTCACCCTCGCCGAGGCCGATAACGAGCGGCAGGTTGCGACGGGCGGCGACCACCAGGCCCGGCTGGTCGCGGTGCGCGACGACGAGGACGAAGGAGCCCTCGAGGTCCTTACACACGGAGCGGACGGTCGCGGCCAGGTCGCCGGAGTAGCGCTCCTCGATGAGGTGGGCGACCGCCTCGGTGTCGGTGTCGGAGTGCCGCTGGTGGCCTCGGACCTCGAGGCCGTGCACCAGCTCCTCGAAGTTCTCGATGGTGCCGTTGTGCACGACCGCCACCGCGCCGCTGCAGTCGACGTGCGGGTGCGCGTTGCGGTCGGTCGGCCGGCCGTGGGTGGCCCAGCGGGTGTGGCCGATCCCGAGCGTTCCGGGCAGGGTGCGATCCGCCAGCAGCTTCTCGAGGTTGGCCAGCTTGCCGGCCTTGCGCTCGACGGTCAGCGTGCCATCCGGGCCGAGGATCGCCACGCCCGCACTGTCGTAGCCGCGGTACTCGAGCCGCCGCAGGCCCCCGAGCACCACTTCCAGAGCGTCCTGCTCCCCGACGTAGCCCACGATGCCGCACATGCGGCACAGGTTATCCGCCTCGTCCCGTCCTACTGCCAAGGGCGCAGGCACCGAACGGGGACGTTCCACAACAAAGGGTCCTTGACACACACGCCCAGCCCACGATGACCAGTAGGAGCACGGGTGGTGAGGCTCAGCCGGGCTGGGCCTGCCAGGTCACCAGGGCCGGCACCTCGGCCAGGCTCGCCACCGTCGCCCGCCGGTCGTGCAGCACCGGCTCCGCTGCCCGCTCCAGCACCCAGGTCGTGCGGTAGGGCACATGCACCGCCCAGCCGCCGAGCTCCAGGACCGGGTGTACGTCGGACACCTCACTGTTGCCGACCATGAGGAACCGCTCGGGCGGCACGTCGAGGAAGCGCAGCAGCTCGGAGTATGCGCCGGCGTGCTTGTCCGCGACGATCTCGACGTGGCTGAAGCAGTCGGCCAGCCCGGACAGGGCCAGCTTGCGCTGCTGGTCCACCAGGTCGCCCTTGGTGACGAGGACCACCCGGTGGGTGAGGGACAGGGCCTGCACCGCCACGTGCGCGCCGGGCAGCACCTCGACCGGGGCGGACAGCAGCTCGCGTCCCAGCCGCAGCGCCCTCTCGATCTGAGTTCCGGTGACGCGACCGTCGGACAGAGCGAGGGCCACCTCAAGGACGGTCAGGGTCCAGGCCTTCACCCCGAAGCCGTACAGCGGAAGGTTCGCGCGTTCGGTCGCGGCGAGCGCCTCCGCGACCGCCTCCGCCGAGGCGTACGGCGCCAGCAGCCGCGCGAGCTCGTCCTCCGCGGCGTCGAATCCGTCCTGGCAGCGCCAGAGGGTGTCGTCGCCGTCGACCCCGACCACCTCGACCCCCTCGGCGAAGCTCACGACTTGGCCCGCAGCGCCCGGGCCAGGTCGTCCTGCTGCTCGAGCAGCCCGCGGCGGAGGCCCGCCGCCAGCCCGTCCCGAGCCAGCAGGGCGCCGACCCGGTCCAGCACGTCGCGCTCCACCAGCGTCGAGGGGAACAGGTGCAGGGTGAGATCGCCGGCCAGCTGCGGGGACAGCTCATCCCAGAGCCGAGGCACCACGTCGAGGTAGCGGTCGACGTAGGGCCGAAGCAGGTCCGACTGGGTCCGCTGCCAGAACGCACCGCCCATCGACCGGACCTGCGCATTGGTCGCCCCGCCCCCGACGAGCAGGTCCCAGACCCGCGCCTTGATGGAAGCGTCCGGCAACGCAGCGAGCGCGGCGTCGGCCTGCCGCTGCCCGCCGGCGGTGTGGTCCGCGGCCAGCTCGCGCCCGATCGCGGCCTCGTCGAGCAGACCGAGTACGGCGGAGCGGCGCACCACCTGCCAGCGCAGGTCGGTGTCGACGACGACCCCGGGCGGGACCGCGGCGCCGGTGAGCAGACCGTGCAGCAGCGCCCCATCGGTGGTCGCGTGGATCGCCGACCGGATCCTGACGAGCTGCACATCGCTCCCGGGCACGACCTCGGCGGCCCAGCAGCTCTCGGCGATGCGGGCCAGCAGACCGTCCTGTTCGGCGGGCGGAGCGAAGCAGGCGGCAGCCTTGGTGGCCTGACCCAGCAGCGTCTCGACGACGACCGGATCGCGCTCGACGACGACCCCGGCCAACACCGCGGCGACGTGGTCGCGGGCCGGCAGCTCGCCGTCACGGGCGGCGTCCCACAGCGCTCCCCAGCACAGCGCCCGGGCCATCGGGTCCTCGATCCGGGCCAGTCCGGTGAGCACCGTCGAGAGCGAGCGGTCGTCGAACCGCAGCTTGGCGAATGTCAGGTCGCGGTCGTTGACCAGCACCAGGTCGCAGGGGCCCGCACCCGGGACCGGGGTGGAGGCGCCGACCAGCTCCAGGGGAACCCGCTCACGCAGCCGGATCACGCCGTCCACGTCGTCATACAGCCCGACCTCGACGACATGGGCTCGCAGCAACGCGCCTTCCTGCTCCACGACCAGACCCGCCTCGGTGAAGCGGGGCCGGAGTGTCCCGACGCCGCTCGTCCCCAGCCACGAGTGCGCCCACTCGTGCAGGTCGCGGCCACTGGCGGTCTCGAGCTCTGCCAGCAGGTCCTGCAGGTCGGTGTTGCCGAAGGCGTGCTTGGACAGGTAGGCCCGGAGGCCGGCGAAGAAGGTGTCCTGCCCGACGAAGGCGACGAGCTGCCGCAGTACAGCAGCGCCTTTGGCGTAGGAGATGCCGTCGAAGTTGAGCAGCGCCGCGCGGCTGTCGGCGACCGTCCCGGCCACCGGGTGGGTGGTCGGGAGCTGGTCGGCGCGGTAGCCCCAGGCCTTGCGCCCCAGGCAGAAGTCGCTCCAGGCACCGTCGAAACGGGTCGCCTCCTCGGTGGTGTGCAGGCCCATGAACTCGGCGAACGACTCGTTGAGCCAGATCCCGTCCCACCAGCGCATGGTGACCAGATCCCCGAACCACATGTGGGCCATCTCGTGCGCGATGACCTGGGCCCGCAGCCGCCGGGTGCCCTCCGTCGTGCGCGAGCGGAACAGGAAACTCTCGTCGGAGAAGGTGACCATCCCCGGGTTCTCCATCGCCCCGGCGTTGAACTCGGGCACGAAGACCTGGTCGTAGGTGTCGCCGAACGGGTAGGGCGAGCCGAATTCGCGCTGTTGGAAGTCCAGGCAGTTGCGGGTGATCTCCAAGAGCTCGTCCGCCTCCAGGTGCGCCTTCAGCGAGGCGCGACACCACACGCCCAGCTCGATGCCGTCGTGCCAGGTCTGCTCGCCGTGCCAGGGGCCGGTGGCCAAGGTGAGGTGGTAGGTCGACAGCCGCGTGGTCGGCTCGAAGATGTGCGCTCCGTCGACCAGTGCGCCCCGGGTGTTGGAGCGGACGACGTCGCCGTCGGGCGCGGTGACCCGAAGCCGGAACTCCGCCTTGAGGTCCGGCTGGTCGAAGCACGCGAAGATCCGCTGCGCGTCGTCGAGGAAAGCCTGTGCGTAGACGTAGACGCCGTCATCGGCCGGGTCGACGAAACGGTGCAGCCCCTCGCCGCTGCGGGTGAAGGCGCACCTGGCCACGACCCGGAACCGGTGCGTGCCACCGAGGTCGTCGAGGGCGAACCGGTTGCCGACCAGCTCGACGGACCGGCCGTCGAGAGCGGCGTCGGCTACGGCGAGGCAGTCCAGCTCCAGGAACGTCGACGCGCCCTCGGTGGCCGTGAAGGCGATCGTGGTGGTGGACCAGAACCAGGTGTCGCCCTGGGTCAGGTCGAGGTCGATGTCGTAGGAGTGGACGTCGAGCACCGCCGCCCGTTCCCGGGCCTCGTCCTCGGTCAGGTTCCTCATCCGGGTGACCCTAAATGCTCGGCCAGGCGCGGAGCCGGCGGAGGTCGGCCGGGAGCGGCTCGCCGACCCGCCTCCGAGCAGTGACGAGCGCACGATGCTCGAGCCGTGGCGAGCCTGTCACTGCTCGGGCTGGTCCGGAACATGACCGAGGTGGAGCGCTCCTGGTTCCGGCGCCGTGTCGCCGGACAGGACATTGGCTGGGTGAACTGCTACTCGTCGTTGGCTGCTCGCCCGTGCCAGGCGAGGGGTCGGCACCTACACGAGGTCGAAGGCTGCCTGGATCGCTTCGTGGAGCGCGAGCTCTTGGGCGTCGAGCAGGAAGCCGCAGGGTTCGTGCAGCTGGCCGATCGGGATGCTCGTGATCTGATCGCACTTCACCACCGACTGTTGGGATAGCCCGTTCCTGATGCCGACTGGGAGCTCGGTGGCGATGCCGTGGCAGGTGCTCGTCACGGGGGCGACCGTGACGGTCGACATCCGACCGACCATCACCTCCCTGGTAAGTACGAGGACCGGTCGACGCTTGTCCAGGGTGGCCCAATGCAGTGGTCGCATCAGTCCTCGATCGGAGTGCTGGACGTTGCCTTGGCCATGGCAAGTGCGTCGACGTCCTCGAGCGCGCCCGCGTCGATCAGCCGCTGCAGGTCTTCCTCCGCTCTTTGGCGGCGGGCGTCTCGGGCGATCAGCCTGCTGACGAGTTCCGCCCTGCTCTTGACCCGACCGGCCGCCACAGCCTGGTCAACGTAGGCGACAAGCTCATCCGGAAGCCGAACCGCAATCTGAGTGCTCATCCCCCAACGGTACCACTTCGGGATGCAACACGAAAGGCCAGGACTCCACAGTTGTGGAGGACGGGCAACCCCCTTGGCCAACAACGCCGTTTCGCTCAAGTCTGGAAGGAGAGGAACGCCTGCTGGCCGTCGCGGGTCGCCGAGCTGCAAGCCGAGGTAGTGCGTCGCTACCCGCGCCGGTGAACGGCTCTCGACCCGAGCTGCACAGCGACACTTCTATCGGTGGGCCGCGCTTTCCACAATGGGGGAAGCGCCGCGTCAGTGGAGTCGGTCCGACTTGATCCCGAGCTCAAGCGCGACCTGCTGCTTCGCCCTGCACAGGAGGGGACCAGCGTCTCCGAGGTCATCCGCCGGGCCCTGCGGGAATGCGTCCAAGCCAGCTGAACGCCGCCGGAGAACGCCGGTCCGCGAAAGTCGGAATCGCCGCCTATGGTCGGCTGACGGCGCCCGACTGTGGACAACTTGTTTCCGCGGAAACAACCGCTGCGAGCCGCGCCGCGACTTCGTCGGCGTGAGCCTGGGTGGGCGCCTCGACCATCACCCGCACGAGCGGCTCGGTGCCCGAGGGGCGCAGCAGCACCCGGCCGGCGCTGCCCAGCACCGCTTCTTCCTTGGCGACCGCCTCGAGCACCTCAGGAGCGGTCGCCCGACTGCGGTCGGCGGTGACGTTGACCAGCACCTGCGGGAGCAGCGTCACCAGCGACGCGAGCTCGGCGACCGAACGGCCGGTGCGGACCACCCGGTCCATCACCTGCAGCGCGGTGAGCAGCCCGTCGCCGGTGGTCGCGTGGTCGAGCAGCACGACGTGGCCGCTCTGCTCACCGCCGAGCGGGTAGGCCCCGGTGGGGCCGCCGGCCAGCATCGCCTCGAGGACGTAGCGGTCACCGACGGCGGTCCGCACGACCTCGATGCCGGCCACGTCCATTGCCTGCACCAGCCCGAGATTGCTCATGACCGTCGCGACCAGCACGTCGCTGCCGGGCAGCCCGGCGTCCTTGCGGGCCAGCGCGAGCAGACCCAGCACCTGATCGCCATTGAGCACCCGACCGGTGGCGTCGACCACGATGCAGCGGTCCGCATCGCCGTCGTGCGCGATGCCCAGGTCCGCACCGTGCTCCACCACCGCTGCCGCCAGCGACTGCGGGTGGGTGGCGCCACAGCCCTCGTTGATGCGTAGACCGTCGCCGGCGCAGTGGATCGCGGCGACCCGGGCCCCGGCGCGGCGGTAGGCCTCGGGCGCCAGCTCCGACGCGGCCCCCTGCGCACCGTCGACGACGACGTGCACTCCGTCGAGCCGGCCGACCGAAGCCAGCAGGTCGGTCAGGTAGTGCTCGACCCGCGCCGGCCGACCGTCGGCATAAGACCTGCCGACCGCACCCCCGGCCTGGCGCTCCCAGGGCTGGTCGAGCGAGGCCTCGAGGGCGTTCTCCTGGGCATCAGAGAGCTTGTGGCCGCCGTCGGTGAACAGCTTCAGGCCGTTGTCGGGCATGGGGTTGTGGGAGGCCGTGATCGCCAGACCCAGGACGGCGCCCCAACGGGCCGTGGCATGCGCCACCATCGGGGTCGGGACGACCCCGAGCCGGGTGACGTCGCACCCCGCGCTGGTGAACCCGGCGACCGCTGCCGCTTCCAGCATCTCCCCGGACGGCCTGGAGTCCCGTCCCACGACGACCATCGGCCGCTCGTACGACGAGCCCGACGCCTGGCGCTGAGCGACCACGGCTGCACCGGCAACGGCGCACAGGCGCAGGGTCAGCTCGGGGGTGAGGACGTCGCCGTTCGCGAGGCCGCGGATCCCATCGGTGCCGAACAGCCGACCCATTGCGTTCCTTTCGCCGTACCTGACGGTGGAAATGCCGCGAGGCGGCCCCCAACCGGGGACCGCCTCGACGGGCACAACCACAAGCTCGCCCGTCGCTCGCTGCCTGGCGGCAGCTCGCTCCTCCTGCTCGGCGTTAGCGCTTGGAGTACTGCGGCGCCTTACGGGCCTTCTTCAGGCCGTACTTCTTGCGCTCCTTGATCCGCGAGTCACGGGTCAGGAAGCCTTCCTTCTTCAGCGCCGGGCGGTCGTCGGGCTCGATCATGATGAGCGCGCGGGCGATGCCGAGGCGCAGCGCGCCGGCCTGGCCGCTGATGCCGCCGCCGTGCAGCAGCGCGATGACGTCGTACTGCTCGACCTTCTCGAGCGTCACGAACGGCTCGTTGATGGCCTGCTGGTGCACCTTGTTCGGGACGGAGTTCTCGAGGGTGCGGCCGTTCAGCTTGTACTGACCGGTGCCGGGGATGAGGCGCACGCGGACGATGGCCTCCTTGCGGCGGCCGACGGTCTGGATGAGTTCAGCAGTCATTACTGGGACACCTGAGTGAGCTCGTAGGGAACCGGGCTCTGCGCCTGGTGGGGGTGGGTCGGGCCGGCGTACACCTTGAGCTTGCTCAGCATCTGACGGCCCAGGGTGTTGTGCGGAAGCATGCCCTTGATGGCCTTCTCGATGATCCGCTCGGGGTGGGTCTTGAGCACATCGGCGTACGGCGTGCTGGTGAGGCCACCGGGATAGCCGGAGTGCCGGTGCACCCGCGACTGCGCGGCCTTGTTGCCGGTCATCACGATCTTGCCGGCGTTGATGACCACGACGAAGTCGCCGGTGTCCAGGTGCGGCGCGTAGTACGGCTTGTGCTTGCCACGCAGCAGGATCGCGGCCTGGCTGGCCAGGCGGCCGAGCACGATGTCGTTCGCGTCGATGACATGCCACTGACGGGTGACGTCGGACGGCTTGGGCTGGTACGTGCGCACGGCTTTGCTCATCTCTAACTGGCTTCGGGTGTGCTGACAGGCACGCGTCAAACAGGCGCGCCGCGCAACAGCCAGCAACGATACCCGAGAGAACTCCCGCCCTGCAAAGCCCGTCAGGTGCCACCAGCCGGGTGCACCATCTCAAGGAGGTCGCGACCGTCGATGCCACCCGCGACGGTCCGGCCGCCGGTATCGACGAACCCGAGCTTCAGGTAGGCCCGGTGCGCAGGCAGGTTGTCCTCGTGCACGTCGAGTACGAGCGGGGCCGGCGCCGCCCAGGCCAGCACGTGCTCCACGAGGGCCGCCAGCACGCCCTGCCCTCGAGCCGCCGGGCGGACGTAGACGCCGAACAGCACCGGCACCCCGCTGTCCCGGACGAATCCGCCCGCCATCCCGACCGGCCCGCTTTCGCCGTACCCGATGATCCGGAAGCCGGGGCGGAGCATCGTAGGTCCCGCCAGGCCCGCCAGTCGCTGACGACCTCGACCCGCACGTCAGCGGGCCCGCACTACGCGGCCCTCGTCCCAGACCGGCTCGTCCGCCTCGTAGACCTCACCGGATGACCCGAACACCAGGAAGCGGTCGAAGCCGCGGGCGAACCAACGGTCGTGGGTAACCGCGAGCACCGTGCCGTCGAAGGCCTCCAGGCCCTCCTCGAGCGCTTCCGCGGAAGCGAGGTCGAGGTTGTCGGTCGGCTCGTCGAGCAGCAGCAGGGTGGCGCCGCCGAGCTCGAGCAGCAGCACCTGCAGCCGGGCCTGCTGGCCGCCGGACAGCGACTCGAAACTCTGGTCGGCCTGCCCGTCGAGCTCATAGCGCCGGAGCGCCCCGATCGCGCCGCCGCGCTCCATGCCGCGGCGGTCCCCTTCGCCGCGGTGCAGGATGTCGACGAGCGGCTTGCCGTGCAGCTCCGGCTGGTCGTGGGTCTGCGCGAACCAACCGGCGACGACCCGGGCGCCCAGTCTCGCGACCCCGGTGTGCAACACGTCCTGGCCCGCGAGCAGCCGCAGGAAGTGCGACTTGCCGCTGCCGTTGCTGCCGAGGACGGCCACCCGTTCGCCGTAGAAGACCTCGAGGTCGAAGGGCTTCATCAGCCCGGTCAGCTCCAGCCGCTCCACGGTGATCGCGCGCATCCCGGTGCGGCCGCCGCGCAGCTTCATCGTCACCTTCTGGTCCACCACCTGCTCGGGGGGCGGGCCGGCTTCGACGTACTTCTCGTAGCGGGTCAGCATCGCCCGGTAGCGGCTGGCCATGTCGGGGCTGATCTTGGCCTGCTGCCGCAGTGTGAAGACCAGCTGCCGGAGCCGCTCGTGCTCCTCCTCCCAGCGCTTGTGCAGCTCGCCGAGCCGGTCGCGGCGGGCCTTGCGGGCCTCGTGGTAGGTCGCGAAACCGGCCCCGTGCACCCACGCCCCGTGCGCCTCGATCGTCACGACCCGGGTGGCGACGTTGCCGAGCAGCTCGCGGTCGTGGCTGACGAACAGCACCGTCTTCGAAGACTCGGCGAGCGCCGCCTCCAGCCACCTTTTCCCTGGTACGTCGAGATAGTTGTCCGGTTCGTCGAGCAGCAGCACCTGGTCGGGGCCGCGCAGCAACGCCTCCAGCGCGAGCCGCTTCTGCTCGCCACCGGACAGGGTGTGGAGCTTGCGGTACAGGCACTTCTCGTAGGGCATGCCGAGGGCCGCCATCGTGCAGACGTCCCACGGCACCTCGGCGTCGTAGCCGTGGGCGTCCCCCCAGTCAGCGAGCGCCTGCGCGTAGCGCATCTGGGT
>JANOTZ010000091.1:0-4811 GCA_031416735.1 Frankiales bacterium
CTCGCCACCCCGGGCTCCTTGCCGCTCGGCGAGCAGTGGGCCTATGAGGTGAAGTGGGACGGAGTGCGCGCACTGGTGGCCGTCGAGGGCGGCCGGGCCAGAGCGACGAGCCGCCGCGGGAACGACGTCACCGCCACCTACCCGGAGCTCGCCGCGCTGCGCACCCCCGACGCCCTGCTGGACGGCGAGATCGTCGCCCTCACCGACGGCCTGCCCGACTTCGGCTCCCTGCAGACCCGCATGCACGTCCGCGCCCCCAGCGCCGCCCTGGTCGCCGCGACCCCGGTGACCTTCATCTGCTTCGACGTCCTCCACCTCCAGGACCGCTCACTGCTCGGTCTCCCGTACGACGAGCGGCGGGTGATCCTGCAGGAGCTCCTGGACGTCCCCGAGCCGTTCCTCGGCGACGGGCAGCTGGTGCTGGAGACGACCCGAGCCCAGGGCCTGGAGGGCGTGGTCGCCAAGCGCCGGGACAGCCCCTACCTGCCGGGGCAACGGAGCGACGCCTGGGTCAAGGTCAAGCACGTGCGACGCCAGTCCGCCCTCGTCTGCGGCTGGAAACCAGGAGAAGGCGGCCGGACCGGTCAGCTCGGCTCGCTCCTGCTCGGGGTCCACTCACCCGCAGGGCTCACCTACATCGGCCACGTCGGCACCGGCTTCACCGACGCCGGCCTGCGCCGGATCGAGGAGTTGCTCACCCCCCTGACCCGCACCGACCCGCCGTACACGACCGACGTTCCGCAGGAGCACGCGAAGGGTGCCCGGTGGGTGGAGCCGGTGCTGGTCGTGGATGTTGCCTTCACCACGTGGACAAAGGACGGAAGGCTCAGACACCCCTCGTACAAGGGGATCCGCACCGATCTCGACCCGCAGGGAGTTGTCCGTGAGTAGCCGGGTGGTGGTGGACGTCGAGGGCCGGCACGTCACCTTGAGCAACCTCGAGAAGGTGCTGTATCCCAGCGGCTTCACCAAGGGGCAGGTGGTCGACTACTACACGCGGATCGCCCCGGTGCTGCTGCCGCACCTGGCGGACCGCGCCGTGACCCGCAAGCGCTACCCGGACGGCGCCCTGGGCCCGGTGTTCTTCGAGAAGAACGCGCCGCGCGGCACCCCCGACTGGGTCCGGACGGTGGTGCTCCCGAGCCCCGGGTCGACCAAGGACAGGGAGACGATCGAGTACGTCGTGATCGACGACCTGGCCACCCTCGTGTGGACTGCGAACCTGGCGGCGCTCGAGCTGCACACCCACCTTCGGAGGGTGGGGAGCCCGGCGCCGGACCTGCTGGTCTTCGACCTCGACCCGGGGCCGCCGGCCACGATCGCCGAGTGCTGCCAGGTCGCGCTGCTGCTCCGGGAGCACCTCGGCGACGTCACGTTCTTCCCGAAAACCAGTGGGAACAAAGGGATGCAGCTCTATGCCCGGCCGCCGGTGGACGACACCAACGCCTACGCGAAACAGGTCGCCCAGGAGCTCGAGCGGGCCTATCCGGACCTGGTCGTCAGCCGGATGAGCAAGGCCGTGCGGCCGGGCAAGGTCTTGGTGGACTGGTCACAGAACAACGCGGCGAAGACGACGGTCAGTGTCTACTCGCTGCGAGCAAGGGACACCCCGACCGTGTCGACGCCGATCACATGGGCGGAGGTCGAGGGGTGCCGGCAGGCCGGTGACCTGGTCTTCACCAGCGATGACGTGCTCGCCAGGGTGGCCGTCGACGGCGACCTGTTCGCACCTTTGCTCCCCCGTTCCTGACCCCTGGCCTCGACGGACGGGCGCCGGGGGTGTTGGCTCGGAGGACGTAATCGACGCGAGGAGCCACCGTGACCGGCGTACCCCCCACCGTGCTGACCGATGAGGCCCTGGACCGCGAGCTCCTGCACCTGCACGAGACCCGCAACGACACGTTCCTGCACGGCAGCGAGGACGCGCTGGCCTTTCACACGCTCCGCATGAACGAGTTGGAGCAGGAATACGTCCGTCGCAACCCCGACCGGGTCATCGACGCGCGCCGCACCCGACACGGCTCGCGGGAACTGTCCGGCCAGGACGCGTAGGACGCTCCCGGAGCCTCCGGTGTGGCCTAGGCTCGCGAAGTGACCGCCAGTGACGTCCCCGCGCGCGGCCAGCGGCTGCCCCGCTCAGCCCGCCGCCGACAGCTGCTCGGCGCGGCTCAGGAGATCTTCGTCGCGCAGGGCTACCACGCAGCCGCGATGGACGACATCGCCGAGCGCGCCGGTGTGTCCAAGCCGGTGCTCTACCAACACTTCCCCGGCAAGCTCGAGCTCTACCTGGCGCTGCTCGACGAGCACGCCACCGCCCTGGTCAAGCGGGTCCGGGACGCGCTGGAGACGACCACCGACAACAAGCAGCGAGTGGCCGCCTCGATCGCCGCCTACTTCGACTTCGTCGACGTCGACGGCGAGGGCTTCCGGCTCGTCTTCGAGAGCGACCTGCGCAACGACCCCGTGGTCAGCGAACGGGTGGAGCGGATGACGCGGGAGTGCATCGACGCCATCACCGAGACCATCGCGCACGACACCGGCTTCCGGGCCGAGGAGGCGCAGCTGCTCTCGGTCGGCCTCACCGGGATGGCCGAGATCGGCGCGCGCTGGTGGCTGTCCAGCGAGGACCGGGTCCCCAAGGACCGCGCCGTCGAGCTGCTCGTCGGCCTGGCCTGGCGGGGCATCTCCGGCGCCCCGTTGCACTCCTGACCGTTCTGCTGTCGGCTGACAGCCGATCGCAACGACCGCGTGGGCGTTAGCCTGCGGACAACGACGACACAGGAGGCCCTCGTGGAGGTCAAGATCGGTGTGCAGTTCGCTTCCCGCGAGCTGTCGCTCGAGAGCAACCAGACCCCGCAGGACATCGAGAAGGCCGTCGCCGACGCGCTGAAGGCCGATCTCGGGGTCCTCACGCTCGTGGACGACAAGGGACGCCGGATCCTGGTGCCCGCCGACAAGCTGGCCTACGTCGAGATCGCCGAGAGCGAGACCCGGCGCGTCGGCTTCGGCGCGATGTAGGTCGCGCGGGAGTCAACGGAACCGGAAGGGGTCCTCGAGGGCCTTAGAACGGCCCTTCCGCGTCCGTTGATCAAGAGGGGGCCTCAGTGGATCAACAGCGAGGCTCAGGCTTGGAGGCCGAGGGAGGCCATCCGCTCCTCGTGCTGGTCGGTGATGCTCTTGAGCAGCCGGGTGATGCCGGCGAGGTCGCTCCGGCCAACCAGCAGCTCGAGCAGCGCGTCCCGCTCGACCGCGACCTGCTGAGCTGAGATGAGGGCCTCCCCCACCAGCCGGCGGGCCCACAGCGCGAGCCGTCCGGCGACCGACGGCTCCTCGCGGATGATCTCCTTGACCCGCGCCACCGCGAACTTCGCCTGGCCGGTGTCGGCCAGGACCGACTGGATGAGCGTGCGCGTCTCGTCGTCCTTCACATAGGTGGAGACCTCGCGGTAGAAGTCGGTCGCCATGCCGTCGCCGACGTAGGCCTTGATCAGGCCCTCGTACCAGTCGGCGGGCTGGGTGGAGTCGTGGAACGCGTCGAGCGGCTCCATGAACGGGGCCATGGCCTCAACCGGGTCGGCCCCGCGGGCGACGAGGTGGTCGCGCAGCTGCTTGAAGTGCCCGAACTCGGCGTTGGCCATCGTCGCGAGGGCCACCTTGTCCTCCACCGTCGGGGCGAGCTGCCCGTCGCTGGCGAGCCGCTCGAAGGCGGTCAGCTCGCCGTACGCGAGGACGCCAAGCAGGTCCACGGTGGCCAGGTCGAGCGGAGTGTTCAGGGGGGCGCTCGGGGTCGGGCTCATGCTGCCCACCCTATTGCGGCAGCCCCGGACGGTAGACTCCCGCTTGACGGTGCCGCACGAGCGACGCCGTACGCGTGCGCGGACCCCACGTCCCTGCGGCGCGCCGGTCATCGCTCTCCCGTCCCCGCGAGAGGGAGCACGACCGCTGCAGCCCGCAAATCTCCATGCCGGTGGTCGGCGCGACTCCTTGAGAGGCACGGCCCTGACCACCACCGAGAGCACCACCGAAGAGACCCCTGCCCCGGCAGCCCTGCCGAACGGCTTCGCGGCCATCGGCGCCCGGCCCGAGACCGTCGAGGCCCTCGCGGCCGTCGGGATCACCCAGCCGTTCGCCATCCAGACCATGACGCTGCCGATCGCGCTGGCCGGCCACGACCTCATCGGTCAGGCTCGCACCGGCACCGGCAAGACCCTCGGGTTCGGCGTCCCGCTGATCCAGAACGTCAAGAACAAGGCCGAGGGCGGCAACGGCACGCCCCAGGCGCTCGTCGTCGTCCCCACCCGCGAGCTCTGCGTCCAGGTCGCCAGCGACCTCGAGGTGGCCGGCAAGACCCGTGGCTTGCGCGTCCAGAGCATCTACGGCGGCCGCGCCATGGAGCCGCAGATCGAGTCGCTCAAGCGCGGCGTCGAGATCGTGGTCGGCACCCCGGGACGCCTGCTGGACCTGGCCCGGCAGGGTCACCTCAACCTCGGACAGGTCGACGTCCTCGTCCTCGACGAGGCCGACGAGATGCTCGACCTGGGCTTCCTGCCCGACGTCGAGCGGATCATGGCGCTCACCCCCGACGAGCGCCAGACCATGCTGTTCTCGGCGACCATGCCGTCGCCGGTCGTCGCGCTGGCCCGGCGCTTCATGCGCCAGCCCACCCACATCCGCGCGGAGGAGCCCGACGAGGGCCGCACCGTGCCGGACACCAAGATTTTCGTCTACCGGGCACACGCCATGGACAAGGGCGAGGTGCTCGCCCGCATCCTGCAGGCCCGCGGCCGCGGCCTGACGATGGTGTTCTGCCG
>JANOTZ010000092.1:0-17574 GCA_031416735.1 Frankiales bacterium
CGCGTGGCGCCCATCGGCTCACCGTCGCCGACGGCTCGGTGGCGGATGGCCGGTCGATCGAGGAGTTGCCTGGGCTGGCCGAGGGGACCTGGGTGAGCCTGGTCCTTCGGGAGCGGTCGTTGCTCCCGGTCCGCGGCGACACCGTCTTGCTGTCCGGGGATGAGGTGCTGCTGCTCGTCGACGACCAGCAGGATCCCGCGCCGGTCTGTGCGTTGTTCACTTCGCCTGTGGGGTAGGTGATCCACAGATTTCGCGTGGCTCTCCCACGAGGTGGTGGGACGCGCCACGCTGATGCGCATGACCAAGCCCATCGCCCGCCTCACCACTCCCGCCCAGATGGTCGCGTCGTTGCCGCTGTGGTTGGGCTATGTCCCGACGGAGTCCCTGGTGGTCGTCTGCTGCCATGAGCCCCGTGGCCGGATGGGGCTCACCGTCCGCCATGACCTGCCAGCACCGGAGCACGAGCAGCTGTTGGTGGAGGACGTGGTCCGTCGGGTCCGGCAGCAGCGGGCGACCCGGGTGCTCATCGGGGTCTACACAGCCGAGGCGGACGGCGCCGTGCGTCCGCGGACGGCCCTGATCAACGGCCTGCGCGCCGGGCTGGCGGACCTGATCGTGACCGAGGCGGTGCTCGTGCGGGGTGGGCGCTTCTGGTCCTACCTCTGCAACCTGGCGACCTGCTGCCCGCCCGAGGGCACGCCCGTGGACGAGGCGCGGGACTCCTCCGCGATCCGGCTGATCGAGGCGGAGAGGGTGTTCGACGGCCGCTACGTGCTGCCGGACCGGGAGGCGTTGGAGGCCTCCCTGGCCGGTCCCACGTTCCTCCAGGCCCAGGTCGCCCTGCAGCGTTGCGAGATCGCGGCGACCCTCCTCGCGGACTCGCTCACCAAGGTCGGGCGCAAGGCCACCGGGGAGCTCTCGCTGCAGGCGTGGTGGGAGGTCGTGGACCGCTGGCGCACCCCACCCGCGCAACTGAGCACCCACGAGGCGGCGTCCCTTGCGGTGAGTCTGTCGGACCCGTGGGTGCGCGATCACCTCGCCGCCGCCGGGTCCGCCGACGTCGCCCCCCTGTTGTCGCTGCTCGCCGAGCTCTGCCGACGCACGCCTCCGCCGTACGACGCGGCGGTCTGCACCCTGTTCGCCTGGGTGAAGTACTCCGAGGGCGCAGGTGCAGAGGTGACCATCGCCCTGGAACGGGCGCTCGGCAGCGACCCGGACTACCGCCTGGCCCAGTTGCTCATGAGCGCCCTGCAGGGCCAGGTCGACCCCAAGGCGCTGCAGCGGATCACCTCCGCCGGCCGGCGCCTCTACCGAGCAAGTTGACCCGCCTGCCGCCCGCCCTTGCCCTACGCAGGACATCAGATAATCTGATGTCATGCGTACCGTGACGGCGACCGAGGCGAGCAGAGCCTTCGCGGCCCTCCTCGATGAGGTGGAGAGCGGGTCGACCGTGATCGTGACCCGGGGGGGCCGGCGCATCGCCATGATCGGGCCGGTCACCGCCGGCAACGGCGCCGATGTCCTGGCGTTCCTGACCACCACCCCGCCCGATCACGAGTTCGCCGAGGACGTTGCCGCGGCCCGCGCGGCCGTCTCGCTGGAGGGACCTGCGTGGCCCGCAGACTGATTCTCGATACTGGCGTCCTTGTCGCCTCCGAGCGTCGGCGCACAGCGCTCTCCGATCTGGTCGAGCCAGACGACGACCTGGTGATCTGCGCCGTCACCGTCGCCGAGCTGCTTACCGGGATCGAGCTGGCCGCGGAGCCCGATCGAGCCGCCCGCGCCGAGTTCCTGGCCAGGGTCCTGGAAATCCTTCCGGTCGAGCCCTACGACGTCTCGACCGCCGAGGCCCACGGCCAGTTGCTGGCACACGTCCACCGAAGGGGAGCCCCGCGGGGCGCCCACGACCTCATCATCGCCGCGACGGCGCTGTCCACGAGGCGCATCATCGTGACGACAGATCGGCAGGCACACTTCGAGGAACTGCCGGGCGTCGCGTGCCTCGTGCTCCCCTGACGTGATCCGGCGACGATGAGGCACATCACCCGACCCTGTTGCCGGATCACCTCACGGTGGCGGAGACCGCAGTTCGCGGGTCAATGACGGCTTCGCAGGTCCACTTGCGGACGTTTCCCAGCGGAAACAACTTATCCACAGGTGCCGGCTCGCCCAACATACCGCCACGGCCGACTCCCGCGCGATCTTCCCCTCGTTGCGTCCGCCACGCGCAGCTGCGCAGCAGCAGGAGGTAGATCGCCGCGACCCACCGGTAAGAACCGGGCGGCGGGTACGGCGCAAGGGTGGCCGCACCCGACGGGGAGAGGACTTCGAGGAGGCGGCGATCTTGACCGTGGACGCTTCCTCGGAAACGTCGGCGAGCAAGAGATGCACAGATATGCCGGTGACCCTCCGGTGCCGGAGGTCACCGTCCGATCGGGGTGATCCAGGCGATGTAGACCTCCCGGCCGTTGTTCGTCGGCTGCGCCTCGATCCTGACGTTGCAAGGGGTCTCGTCACCGTCTGCGCGCAGTACGGGCAGGGTCAGGTCGACGCCGAGGATGCGGGCCTCCCCGGTAGCCAGATGCCGGGTGAAGCCCGCGACGTGAGCCTCGCGGAGGCGCGGCGGGACGATCACGACGACTCTCCTCCCCATGAGCTGCTCAGCCGTCCACCCCAGGGCAGCGGTGAAGGAGCGGCTGACGGCGACGATGCGGTTGCGGTCGTCGGCTGCGACGGCTCCTACCTCGGCGTCCGCGACCACCGCGGGGTCCCAGGCGAGGTCCTGCAGGTCGCTCGGGGCATCGCTGACGAACCGATCGGCATCGGCGCCGACCCAGGCAGCGGCCGGCGCGCCGGCCAGCTGGGAGATGACCTGCTCGCAGACCCAGTCGCGGACCGCCACGATCTCGGGGAGCGCGGGCCGGTCCAGCAGCCGGCCGCAGCGGGCCAGCTCTTCGCCCTGCTCCAGGAGGTCCTGCATCGCGGCGAAGTCGGAGCTGGTCTCGCGCGGCACCCCGAGGACAAGGTCGATGGTCGGAGGAACCACGTCGAAGGTCGAGGGATGTCCGGCGAGGGGGTGGCCGGATCGGGAGGTTCCCAACGCGCGTTGGAGGGCCGCCCAGATGAGGTTGCGGGCCGCATCGACCCGGGCGAGGTCCTCGTCCTGGTGGACGCCGTGGTCGCCCTCGTCGTCGTGGCTGTCGGCACGGTTGTCGGCACGGTTGTCGGCACGGTTGTCGGCACGGTTGTCGGCACGCACCAGGGCGAGCTCGCGGAGCAGCGTTTCGTGGTGCTCGCGGGCTGCCCGCCACAGCGTGGGGGGGAGAGCGAGCAGCGTGACCTGGACTGCGTCGGCAGCGGACTGCGGGGGCGGGTCCTCAGGGAGGTCCCAGGCGTCGAGCAGGTCCTCGGGGTCCGGCTCGGAGGTGTCGTCGCTGAGCCGGAACCACACCACCTTGCCATCGAGCTCGGTCCGGACGCCGTGATCGGAGGTCACCGCGGCCACCAACGCCATGCCACGGCCGGTCGTGGCCTGCTGCCCGTAGTAGCGCTGCTCGGGCAGCGCCGCCGCACCATCCTGGACCTCGACGAGGACGTCGTTGTCGGAGACCGTCACGGTCAGCACGACCGGCGTGTGGGCATGCAGGAAGGCGTTGGTCACGACCTCACTGACGGCCAGTTCGGCGGCCTCCCGCCACCGGTCCAGGCCGGCGTCGAGGAGCTGCCGCTGCACGAAACGACGGGCCTCGCCCGCGCTGGAGGCACGGGGAGGAAGCTCCACTCGGCTCGTCCGCATGCGCAGATCATGCCCAGCGCTGCCCAACCCACTCGCGCCACCCACTCGCGCCACCCACAGGCGGCTGCCAGACTGCCCCGATGCAGCACGACGGCAACCCCTCCCCGGTCGCGGGCGAGCTCGGTGCCGAGCGACTGTCCCTGGCCCTGGAGGCCGGTCGGATGGGCACCTGGCTCTGGGACGTGGCGTCGGGCCGGCTGGAGTGGGACGAGCCGATGGAGCGGGTGTTCGGACTGGAGCCCGGGACGTTCGGCGGGACCTTCGAGCACTACCTCGCCCTGCTGCATCCCGAGGACCGGGACGGTGTGGTGGCCGTCATCGAAGGCTCGCTCGCGGCCAAGGGAGACCACTACGTGGAGCACCGGGTGCTGCTGCCGCGCGGCGGCATCCGCTGGGTGAGCGGGCAGGGCCGAGGGCTGCTCGACGACGTCGGGGACGTCCGGGGGATGGTCGGGGTGGGAACGGACATCACCGTCCGCAAACGGGCCGAGCTCCGACTGGGGTTCCTGGCCCGCGCAGGGATCCTGCTCGGCAGCTCGCTCGATGTCGAGGCGACCTTGGAGCAGCTGTCACAGCTGGCCATCGAGGATCTTGCCGACTGGTGCTCCATCGACCTGGTCGAGCCGTCCGGTGTCCGGCTCGTCACGGTCACCCACCGCGACGCGAGCAAGGTGGCCTACGCCCGACGCCTCCGCGAGCGGCTGGGTGTCGACCTGAACGCCCCACAGGGGCTGGGCGCCGTGCTGCGGACCGGGCTGCCCGACGTACTCCCTGAGATCGACGAGTCGCTGGTCCGGACCGCACTGGCCGCCTACCCCGACCTGTCGGTGGGCGACGTGGAGGAGTTCCTCGAGCTGGGCCTGCGGGCGTCGATGACCGTGCCGCTGGTCAGCAGCAAGGGCATCGTGCTCGGCGCCATCACGCTGGTGTCCGCCGAGAGCGGCCGCGGCTACGACGAGGAGGACCTGGGCCTCGCCGTCGAGCTGGCCGGACGGGCCGCCACCGCCGTCGACAACGCGCAGCTCTACGCGCGGGCGGAGCACGCGGCCCGGACGCTGCAGCGCAGCCTGCTCCCACCGGTCCTGCCCGAGGTCCCCTTCGCCGATGTGGCCGCGTTCTACGCACCAGCTCGCTCCGACGAGCTGATCGGCGGTGACTTCTACGACCTGTTCCCGCTCGCGTACGACTGCTGGGGTCTGCTGGTGGGAGACGTGTCCGGTAAGGGCGTCGACGCTGCCGCGCTGACCGCCGCGAGTCGTTGGACCCTGCGGGCCGCCCTGTCGAGGTCGGCCTCACCCGGCGCTGCGATCGCCGAGCTCAATGAGGCGCTGCTCGGGGTGGGAGGCGACCGTTTCGTGACGGTCCTGGCAGCGGTCCTGTGCAAGCGGGGAGAGGCGGTGGAGGTCAGCTACGCCTCCGGAGGCCACCCTGCGCCGGTCGTCCGCCGCGGCGACGGCACTGCTGGGCTGCTGCCGGTCGAGGGTCAGATCGTCGGGCTGTTGGAAGGCGCGGAGGCGACGACCTATTCCGCCGTGCTCGAGCCGGGGGAGGTCCTTGCGATCTTCAGCGACGGCTTCACCGAGGCTCGCAGCGGGGACGAGCTGTTCGGGGACTCCGGCATGGTGACCGCCCTGCAGCAGTGGCCCGGTGGCACCGCCCAGGAGGCAGTGGACGCGCTCTGCGCCTCGGTGGCCGCTTTCGGCGTACAGCGTGACGACATGGCCCTCGTCGTCGTCGCCGTCCCGGCTCAGGGCCCGAGCTGAGGACTCAGCTCAGGACTCGGGCTCGGGACTCGGCTCAGGTCCGGAGGCGCCAAGAGTAGAGGGCGGCGCTCAGGGCGGTTGCGAGGTTGAGAGAACTCACGCCCTCCCGCATCGGCAGCGACACCACCTGGTCTGCCCGGGCGCGCACCTCCGCCGAGATGCCGGCGCGCTCGCTGCCGACGGCCAGCACCGCGTCATCGGGCAGCACGACGTCGTCAGGCAGCAGCCCCAGTGGGTCACCGCCCGCGTCCAGGGCGAACAGCGGCCCCGTGATCTCGGCCAGCGTGCAGGACAGCACCGGCAACGCGTAGTGCAGCCCGGCCGAGCCGCGCAGCACCGACGGGTGCCAGGGGTCGAGGGTGCCGAGCAGGGCTACCCCCGAGGCGCCCGCGGCCGCGGCGACCCGGATGGCTGCTCCTGCGTTGCCCGGGTGCCGCGGGTCATCCAGCAGCACCAGGGGGGAGTGCCGGGATCCGAGCACCGACGTGTCCTCGGGCGGTCGGGCGGCCAGGCCGCTGACGCCGGTCGGATGCTCAACCGGTCCTTCGGAGGCCAAGGTCAGCAGGAGCGGACCGATGTCGGGGGCCAACGCGTCGCAGAGCGCCATCGCGTCCGGGAGGGAGGCGACGGTGACCCGCCGTACCAGGTCTGGAGCGAAGCGCAGGGCGTGCTTGACCGCGTGGAAGCCTTCGAGCGCGACGGTCATCCGCCCAGCCTGCCCGGGCTGCGACAATGGAGCACACCCGGGTCCCCTGTCTGCGAACCCCGGGCCCCGACTTTGAGGACAGACCCAGCACATGAGCCCGTCAGCCCGCACCTTCCCTGACCTCGGTGTCCCGGCCATCTTGTGCGCGGAGCTCGACCGGCAGGGCATCGCGAGCCCCTTCCCGATCCAGACCGCCACCCTTCCTGACACCCTTGCCGGCAAGGACGTGCTCGGTCGTGGTCGCACCGGCAGCGGCAAGACCCTGGCCTTCAGCCTGCCGTTGGTGGCGAACCTCACCGGTGGCCGGCGCGTCCCGCGGCAGGTCCGCAGCCTGGTGCTGGTGCCCACCCGGGAGCTCGCGAACCAGGTCCTCGCGGTGGTCAAGCCGCTCGCGACCGCCTCGCACCTCACGACCACGGTGGTGTTCGGCGGCGTCGGCCAGAACCCGCAGGTCAAGGCGCTCGCGCCTGGCGTGGATGTGCTCATCGCCTGCCCCGGCCGGCTGGAGGACCTGATCTCGCAGGGCTGCGTCGACCTGTCGGCCGTCGAGATCACCATCCTCGACGAGGCCGACCACATGGCCGACCTGGGATTCCTGCCCGCCGTGAAGCGGCTGCTCGACAAGACCCCGAAGAAGGGCCAGCGGATGTTGTTCTCCGCCACCCTCGACAACGGCGTCGACGTGCTCGTGAAGCGCTACCTGCACGAGCCCACCACCCACTCGGTGGACCCGCCGGTCGCCCAGGTCAGCACCATGACCCATCACGTGTTCTCAGTCAGCGCCGCCGACAAGCCGCAGGTCATCTACGAGCTGGCCAGTGGGCAGGACCGCAGCCTGTTGTTCATGCGCACCAAGCACACTGCCAAGAAGCTGGCCAAGCAGCTCACCGCCGCCGGGGTGCCCGCCGTGGAGCTGCACGGCAACCTGAGCCAGGGGGTACGCGAGCGCAACCTGGCCGCCTTCACCGACGGCACCACCCGGGTGATGGTCGCCACCGACATCGCCGCCCGCGGCATCCACGTCGATGACGTCGCGCTGGTCGTGCACGTCGACCCGCCGACCGAGCACAAGGCCTACCTGCACAGGTCCGGCCGCACCGCCCGCGCCGGCGCCGGGGGAGCGGTGGTCACCCTGTCGTTGCCTGAGCAGGGCAAGGACGTCCGGGCGCTCGCCAAGCTGGCCGGCATCACCCCGGCCACCCGCACCGTCCGTCCGGGCGACCCGGCCATCCTTGCCCTCACCGGACCGGCAGCGGCCTACGTCCAGCCGGCTCCCGTCGAAGCACCCCAGCCGCGTACGGCGAACTCCGGCGGTGGCCGCTCCGGTCAAGGTGGCGGCCGCGGTGGCTCGCGCCAGGGCCAGCCCAAGCAGGCCCCGGGCCGGGGACAGGCGAAGCAGGGGGCGGGCCAGAGTCAGGGCAGGCAGGGGGCGGGCCAGAGTCAGGCCCGGCAGCCCCGGGCCGCCAGCGGCCACGCCGTCTCCAGCCCCGAGGCACGCGAGGCCACCCGCGCCGCCGCGTCGAGTGGCACCCGCGCCGCCGCGTCGAGTGGCACCTCGGCCACGGCGTCGGGTGGCACCTCGGCCACGGCCAAGCCCAACAAGGCCCGGCGCGCCGGTGCCCCGCAGGGCCCGGCCCGCACCCGCGCGGAGCTCGCTGCCCGCGCCGGCCAGCCCCCATCATCCCGCCGGCCCCGCTGACCGCCGGCGGCCCCGCCCCGCTGTCTCCCAGTGGCCCGCCGGCCCCGCTGACCGCCGGCGGCCCGCATTCGACTGCTTCCCTTCTGTTGGCCGGGGGAGCGGGGCGAGATGGGGGCCTCGGCACGCTTGCGAAGGCGCACCTGAGTGCCCGGGAGTCGGACAAGGGAAGGGAAGGTACGCGCAACGGGGGCGGTCGACGGGCCAGGTGGACGACCCCTGGCAGACTCGCGTGGTGATGCACACCCCGCCGTTGACTCCCTGGGTGACGCTGACCTCGAAGCAGACCTCGAAGCAGACCTCGAAGCAGACCTCGAAACAGACCCCGCTGGTGACCCCGCTGGTGACCCCGTGGTGACCCCGGCAGTAACCCTGGGCCGGGTGGAGGGCGGCCCCGACGCGGTCCTGGAGGCCTTCACCACCTGGTCCCCGGTCGCGCTCTACCCCGCGCAGGAGGACGCGCTGCTGGAGATCCTCGCGGGAAACCACGTCGTGCTGGCCACCCCGACGGGCAGCGGCAAGTCACTGGTCGCCGTCGGCGCCCACCTCGCGGCGATGTCGGACGGCCGCCAGTCCGTCTACACCGCGCCCATCAAGGCGCTGGTGAGCGAGAAGTTCTTCGCGCTCTGCGAGGTCTTCGGTGCCGAGAACGTCGGCATGGCCACCGGCGACGCGAGCGTCAACTCCGACGCCCCGATCCTGTGCTGCACAGCCGAAGTGCTCGCCAACCGGGCCCTGCGACACGGCCCCGACACCGGCGTCGGGCTGGTCGTCATGGACGAGTTCCACTTCTACGCCGACCCCGAGCGCGGCTGGGCCTGGCAGGTGCCGCTGCTCGAGATGACCACCACCCAGTTCCTGCTGATGTCGGCCACCCTCGGCGACACCCGCGAGCTGCGGGAGGACCTGACCCGACGTACAGGTCGGGACACGACCGAGGTGGCGGGGGCGGAGCGGCCGGTGCCGCTGTCCTTCGAGTGGTCCCTGGACCCACTGCACGAGAAGCTGGCCGAGCTGCTGCAGACCCACCAGGCACCGGTCTACGTCGTCCATGCCACCCAGGAGTCGGCGATCGAGCGGGCCCAGGCGCTGATGAGCATCAACGTCTGCACCCGGGCGGAGAAGGACCAGATCGCCGAGCTGATAGGCGCTTTCCGCTTCACCACCAAGTTCGGCCAGACCCTGTCCCGGCTGGTCCGGCACGGCATCGGGGTGCACCACGCCGGGATGCTGCCGAAGTACCGCCGGCTGGTGGAGCAGCTCGCGCAGGCCGGGCTGCTCAAGGTCGTGTGCGGCACCGACACCCTCGGCGTCGGCATCAACGTGCCGATCCGCACCGTCATGTTCACCGCTCTGTCCAAGTACGACGGGACGCGGGTGCGGCACCTGCGGGCCCGCGAGTTCCACCAGATCGCCGGCCGCGCGGGACGGGCCGGTTTCGACACCGCCGGCCTGGTCGTCGTACAGGCGCCCGATCACGTCATCGAGAACACCAGGGTGCTGGCGAAGTTCGGGGACGACGAGAAGAAGCGCCGGTCCTACAAGCGCAAGTCACCGCCCGAGGGCTTCGTCTCCTGGGATGACAAGACCTTCACCCGGCTGGTCAACGCCAGCCCTGAGACGATGACAAGCCACCTGAAGGTCAGCGCCGCTCTGATCCTCAACGTGGCTGGTCGTGGCGGCGACTTCTTCGGTCATATGAAGAAGCTGCTGCTCGACAACCACGAGCCACGGGTCAAGCAGAGATCCCTTGTCCGCCAGGCGATCCGGCTGTTCCGGTCCCTTGAAGCCGGAGGCGTCCTGGAGCGCACGGAGGAGGGCGTCCGCCTCACCGTCGACCTGCAGCCGAACTTCGCGCTCGACCAGCCCCTCGCCCTGTTCGCCCTCGCCGCCTTCGAGCTGCTCGACCAAGCCGACCCGTCGTACGCGCTGGATCTGCTGTCGATCGTCGAGGCCACCTTGGACGACCCGCGCCAGGTGCTGAATGCACAGCGGAAGAAGGCCCGCGGCGACGCGATCGGGCAGATGAAGTCCGACGGCATCGAATACGAGGAGCGGATGGAGCTGCTCGAGGACATCAGCTACCCGAAGCCGCTCGAGGAGCTGCTCAACGCCGCCTACGCGATCTACCAGCAGAGCCACCCGTGGATCGTCGACCACGAGCTGCGGCCCAAGGGGGTGGCCCGCGACCTGTACGAGCGGGCCATGACCTACAACGAATACGTCAGCTTCTACGGCCTGCAGCGCAGCGAGGGGCTGGTGCTGCGAGCCCTCGCCGATGCCTACAAGGCCTTGCGGCGTTCAGTTCCTGAGGCGCTCAGGACCGAGGAGGTCGAGGACCTCACGCAGTGGCTGGGCGAGCTGGTGCGCCAGGTCGACAGCAGCCTGCTGGACGAGTGGACGGAGCTGACGAGCGGCTCCACCGATCTCGCCCCCGAGCCGGTGCCGGTCCTCACCCGCAACACCCGCGCCTTCCGGATCCTGGTGCGCAACGCGATGTGGCGGCGAGTGCACGCGGTGGCCTTCGAGCGCACCGACCTGCTGCGCGCCCTGGACCCCGACGTCGACTGGGAGGCGGCGTTGGACGCCTACTACGCCGACCACGCCTCGGTCGAGACCACCGGCGATGCGCGGGGGCCGGGGTTCCTGCGGATCGACGGCACTTCCGTCGTACAGGTGCTGAAAGACCCTGATGGCGACCATGACTGGGCGTTGCACGGCGAGATCGACGAGGCGGCCAGCGACGAGCTCGGCGAAGCCGTCGTGAAGGTCACCGGTCTGGCACCGCTCGGGCCGACCTGGATGTCGGGATGAAGCCAGGCACCGGGGGTCCTCTGAGGCAGGATGGCGCCATGCGCGTCGACCCTCACGCCTTCCGTCGGCAGGTGCACGAGCAGGCACTGGAGGCGGCACACGTGATGCTGCTCGAGCTCGGCTGGGACAAGGTGCGTTTCGGCGACGTCGCCACGGCCATCGGTGTCAGCCGGCCGACGCTCTATGCCGCGTTCGGAAACAAGGAAGGCCTTGCTGAGGCCCTGGTTCTGCGGGAGACCGAACGCTTCCTGGCCGGAATCGGAGAGGTGCTGTCCGAGCACGTCGACGACGCGGAGGAGGCGGTGACCGCCGCGGTCGCCTTCACCCTTCAGGAGGCAGACCGGAGCCCGGTGCTGCACGCGGTGCTCACCTCGACGCGGGGCGGCAGCGAGAGCCTGCTGCCGCTGCTGACGACCCGGTCAGGACCGGTCATCTCGGCCTCGACCGCGGTGTTCGTCGGGTGGTTCACCGAGCACTTCCCCGGGCTGGCCGAGAGCGAGGTCCGGGAAGGCGTCGACGCCCTTGTGCGGCTGGTGGTGAGCCACCTCGTCCTGCCTGCCGACGACCCGGAGCGCACCCCGGAGCGCCTGGCACGCCTGGCCGTGCGCTACCTGGCGCTCGCCTCCACCGCGTCGACCTGACTACGGCTGACAAGCCGGACCGATGGGTCCCATTCTCGTTCCGTGGATGTTCCAAGCGGAGCCCGAGGCCAAACGGCGCTTTTCGCGGTCTGACGCTTCCGCTGGAACGTCGGGGAACCGGCCTCATTTCGGTTGGAGGTCTGGCACTATGCCAGCAAGATGACGAGCGATGAAGCCTGCGGGTTGGTCCTGTGATGAGAGAGCGATGACGACCTATTCCGGCACGAAGGAGTTCGAAGGCGCGACCTTCGTCAAGGCGAGCTTCAAGGGCGCCACGCTCCGATTCTCCGATGTCAGCGGTATGACGATGCGCAGCGTCGATGTGGACGGACTGGACATCGACAGCCACGACCTGTCCTTCGGCAGCCTCTTCGTCAATGGGGTCGACGTGGTGCCGCTCGTGGATGCCGAGCTCAACCGGCAGTTCCCGGGCCGCGAACTGCAGAAGGCGCAGTCGCCCGAGGGTCTGCGCGAGGGTTGGGTCGCTGTGCAGTCCGCGTGGCAGACGACGGTGGCGGGAACGCCGCCGGACCTGGTGGACGCACACGTCGAGGACGAGTGGTCCTTGGCCCAGACCCTGCGTCACCTCATCCTGGCGACCGACGCCTGGCTTCGTGGCGGGATCCTGCGGATACAGCAGCCGTTCCACGAGGTCGGCCAGATCTTCACCGGCGCCGACGAGATGGGCTTCGACATGTCGATCTTCCGCGTGGACCCGCCGGTCTACGAGGAGATCCTCGCGGTACGTGCCGAGCGACAGCGGCTGGTGGCCGACTTCCTCGCCACGGCCACGCCGGAAGTGCTCGCGGAGGAACGCGAGAACCCGTGGGGCGGCGGTGACTGGCATCCCAGCGTCGGTGACTGCATTCGCGTGATCCTGGAGGAGGAGTGGGCGCACCTGCGCTTCATCCGACGGGATCTCGCTCGTATGCGGTGAGGGGAGCCGCTGTGGAACATGGGTCGAGAGCCGTTCACCGGCGCGGGTAGCGACGCACTAGCCCCGCCTCTGGAGCGGTGAGTCGTGGTGGCCAGCCGGCGTTATTCACCCGCACCGCAACCGTCGATGAGTGATCCCGGCGGCTGCCCGATGCCTACTGGACGGGCGATGTGCGTGGACCTGACCTCCCTCGATCGGGTCCGCCTGTTGCCTGCTGGCTTCTCCGGCAGGTCTAGCCTTCGCAGATGTCCTTGGAGTGGGAACAGGTAGCCGTTCACTCACTAGACCCTGCCACTTTGGGGCAATGGTGGGCCGAGGCGCTTGGATGGGTCGTCGTCTACTCCTCCGACGAGGAGTTCGAGATCCGCCCGGCTCAGGATCGGCTTCCAGGCTTGGACTTCGTTCGGCACAACGAGAGCAAGAAGGCCAAGAGTCGTTTGCATCTCGACTTCAGGCCGGATGACCAAGAGGCCGAGGTAGCTCGCCTGCTCGCACACGGCGCACGGCGAGTGGATATCGGCCAGGGGGATCAACCGTGGGTTGTCATGACTGATCCCGAAGGGAACGAGTTCTGCGTACTCGGCCAGCGAAGTCAGTAGGAATGCCGCTCCCCCGAGGAGAGCCTTCTTCACCAGACTGCCATGGGACGGTAGCCGGCCTTGTTCGCATTCAGGGGGCGGGCGCGCACGGGCGTCGAGGCGGCCGAGGCCGAGCTGCGCGCCGCTGTCCTTGCGGCACGCGAGGCGGGCGACTCCTGGACGATCATCGGGGCCGCGCTCGAGTCGAGCCGGCAGCATGCCTTTCAGCGTTTCGGTAGGTGACCATTGGTCGTCGTGTAGCCGGCCCTCTTCGCGGTCGGACGCTTCCGCTGGGATGATGGTCATGTCGTCGGGGAGCGGGCGCTCCCCACCACCCCGCCGGGCATGATCCACGGAACCGGAATCCCCTTATGAGGCGGGGGGATCTGGGGATTCCCGTTCCGTGGAACAGGGAAAGGGGGCCAGCTCAGAGGCGTCGTTGCTCACCTCACAGCGGACTCCCAGAAGGCGGCTACACGAGGCGCAGGAACGCACTCATCTGCCGCTGATGGCACGACTGCCGATGTGGGGACGTTCTGCTCCTCAACGGACCCCAGGACACCGGCTGCCGTCACGGAGCAATCAGCCGAACAGCTCTCCCAGCCAGTGCTCCTTCTTCTTGCCCCGGTATCCGCTGTGACCTCCGTCGTGACGGTCACGGTCGTCGTAGGCGGGTCGGGTGGGGTACTGCACGGCAGGGGTCGGTGCGGCAGGGGGAACGGCCGTGCGCGACGACTCGGCCTCGGCACGGTCGAGGATCTTGTCGAGCTCACCGCGGTCGAGCCACACGCCACGGCACTCCGGGCAGTAGTCGATTTCCACACCGGCGCGCTCGCTCATGACCAGGGTCGTTGAATCGTTGGGGCACTTCATGCGGATCCTCCTCGGCGCGGGCAACTCCACCCAGGCTAGGTCGACGCTGCTTGCGCTCCCTCCGCCGCCCTACTGCGAGCGTGGACATGCTCGCCCGCTCAGACCGCGATGTCTCTGCTCGGGGACGCCGTTGGCCATGGTGCCGCCGAGCGCCACTCGGCGCGAGCACGTAGTGACGCCGTACCTCGAGCCACGTGCCGGGCGGCGAACCCGAGAAAGCCATCCGGTCGGTCGGCCGTACTCACGCGACCTGAGCCAGGTCGACGCCCTCGTCGGCGAGCAGGGCGAGCGGCGTGCCTGGAGCGTCCACGATCAGGCGGCGCAGCGCCCGCATGTCGCTGGTCCGGTCGATCGTCACGGCTCCGGTCAGTCGGCCGTCACGTGCGAACACGGCAGTGACCGTGCCGTCCTCGACCCGACCGCGCAGCACCAGATCGTCGTCGGTGCCGGGGTTTCCGCATACCTGCAGATCGACGCCGTGCTGGCTCGACCAGCACCAGGGGAGCTCGGTCCACGGTGTGTCTGCGCCGAGCAGGTTGCGGGCCACCGAGGCGCCTTGGCTCATCGCGGACTGCCAGTGCTCCAGGCGGCGGGGAGCACCGGTGACGCGGTCGGGGAAGGCGGCGACGTCGCCGGCCGCCCACACGCCAGGCAGTGACGTGCGTCCGTGCGCGTCGACGACGATGCCGTCCCGCACCAGGAGCCCGGTCTGCTCGGCGAGCCGGGTCTGCGGTGCCTGGCCCACCGCAACGACGAGGACGTCCATCGCGTGGACCGTGCCGGAGGTGTCGGTGACCGTGCCCGGACGAGTCGAGCCCAGCCCCGTGCCAAGGCGGAGGTCGACGCCACGGCTGCGGTGCAGCGCTGTGTAGAGCGCCCCGAGCGAGGGCGGAAGAACCCTGCCGAGCGGGGCCTGCGCTGCTTCGAGCACCGTCACGCTGCAGCCGCGGGCAACGGCGCTGGAGGCGACCTCGGCACCGAGGAAGCCGGCGCCGACCACCACGATGCGCGCCCCAGGAAGCAGCCGCGGGAGCAGCGTTTGGGCGTCGTCGGCGGTGCGCAGGACCTCCGCCCCGGGTGACGCTGTCAGCCTTCGTGCCAAGCCACCGGTCGCCAGGACGACCGCGTCCGTGCGCAGGTCAGACCCCGAGACCTGCACGGCTCCGGGGGAGAGGGCCGTGACGGTCGTGCCGGTCAACAGCTCGACGTCGTGGTCGGCATACCAACTTGCGGGCTTCAGCCACACCGAGTCGAGCTTCTTGGTGCCCTGCAGGACCTCCTTGGACAGGGCGGTCCTGCGGTACGGCGGGTGCGGTTCGCTGCCCACCAGCAGCAGCCGGCCGTCGTACCCCTGCTGGCGGAGGCTGGCTGCCGTGGTGGTTCCGGCAATCCCCGTGCCCACCACGACGACGGTCCTCACGCCGCGACCAGCACCATGTCGAAGTCGGACTTGGCGGCGCCGCAGTCCGGGCAGCTCCAGTCGTCGGGGACGTCCTCCCACGGGGTGCCCGGCGCGATGCCGTCCTCCGGCCAGCCCTGCGCCTCGTCGTACTCATAGCCGCACTGCTGGCAGCGCCAGATCTTCACGCCGCGTCCTCAAGGACCGCCGGGGCATAGCGGGCCAGGTAGGCGGCGCGCTTGGAGGGGTGAAGGTTGGCCCGCGTGACGTCGCCGCCGTAGTGGGCGACAACGCGAGGGTCCATGACGCGACGCCAGAGCGGGGTGACGTAGGCGAGGACGATCATCGTCCCGTAGCCGCTCGGGAGCTGCGGAGCCTCGTCCATGTGTCGCAGGGACTGATAGCGCCGGGTCGGGTTGGCGTGGTGGTCGCTGTGCCGCTGCAGGTGGTAGAGCAGCACGTTGCTCGCGGTGTTGTTGGAGTTCCAGCTGTGCCGCGGAGCGGTGCGTTCGTAGCGGTCGCCGGTCCGCTGGCGCAGCAGGCCGTAGTGCTCGAGGTAGTTGACGGCCTCCAACAGCGAGAACCCGAAGACGGCCTGGACCACCAGGTAAGGCAGGACGGCGACGCCGAAGACACCGAGCAGCACGGCCCAGAGCACGAGAGTCATGGCCCAGGCGTTGAGGACGTCGTTACGGACCGACCACAGCGAGCGGCCTTCCCGTGCGGAGGCGGACTTCTGCAGCTCCCACGCCGAGCGCAGCGAGCCGACGACGGTGCGCGGCAAGAACGCCCAGAAGCTCTCGCCGAGCCGACTCGAGGCCGGATCCTCCGGGGTGGCCACGCGGACATGGTGGCCTCGGTTGTGCTCGAGGAAGAAGTGGCCATACCCGGTCTGGGCCAAGGCGACCTTGGCCAGCCAGCGCTCGTGCTCGTCCTTCTTGTGTCCGAGCTCATGGGCGGTGTTGATCGCGATGCCCCCGACGACGCCGATGGTCAGGGCGAGCCCGAGCTTGTCGGGGCCCGACAGGTCGCCGGCGGTCCAGAGCCAGCAGGCGAGCACCAGGGAGACGTACTGCAGCGGGAGATAGAGGTAGGTGCACCAGCGGTAGTAGCGGTCCTGCTCGAGCAGCGGTACGGCGTCCTCGGGCGGGTTTCCCCGGTCGGCGCCGACGAAGGTGTCGAGCAGGGGGAGCAGGGCGAAGGCGAAGAACGGACCCCACCACCAGAACAGGCCCTGACCGGTCGCCGCCACCAAGCCCCAGGCCATGAAGGGGAGGGTGGGTACGAGCAGTCCCAGCGGCCACAGGGACCGCTTGCCGTCGCGCCAGGTGGTGGTCGTCATCGTGTGCTCCTCGAGCGCCGTGGTTGACACGAGGTTGGCACATGACAAGCATCTTGACAAGAACGCATTAAACGTAAAGTGAGGGGCGTGGTCCGCGGACCACGCCCCTCACCGTCGGGCTAGCTGAACAGGCCCGCGATCGACATGATTTCGTCGGTGGTGCTCTGCGGGACGATGTAGCCCTCTTCCTTGGTGATCTCCTCGAAGTGCGAGGCGATGTCCTCGGCCACGACCGAGGCGCCCTTGCCGGCGAACCAGCCCGGGGCCAGACCAGTGAAGACCTTGGCGTAACGACCACCGGCGGCGCTGAACGCGCCGTGCGTGGTGGTGCACAGCTCGCTGCACAGGTAGGTCACCATCGGGGTGATGTAGGACGGGTCCAGGACGTCGGAGAAGCCGCCGAGGAGCTCCTCGGTCATCCGGGTCTTCGCGACCGGCATGATCACGTTCGACAGGATGCCGGCGCGGGCACCCTCGACGGCGAGCACGTTCGACAGGCCGATGAGACCGGCCTTCGCGGCGCCGTAGTTGGTCTGCCCGAAGTTGCCGAAGGTGGCGTTGGAGGCGGTGAAGACGAACCGGCCGTAGCCGTTCTCCTTCATCACCGCGAAGGCCGGCTGGCTGACGTAGAAGGCGCCCTTGAGGTGTACGTCGAGGACGGCGTCGAGGTCGGCCCACTCGAGCTTCAGGAAGCTCTTGTCGCGCAGGATGCCGGCGTTGTTGACGACGATGTCGACCTTGCCGAAGCTGTCGACGGCGGTCTTGACGATGCTGGCGCCGCCCTCGGGGGTCGCGACGGAGTCGTAGTTCGGAACGGCGACGCCACCCGCGGCCGTGATCTCGTCGACGACCTTCTGCGCGGCCGTCTGGTCGCCGCCCTCGCCCTTGACGCTGCCGCCGAGGTCGTTGACGACCACCGACGCGCCGCGACGCGCGAGCTCCAGGGCATAGGTGCGGCCCAGGCCGCCGCCGGCGCCGGTGACGACAGCCACGCGGCCGTCGAAGCTGATGTCGCTCACTGCAGGTTCC
>JANOTZ010000093.1:0-5824 GCA_031416735.1 Frankiales bacterium
CCAGGGTCAGCACGTTGATCTCGAGGCGGATCTGGCTTTGGAGCTTCGCGACCTGTTCGCTGAGTCGCACGATGCCGTCGATCCGGTCGGAGCGGCGCGCAGTCATGGTCTGCGGCGGGCCGAGCTCGGACATACCCATAACGTATACGCGTTCGAGGGCAAAAGCAAGCGCTTCTCCACAGGGATTGAGGAGAATCCAGTCTGCTCAGAGCGAACGCCGACCCCGCCCTATGCCACCCCAAGGCCCAGTGAGGCCCACGACGGCCAAAAGGCACGGGCGCACAGCAGGGCGCCCCGCGCCCGCCAAGGCAGGGGCGTTCAGCGGAGGGACCCACGCCCCAAAGGGCAGCAGAACGCGGGCGGGACCTGGGACTGCCCAGGCGGGTGGTTAGGCCTGTTCGCGGCGGGCTGCGAAGTCGGCCAACGCGGCCACCTGCAACGGGTCGAGCGAGGGTCGGGTCGCGGCGAGGGCCGCCTCCATGTGGGCGGCCGTGACGGTGGACGCTTCCATCGATTCGCGCATTGCGGTGAGGGCGGCCTCGCGGACCAGCGCGGCGCAGTCGGCGGCGGAGAAGCCCTCGGTCCGAGCGCCGAGGTCGAGCAGGTCCACGGCCGGGTCGAGGGGTACGTGCTTCACGGTGGCCTTGAGGATCGCCGTGCGGGCCTCGGCGTCCGGCGGCGGGACGTAGATGAGCCGCTCCAGTCGGCCTGGCCGGAGCAGCGCCGGGTCGACCAGGTCGGGGCGGTTGGTCGCACCGATCACGACGACGTTCCGCAGCTGTTCCACACCGTCGAGCTCGGTGAGCAGGGCGGCGACGACCCGGTCCGTCGTACCGCCGTCTGTGGACTGGCCTCTGGTGGGGGCCAGCGCGTCGACCTCGTCGAGGAAGATCAGGGTGGGCGCGGCTTCGCGGGCGCGGCGGAACAGCTCGCGCACCGCCTGCTCGGACTCACCGACCCATTTGCTGAGCAGCTCGGCGCCCTTCACGGACAGCACGTTGGCCTGGCCGGAGCCGGCAATTGCCTTGACCAGGAAGGTTTTTCCGCAGCCGGGGGGGCCGTAGAGCAGCAGGCCGCGCGGTGGCGCGATGCCGAGGCGCGCGAAGGTGTCGGGGAACTGCAGCGGCCACAGCACCGCCTCGGTGACGGAGGCCTTCACCTCGGTCATGTTGCCCACGTCGTCGAGAGAGACCTTGGCGAGGTCCAGCCGGGCGCCACCCATCGCGGTCGGACGCACCACCTCGAGTGCGGCAGTGAGGTCCTGCTCCGCGACCAGCGGCAGCTCGGCGGTGGTCTGGCGGGCCGCCGCGCGGGTGCCTGCTTCGCGTACCAACGCGAGCAGGTCCGCCGCCACGAAGCCGGGGGTGCGCCCGGCCACGTCGTCGAGGACGACATCCCCGGCGAGCGGGACCGCCTTCACGGCGAGCTGCAGGATCGCCAGCCGCCCCGCCCGATCGGGCAGCGGGATCGACAGCTCGTGGTCGAGGGTGCCGGGGTTGCGCAGCGCCGGCCTCACCGCCTCCGGCCGCGAGGTGGTGCACACGATCGCCACCTGCCCGGCCGTGACGGCCTCACGCAGCACCCCGAGGAAGTACGAACACAGCGGCTCGCCGCCCTCGCGAGGAGCCAGTGCGTCGACATCTTCAATGAGTACGACGGAAGGCCCGTTCCGGGCCCCGTCGGCCACGAGACTCTGGAGCTGTTGGGCGGCGGCGCTGGTCTCGAGTCCCGCGACGGTCGGCCCCCAGGCCCGCAGGAGTCGGGCGCCGATCCTGGCGGTGACCGCCTCGACGAGGGCGGCCTTGCCCGACCCGGCCGGCCCCGTGATGAGCACGCCCAGCTGCGGGGAGCTCCCCAACCGGGCGAGCAGGTCCTTGCGGTGGAACCCCAGGTCCAGCCACTCGGTGAGGGTGGCGACCTGGGACTCCAGGCCGGGCAGCTCCACGGCACTGGTCGCCCGCGGGGTCGGGAGCACCAGCGGAGTAGCGCTGCCCGTGGTGGTCGTCGCGCCGGCGAACCCCACGACGGTGCCCATCGTGATGACCGCCGGACCGTCGGGGGAGGTCGCGGCGATCTGCAGCAGCAGCGTGGACCAGGCCGGGCCGAGCAGGTTGGCGAGGGACCGGCGGGCCGCGACGACGTCGACCGCTCCCAGCGGGGCAAGGTCCTGGGGCAGCAGCGACACCTGGTCGCCGGCCGTGACGGCCTTGCCGAGCAGGGCGGTGCGCAGCATCTCCGGCGACACCGCCGCAACCACGTCCCGGCCCGCGTTGACGGTGACCGTGACGGCCTCGCGATCGGGGGCGCGCTCCACGAAGACCCGGCTGCCGTCGGGCACGCCGAGGTTGCCGAGGATGAGCTCGTCGCACAGCAGCTCGTGCTGCCCTGCCCCCGGCGGCGCGAGGGCGACCAGGGCCCCGGTCCGGCGGGCGCCGCGCAGGACGACGATGTCCCACGGCGCCAGCCCGAGGGCAGCAAGAGCCTCCGGGTGCAGCCGGACGATCCCGCGCCGCTGGTCGAGGGCGGACGGGTGGAGGCGGGCGGTCAGTTCCAGCACCGCGGGAGCGTACGACGCGCCTGCTCGCGAGGGCACCCGACGCGACCACAGATGTTGACCAACCGGCAAGGGGAGCCTCCGTTTATGCTCATCGCGGCAGGGCACGCACCCCAGACGACGTGGGGCATACCCCCTTGAGGAGCGCAGTTGAGAAGCCCGGCAGAGCACGCGCCGGTCGTGGTCGTCGACTCCGACGACGAGTCGAGGGCGTTCATCGTGAGTTGCCTCGAGCGGGTGAACCTGCGCAACCCCGTGGTGGGTGTCGGCGACGCCGAGGAGGCCCAGGTTCTGCTGGTCGACGAGGGGTTCAGGCCGGCGCTGGTGGTGCTCGATCTGCACCTGGAGACACAGTCAGGACTCGAGATCCTGCGGGCACTGCGGGCGGCGCCCCACTCGGTCGGTGTCCCCGTGGTGATGCTCACCCGCTCCGAGCAGGAGAAGGAGATCGAGGAGGCCTTCAACCTTGGCGTGTTCGCCTACCTCGTGAAGCCGGTCGGGTTCACCGCCCTGCGGGAAGTGGTGACCCAGATGGGCCTTCCCTGGACCCTGCTCGTCGCGGGCGAAAAGGCGGAAGAGCTCGAGACCGGCTGACCACGACCTCAGGTGAGCGCCGCCAGTTGCGCCTGCAGCCAGGCAGCCGGGGGGAGAGCCGTCGCCGCCGAGGCCATCGCGACCGTGCGCGCCGCCCGGTTCGGGTCCAGCAGCGCCTCGTGCAGCGCCTCCGCGGTGGCAGACACATCCAGCGGCCCGACCAGGTGCGCCCACGGCCCGAGCTCGTCCGCGGCCCCCGCTTCCCGTGACAGCACGAGGGAAAGCCCCTGGGCCGACAGCACCGGCGCCTCCTTGGCGACCAGATTCATCCCGTCCCGCAAGGGATTCACGATCACCACGTCGGCCAGGGTCATCGCGGCCAGGGACCGGGCGTAGTCGTCCCGCACCTCCAGGTGCACCGGCAACCAGGACCCGGTCGCGAACTCCTCGTTGACCTCCCGCGCCAGCCGCTGCACCGCCCCGGTGTACGCGCGGTACTACGGCAGGTCGTGCCGCGACGGATAGGCGAACGCCAGATGCACCACGCGCTCGCGGTGCTCCGGAAACCGCCGCAACAGCTCCCGGAACGCCTCGAGTCCACGCACGATGTTCTTCGACAGCTCAGTACGGTCCACCCGCAGCAGCAGCTGACAGTCGCCGACCACCTCCCGCAAGCCGGCCAGCCGCGAGGCCACGTCCGCCTCGGCAGCCCGGCTCCGGAGCTCCACGGCATCGACGCCGAGCGGGTGGACGTCCACCAAGGTGCGCCTTCCCTCGACGGTGATGGCCCTTCCGTCGTACGAGGCTCCAAGCAGTTCCACGCAACAGCGCGCGAAGGCGTCGGCCCAGCGCGGGGAGTGGAAGCCGACGGCGTCCGCGCCGAGCAGCCCGCGGAGCAGGCCGTCGACCACCGGGTCGGGCAGCAGCCGGAAGTATTCCGGCGGCGCCCACGGTGTGTGGCTGAAGTGCCCGATCCGCAGGTCCGGGCGCAGCTCGCGCAGCAGCCGCGGCACCAGTGACAGGTGGTAGTCCTGCACCAGCACCCGTGCCCCAGGACCAGCCTGTACGGCGAGTGCCTCGGCGAACGCCTGCGAGTAGGCGCCGAAAGCCCCCCACTCCCGGCGGGTCCGCTCGTCGAAGGTCGGGGTGCTGGGGGTGGACCACAGCAGGTGCGCGGTGAACCACAGCAGCCCGTTCGCGATCCCGTTGTAGGCGCGGTCGAAGGTCACCGGGTCGATGTCGAGCACCGTCACGCCGGCAATCCGCTCGCCCGCGCGGATGGCCCGGCGGTCGGCGTGCGACAGCGCCGCGCACACCCAGTGCACGTCGTCCCCGAGGTCCAGGGTGCGGAGGGCACTGACCAGACCGCCGCCGCCGCGGCGCGGCTCCAGCTCGCCGGTGTCGTCCTCGACCCAGCTCACGGGTCCGCGGTTGGAGGCGAGCAGCACACTGGCGGGGAGCACGAGCGTCAACGTAACCGGCCTGGTGGCCGTCCGCTAAGGTGCATAGAGATACACACAACTGAATGCACGTCTCATCCCGAGGGGCACCAGGGATACGGCCCGATGACGCCCCGGCAACCAGCTGCGAAGCCAGGTGCCACGTCCGTCCCGCAGTTGCGGGGAAGATGAGGAGAATTTCTATGACATCGCCCGTCCACGCATCACCCGTCCACCCAGTGCCCACGGCCTTCGCCGACTCCCCCGCGAGCGGCCTCATCTGCCGCGAGTGCGGCCACCGGACCCCCCTCGCGCCGGTCCATGTCTGCCTGGAGTGCTTCGCGCCGCTCGAGGTCGAGTACGACCTGGACAAGCTCAAGCTGGTGACCCGCGCCTCGATCGAGGCCGGCCCGCAGACCATCTGGCGTTACGCCGGTCTGCTCCCCGCCGGTCAGGACCTCGCGACCCGGGTGGACCTCGGGGCCGGGATGACGAGGCTGCGCGAGGCTCCGAACCTGGCGCGGGCGCTGGGCATGCGCAAGCTCTACGTCAAGGACGACAGCGGCAATCCGACGCACTCCTTCAAGGACCGCGTCGTCTCCGTCGCGCTGTCCGCGGCCCGCGCCTTCGGCTATGACACCGTCTCCTGTGCCTCCACCGGAAACCTCGCCAACAGCGTGGCGGCGCATGCCACCCACGTCGGCCTGCGCGCCGTGGTGTTCATCCCGTCGGACCTCGAGCAGGGCAAGGTCGTGCAGACCGCCGTCTACGGCCAGACCCTGGTGGCGGTCGACGGCAACTACGACGACGTCAACCGGCTCTGCAGCGAGATCGCCGAGAACGAGGAGTGGGCGTTCGTCAACGTCAACGTCCGGCCCTACTACGCCGAGGGATCCAAGACCCTGGGCTACGAGGTCGCCGAGCAGCTCGGCTGGCGGCTGCCGCAACAGGTCGTCATCCCGATGGCCTCAGGCTCGCTGCTCACCAAGGTCGACAAGGCCTTCGGTGAGCTGGTGAAGCTCGGCCTCGTCGACGCGTCTCCCTACAAGGTCTTCGGGGCGCAGGCGACCGGGTGTTCACCGATCGCGACCGCCTTCGAGAACGGCTGGGACACCGTCAAGCCGGTGAAGCCCGACACGATCGCCAAGTCACTCGCCATCGGCAACCCCGCCGACGGTCCCTACGCCCTTGACGTCGTACGGCGGACTGGTGGCGCCATGGGCCACGTGAGCGATGCCGAGGTGATCGAAGGCATCCAGTTGCTCGCCTCGACGGAGGGCGTGTTCGCCGAGACAGC
>JANOTZ010000094.1:0-2030 GCA_031416735.1 Frankiales bacterium
CGCTGAGCTGCTGACCGCCGCCACCTCGCCGGCTCCGCTGAGCTGCTGACCGCCGCCACCTCGCCGGCTCCGCTGAGCTGCTGACCGCCGCCACCTCGCCGGCTCCGCTGAGCTGCTGACCGCCGCCACTCCTCCGAGATGTGCCTCAGACACACCCGGCGCGTCTGAGGCAAACCTCGGACAAGTGAGCCGACGCCGGCGCGATCCCCTCTCGGCCACCGCTCAGCCCGAGACTTTTTCGACGGTTTGACCGATTTGCGTAAAAAATCTCTTGTGTTTTCATGATCATCTCTGCCATCTTCCGGCTCGGCCGTCGAAGACCTCGCCGGCATCCCAGAGTCACATGTCATGGAGGCCCAGCAGGATGAGAAGAATTTCCCGTGCCCTCGCGGCCGTCGCCCTCACAGGGACGACGGCCGCTGCCATGCTCGGCGGCGCGCAACCCGCGCAAGCCGCGCCGGCCGACTGTCCCAACGCCACTGGCTACGGCGACACGTTCGTCTGCGTCCAGACCACAGGCTCGGACACCGCGGTGCCCATCGTCGGTGGCCAGACGATCACGGTCGGCGGCCAGACCGTCGGTCCCATCCCCGTGACGCCTGCCATCACCGTCCCGCCGCTCTCCACACCGGCTGTCAGCCAGACCGTGCCGGCCATCGTGGTCACGACGCCGGACGAGATCTGCGTCGTCGGAACCTGCATCCCGAAGGGCACGGTGCTGGCGTCCACGCCGGCCGTTCCCGTCAACGTCCCGTCCCAGACCATCACCCCCAACCCGACCGTCATCCCGGCAGTCACGGTGCCGGCGGTGACCGTCCCGGTCGTGTCACGGACGGTGCCCTCGACGGTCCCCGTCGTGGTGCCGACCGTGTGGCTCAAGAGTGCCCTGGTCCCGGGCGCGATCGAGACGGTCAACCAGGCGGTTGCCGACGCGAAGAAGACGGCCGACCAGCGGCTGGTGGAGGTCCAGGCTGCCGTGGCGAAGGCCATCAGCGACGGGCTGATCGCCGCCAACGGGGTCGTCACGCTCGTCGTGAACACGGCCGGGCAGGTGATCGGCATCGTGCAGACGACCGCAGCGGGCGCGGTCGCGACGGTGCTGAAGGCGGCAGGTGACGCGCAGGCGACCGTCTACCGCACCATCGGTGATGCCAACGGCGAGCTGAACCGGCAGATCGCGGCTGCCCAGAAGGCGGTCGCTGACGCGACCCTCTTGCTGTTCGACAAGATCGCCTGGGCGCAACAGGTCGCCGCCGACGCCAAGGCTGAGGCCGACCGCCAGGTCCTGGCCGCGTCCGAAGCCGTCGAGGCGCAGCGGGCCGCACTCGAGAAGCTTGTCGCGGACAAGCTCGTCGAGGTCGACAGGCGGCTTGCGGACGCGCAGAAGGCGGCCAACGACGCTGTCGCGTGGGTCCAGGCCGAAGCCGCTGCCAAGCAGGCCGCTGCCGAGAAGCTCGTCGCCGACACCATCGCTGAGCTGCTCGCGGCGATTGGTGGGCTGCCGGACGAGATCGAAGCCCGTAAGCAGCAGGTCCTGACGGCCCTCGCAGACAAGCAGGCCGAGGCCGAGGCCCTCGTCGGGCCCTACTACGACCTGCTGATCCAGAAGCTGGGCGAGGTCCAGGAGACAGCCGAGGAGCAGGCCGGCTACATCATCGGCTTCGTCTACGAGCAGAAGCGGTGGGTGGAGGAGAAGGTCGGCCAGCTGCCCACGCCGGCCCAGATCGTGGCGATGGTCAACGCCATCGTCGCAGACGCCCAGGCGCAGGTGGAAGCACTCTGCGACACGCAGGAGGCCTGCTACGACCCGGTCGGCACGGCACAGAGGACGCTGGACGCCATTTCGGAGGTCGTCAGGGGCCTGTGCGAGTCGCTGAGGCCCTGCGCCGACCCATGGGGCACCGTTGACCGGGCAGTAGACCGGGTCGAGGAGATCTGCGCGGAGCAGGAGGCCTGCACTGACCCGGTCGGCACCGCGGCTGCCGTCGTGGTCTGGGTCGTCGAGACGGTCTGTGCCCGGGTCGACTGCA
>JANOTZ010000095.1:0-6665 GCA_031416735.1 Frankiales bacterium
GGCGCCGTGGGTCTCGAGCATCGACCGCAAGGTGCGCAGCCGTTGCAGCTGGGCCGGCCCGTAGAGCCGGTACCCCGCCTTCGACCTCGCCGGTTCGACCAGGCCGAGCTGCTCGACGTACCGCAGCATGCGCGGCGACCAGCCTGTGGTCGTCGCTGCCTGGTGGATGGTGAGGGTCATCCCTCTGAGGTTAACAGACCCGTGTCAGGCCCGCACCTTGTACGACGAAAGCTGGCGTGATCCTTGACACGTTCATGTCATGGCTTGGCGACGATCAGGTAGTTCCTCGTCGCCGACCCGCGGTAGTACGAGCACACGGCGTCCGCGCGCACCGTGACGACGTGCCTGCCTGGGCCGAACGTGCGGGCGAACGTGCGACGCGCCTCGGTCGCCCGACGGGGTGGCGGCTGCGACGGGGGCGGCATGCACGCTAAGGCGGGGTCGGGGATCAGGGAGAAACCGTCGACGAGCAGCTCCAGCACCGCCACCGGCGACTCTCCGAAGCCACGGGCGACTACCACCAGCTCGACCGGGACGTCCGCCTTCACCTCCGTGACCTCCGGATCGAGGAAGACCTCGACGGGCTGGGTCGGCGTCCCGTCGGCGGGCTCCGCGGTGATCAGGTAGGACCTCTCGTCACTGCCACCGAGCACCGCGCACCCCGAGGCGGCGCGGACGACGACCACGTGCGTGCCCTGGCTGAAGGTCCGGGTGACGGTCTGCCGGACCTCCGTCTGCTGCGGCTGCGGCGCCGGCGGCGACTCCCCCGGGGGAGGGCCGGCGCAGGCGGGCACGGAGTCGGGGCCTTCCTGTTGGCCGTCCACCTGCACCTGGAGGATCTCAGGCGTGCCGTCCGTGAATCCGCGGGCCACGACCACGAGGTCCACCGGGACATCGGCCGGCACCCGGGTCACGTCCAGGTCGAGGAAGACCACGACCCGGTTCCGCTCGTCCGCGGTCGGCCTCAGGCTCGGGGTCGGGCTCGGGGTCGGGGTCGCGGCCGGGACCAGCGTCGCCCTGCCTCCCTGACCGGCGAGCGCGAACCCACCACCGGCGAGCAGCACGACCGCGGCGACGGTGGCGGCGAGAAGGCGACGTCGCCGACGGGCCACCCGCCCGCGGACCAGACCGGGCCAGTCGGGTACGCCGGGCTGGTCGGCCACCAAGGTGCGGAGATCGTCGCTGAGGGTGCTCATGGACTCACCTCGGTGTCGGCCAGCTCGCCGGCCCGCAGGGCGGCTAGGGCACGGGCGGTGGTGCTCTTGACGGTGCCGACCGGCCAGCCGAGGGCGGTGGCGGTGGCGACCTCGGACAGGTCGTCGAAGAAGCGCAGGACCACGACGGCCCGCTGCTTCGGTGGCAGCGCACGCAGGGCCCGGGCCACTGCCGCGCGGGACTCAACCGCGGACCACGGCTCGGTCGAGCCTTCCGGCAGATCACCGGTCGGCACCTCCCCTCGCCACTTGCGGCGCCACCCCGACGACGCTGTGCGGGCCATGACGGAGCGGGCGTAGGCCTCGGGCGCGTCGACGCGTGACCAGCACGACCAGGTGCTGACGCAGGCGTGCTGCACCAGATCCTGGGCCAGCCCCCAATCGCCCACCAGCAGGTAGGCCGTCCGATGCAGACGCGGGGCAGCCGCCACCACCCAGGGGTCGAACTCCTCAGCCTCCACGGACTACCAGTGGCCCTGGACAGCCGGAAAGGTTCCACCCCTTGAGGGGGGCCTGGTGGGCGCCCGCCTCACCGGGCCAGCTCCAGGAGCGTCGCCGGGTGGGAACCCTCGCGACTGACGAGGACCTCCCCGGACAGGTGCAGCACCCAGCGCTCGCCGGTGTCGAGGTCGGCCACCTCGTAGCGCTCCACCTCCGGCTCGGGTCCCTCGGTGCGGGCCCAGCCGTGGTGGACGGTGCGGGCCGCACCGACCGGCTCGGTCAGCTCGACCAGGGTGACCCTGGCGGTCTGGCCGACCTCGAGGTGGAGCAGCCGGGCGGTGGCCACGTCGAAGGCGGGGCTCGCGCCGGTGAAGCCGACCGCTGCGGCGACGTGCTCCTCGAGCGGGTCCACGCGGTGCACCTCACGCGGTTCCTCGCCCGGTTCCTCGCCCGGTTCCTCGCCCAGGTCGTTTCCTCCGTCGGCGCCCCCGCGGGTCCACACCACCTCGTTGCCCACGGCTCCCCCACGGACCTGCCATCCGTCGAGGACGGCCAGCACTCGCCGTACCCGGCCGTCGGTGTCGACGGTCAGGTCGAGGGTGTCGCCGAGGTCGGTCGTCGCGGTGTAGCGCCAACCCAAAGGCCCGGCGCCGCAGGAGAACCGCTCGGTGACGTCCCCGACCCGATAGCTGCCCCTCACGCGCGCCAGGTCGACAGGTAGCGCTCCTGGTCCGGCGTGAGCTGTTCCAGGGCGACGCCCATCGCAGCCAGCTTGGTGCGGGCGACCTCGGTGTCGATGGCGGCAGGTACGTCGTGCACGCCGGGCTTCAGGGTCTGCCCGACGAGCCACTCCAGGGTGAGGGCCTGCACCGCGAACGACACGTCCATCACCGACGCGGGGTGCCCCTCGGCCGCGGCGAGGTTGGCGAGCCGGCCCTCGGCGACGAGCAGCAGCCGGCGACCGTCGGCCATCAGGTGCTCGTCGACGTGCGGGCGCACCCTTCTGTGGACCTCGACGCTCAGCCCGCCCAACGCGGCGACATCCACCTCGACGTCGAAGTGGCCCGCGTTGGTCAGCACTGCGCCGTCCTTCATGACGGCGAAGTGCTCGGCGCGCAGGACGCCGCGGTTGCCGGTGGCGGTGATGAAGACGTCCCCCACCGGTGCCGCGTCGGTCATCGGCAGGACCCGGTGGCCGGCGAGCACCGCCTCCAGCGCCCGGGCCGGGTCGACCTCGGTGACGACCACGTGCGCGCCCAGACCCCTTGCCCTGTCGGCGATCCCGCTGCCGCACGGCCCGAACCCGGCGACCACCACGGTGGTGCCGGCGAGCAGCATCCCGGTGGACCGCAGCACCGCGTCCAGGGTCGACTGGCCGGTGCCGTGCCGGTTGGCCACCAGCCGTTGTACGGCGGTGTCGTTGACCGCCACCCTGGCCAGCTTCAGCGCACCATCGGCCGCCATCTGCCGCAGCCGCAGCACCCCGGTGGTGGTCTCCTCGATCCCGGCCTTGACGCCCTTCCGCAAGGCAGGCGTGGCGTGCAGCAGGTTGACCAGGTCGCAGCCGTCGTCGAGCACGAACTGCGGGCCGGCCTTCAGGACCGCGCGGAGATGACCGCCGTACCCATCCCTGTCGATGCCGTGTCTGGCGAAGACGCCGACCCCTTCGGCGGCCAGCGCGGCGGCCACGTCGTCCTGGGTGGAGAGCGGGTTGCTGGCCGCCAGGTGCAGCGCGGCACCGCCGGCGGTGAGGGTGCGGACCAGCGCGGCGGTCTCGGGGGTGACGTGCATGCAGGCCGCGACAGTGAGTCCCGCGAGCGGCTGCTCGACTGCGAACCGCTCGCGCAGCAGGCCGAGCACCGGCATCGCCCGCTCGGCCCAGGCCACCCGGCGCGCACCCTGCTCGGCCAGCGCGGGGTCGGCGACGTCGTAGGCGTTCACGGGCGGCACACTACGGGCCATGACGACCCCACCCCTTGATGCTGCCGGAGAGATCGACGTCGTGGCGGTCTTCGCCGGAGCCACCGGCTTCCTGAAGACCCTCGGACCCACCCTGGTCGAGGCGACCGCGGAGACAGCCAGCCTGCGGCTGGACGCGGGGCCTGAGCTCCACAACCACCTGGGCGGGCCGCACGCCTCTGCGCTGTTCGGACTGGGCGAGCTGACGGCGTTCGCCCTGCTGCTCAAGGCCTTCGGGGACCTCGTTCAGCAGGGCGGCGTGCCGGTCATCAAGAGCGGCTCGATCGAGTTCGGCGCACTGGTCGTCGAGCCGGTCCTGGCCACCGCGACCCTTCTCGACGACGCGGACGGCGTGCGGGCGCGCTTCGCCGAGCGCGGGTCGGCATCCTTCGACTGCGAGGTGGTGTTCCGGCTGGAGTCCAGCGGCGCCCAGACCACGGTCATGCGATCGCGCATGAGCCTCAAGCGCTTCTGAGGCTGTCAGGCAAGATGGTCCTTCCGAGAGAAGGAGCCTGACGTGGCGGGTGGACTGGTCGCACTGCTGGACGACGTGGCGGTGCTCGCGCGCGCCGCGGCGGCCTCGGTCGACGACGTGGCGCTGGCCGCCGGTCGGGCCAGCGTCAAGGCCGCCGGCGTCGTCGTCGACGACACGGCCGTCACCCCGCAGTACGTGCACGGCCTGGCGGCCGAGCGGGAGCTGCCGATCATCCGGCGCATCGCGACGGGCTCGCTGCGCAACAAGCTGCTCATCATCCTGCCGGCGATCATGCTGCTCAGCCAGTTCGCCGAAGTCCTGCTGACCCCGCTGCTGATGGTTGGCGGGGCCTACCTGTGCTTCGAGGGCGCTGAGAAGGTCTGGGCCCGGCTGCAGGGGCACGAGGAGCACCACGGGGAGAAGGAGGAGCAGCCCGACGAGGAGACGATCGTCAGCGGCGCCGTCCGCACGGACTTCATCCTGTCCACCGAGATCATGGTCATCGCGCTCAACGAGGTGACCGACGAGCCGTTCCTGTCCAGGCTGTCGATCCTGGTCGTCGTGGCGCTGGCGATCACGGTCCTGGTCTATGGCGTCGTCGGGCTCATCGTGAAGATGGACGACGTCGGTCTGAGCCTGGCCGAGAAGGCGAACCGCGGCACCGCGAAACTGGGCCGTGGTCTGGTGAAGGCCATGCCCAAGCTGCTCAACGGGCTCACCGTCGTGGGCACCGCCGCGATGCTCTGGGTCGGCGGGCACATCCTGCTCGTCGGCACGCACGACCTGCACTGGGACACGCCCTACGACGCCGTGCACCACCTCGAGGAGAACGTCCACGACGCCGCGGGCTCCTTCGGAGCGGTCGCCGGCTGGAGCGTCAACACCGTGGCGTCCGGCCTGCTCGGGCTGGCCGTCGGTGCGGTCGTGGTGCTGGTCGTCAGCAAGACGCTGCACCGCAACAAGCACTAGCGCGAGCAGGAGGAGAGAGCGAGCGGGTCGACGGGCGAGGTTGTCAGCGGGCGAGGCTGGCCTTCAGCTCCACGATCGCGTCCACCGGCGTCGGGTCGTTGCCCTCCACCAGTGCCAGGTAGGTCGAAGCCCAGTCACCGACGGCGATCAGCGAGGCGATCCGCTGGAAGGCCGACGAGCCCTCGGCCACCAGCTCGCTGACCTCGACCCCACGGGAGCGGGCCAGGTCGCGGGCCACCAGGGCCCGGCGGGCGACGGCCGGGTGCTCCTCGGTGTCGCGGAGCAACACCAGGTGCATCCGGGTCCGCTCGTCGACGTCCTCGTCGACGCGGTCGCGGAACAGGTCGACGGTCGACCGTGAGCCGGCGAACGGTCCGTCCATCGCCACGATCTGGTTGTGCCCGGCCTCGGGCAGCACCCCCCAGACCGCAGGGGTCTTGCTGTTCTCGTTGAGCTGACAGGCGAAGCGGTACGCCGCAACGCCCGTCAGCGGGGAGGTCCCCCACACGACGGGGAGGTGGCCGGTCAACGACAGCGCGAGGGTCTTGCCCGGGTTGCGGACGACCTCGGCCACCGGCCCGTTGCGGCCGGCGAGCTGCTCCAGAAGCACGGCAGTCGCCTCAACCTCCTCGGGGCTGCACGACAGCAGCCCCAGGGCGTTGCCGGCGATGAGCAGCGGAGTGGAGAGCGCAAACACCGACGCCCGGGGCTGGCGTCCCTGCGAGACCGGGACGAACAGCGCGCGACCACGGGTGGCGAGGGCCTCGGCGGGCGACCCGGCCGCGGCGACGACGAGCAACCGGCAACCCCGGCGCACAGCCTCTTCCAGCGCCGACAGGGTCTCCTCGGTGGTGCCGGAGCTGGAGACCGCGATGACCAGGTCGGCGGCGCCGACCCAGGTCGGCAGTCCGTGGCCGCGGTGGGACAGGATCGGGATCGGGCACTGCGGGCCGGCGACGGCCGCGAGCACGTCCCCAGCTATCCCCGACCCGCCCATGCCGAGTACGACGACCGAACGGGGGCGGTCCTCCCCTGACATCCGGGCGACATCGGCCTCCAGGCACAGGGTCGCGGCCTCGCGGACCTGGGCGGCACCGGAGGCCACCGCCCGCAGCATCTCGGAGGGGTCGGCAGCCTCGATGGCGGCTGGGTCGTCGAGGAGATCCTCGTCGGTCACGAGGGCTTGCGGGCCTCGTCGACGAGCAGCACCGGGATGTCGTCGCGCACCGGGTAGGCGAGCCCACAGCCGGTGCACACCAGCTCGGTCGACGCCTCGGCCGACGCCTGATCAGTGCGCAACGAGGCCTTGCAGTCGGGGCAGGCGAGGATGTCGAGGAGGGCAGGATCAAGCTTCATGTGCGCCAATCTATCGGGCGGGCTCGTGGCCGACGCAGCCACACCGCCCCAACCTCGGTTCGGAGCGCGATGGGGTGCCGGACGCCTCGCCCGTGACCTCCTGGACGTTCCCGCTGGGATGTTCACTGTGTCGCTGGGGAGCGGGTCTGACTCTCGTTTCCGCCGGCCTTTCGGGTGCCTGACTTCCGACCTGTCGGCCAGCTCTCCAGCGACCATCCCGTTTGTTCACGTGCCGGCCGGTTGTGACCTGA
>JANOTZ010000096.1:0-3162 GCA_031416735.1 Frankiales bacterium
AGGGTGCAGTAACAATCCCTACGCTCGGACGATCTCCGGAAGCGCCCTCTCAACCTGCTCAAGGCCAAGTCCCATTCCGGGCATCCCCCTGGGCCGCAGCCCGACGCAGCCACGGTGACAGCCGCGGCACCAGGGTGCTCATCGCGGTGCTGCTGCTGCACCGATCCCTGCCGCGCGAGGCGGTGCTCGCCGGGATGGAAGCCGCGCTGCGCCTGGAACGCCTGGACGCTGACCTCGTCGCGGTCGAGGCCCGACGGCACCTGGAACCAGCGAAACCCCGCAGCCACAGGGACGGTGCCCTCACCGGCGACACGAACAGCAGCCTGGAGGTGGTGGCCGAACGGCCACCGCCGAGCCTGGACGGCTACGACACGCTGCTGGCTCCAGTCGCTTCCGAACCCGCTGGCGAGCATGTGCTGGAGCAGATCGCATGACCGCAGCCATGAAGGCAACGGCCAAGCCGGTGACCACGGCAGAACCGATCGAGCGTCGGCCCGTCACAGCCCTGTCGGAGCAGGCAGCAGAGGTCGCGATCGCGGCCGGGACGACCTCGCTGCACCTACCCACGATCAAGGCCGAAGCCGGTCGGATCGCCGAGGCAGCGACCCGAGAACGCCTGACCCACAAGGCATTCCTGGCCGAGGTCCTCACCGCCGAGATCGACGACCGCGACAGCCGACGCCGCCAGCGGCGGGTCCACGAAGGGAAGTTCCCCCGCCTCAAGCGCCTGGAGGATCTCGACCTCACAGTCCTGCCGAACCTGCCAGCCGCGACCCTCGCCGCGCTGTCCGCAGGAGCCTGGATCGACCGAGGTGAACCCGTGGTGCTCCTCGGTGACAGCGGCACCGGCAAGACCCACCTGCTCATCGGACTCGGGATCGCCGCGGCCGAGACCGGCCGGCGGGTCCGCTACATCACCACCGCCGCGCTGGTGAACGAACTCGTCGAAGCCGCCGACGACAAGCAGCTGTCCCGCGTCGTCGGCCGCTACGCCCGCCTCGACCTACTCCTGCTCGACGAACTGGGATACGTCCATCTGGATCCGCGCGGGGCCGAGCTGCTATTCCAGGTCATCACCGAACGCGAGGAACGCGCCTCGGTCGCCTGCGCCAGCAACGCCCCGTTCAGCGAGTGGAACCAGACCTTCACCGACCCCAGGCTCGCCGCCGCGATCGTGGACCGGCTCACCCTCAACGCACACATCATCCAGACCGGAAGCGACAGCTACCGACTCCGATCAAGCCGCGCAGCGAGCAAGAAGGCCGCCACTGGCAAGCCCCCAGCCGCCCCTCGACGCTCACCCACCGTGAGCGTCGAGGCCCGCGGCACCCCCACAAGACCGCGGGGGTGGGGCCAACTCAAGCCAGCACAGTGGGGCCAAATGGGCTGGTCATTCTCAGGATCCTGTGACGGCCCGATGCCGGGTCAGCGCCGGGTGCGACCTGCCTCAGCGCGCCCGGCGTAGCTCATACGACGTTTCCTGTCCCGGCCCGCCGTGAACGCTCACGCGCTCGAGCTCCCGAAGCCGGCGGAGAGCCTTGCGGATGGTGGGGCCCTTCAACCCCGTCGCCGCCTCCAGCTCTGCCACCCCGAGGGGTCTGGCGACGAGCGCTGCAACAAGCCGACGTTGCGTGTCCGTCAGGTTGACGCGCGACCGGCTGGCGGCCTGCTGGCGAAGCACGACCGTGAAGGCGATCGCTCTGTCGTCGAACAGTGGGTCCGGCAACCCCATCTCGCGCAGGCTTTCCAGCACCTTGGGGATGCCGGAGGCCAAGGTCTCCACCACCCGGGCTCCGTCCGACGCGCGTGCGTAACGGCAGATCTCGATCAGTGCACCGTTGCGGGCCGATGTCGTCTTGGCCGTGCCAAGCCGATCGACAGTGACGCCGTACAAGCCGCCTGGGTTCGTGATCACGAACCGCTCGGGCAGCAGCCGGACTTCCACCGCCAACCCTTCGCTCCAAGAGTCCAGGTCGCGATGCACGAGCGCATTCGCGATCAGCTCCCGCAGTGCCTCCAGCGGGTACTCCCACTCGTCGTGCACCGACCCGTCCGGCCGTTGTACCGCGTGGCGCGGCAGCACCTTGCGCGCCCAGTCCAGCGCACCCTCGAGCATCAGGGGGATCGGGCCACTGACCGTCGCCGGCTCAACGGCGCGCACCCCATCGCCGGCAGCCGCGAGGTTCACGACGTACCGCGGGAAGTGCTGTTGCGGATGGACGCCCAGGGACAGCAGGCCTGCCTTGGTCGTCTCGCCGTCCGGGGTGAGGACTCCAGCCCGCATCAGGCACTCGGTGTCGTCGCCAAATCGTCCCAGCCCCTTCGGATCGAGCCCGCGGGCTGTGGTCAACCACAGCGAGACGAGGCCCCCGTCGAGGTCGGCCATCGTTGTGCCAGGAACAGCGGCACGGTCCGCGCGAGGCGCATCACGAAGGCGCAGGAAAGCCTGTTCCTCCTCCGGCGCCATCGAGTAGTCGCCGTCCCAGGCCCGCATCCAGCCGCGCCCCTGAAAGCGGCACGGCTTCGCCGACGCATCACACTCGGCTACCTGCACGGCGATCACGGCCTTGCCCTCCACGAGGTGCTGGCTCACCGTGATCACTACCGGGGGCTGGCAAGCCCGAGCCTTGCTCGCCACTCCCTGCTTGAGCGCCTGCAGACCAGTAAGCCCGACCGGGACAAACCCGGCCATCTCGTCCAGCCCGAGCAGGAGTACGCCACCACCCGGGTGGTTCGCGAGGGCACACAACGTCTCCCCCGTCGTCGAGGGCAGACCCCCCAAGGCCGACTTCACCTCGAGCGCAGTGCTGTCCCCGTCGAGTTCACGCAGCTCCGCCAGCAGCGCTTCGAGGTCCACATCAGGCACTCGTCAAATGTAACCCACTCGGCGGTTACATTTGGTTATATTTGCTCGGGAACGGATGGGGCCGGCCCGCGACGTCTCGCTGGAGACCGCTCCGGACCCCCACGAACCGGGGCTCCCGAAATTCCTGTGACCACTGGGGCCCAAAACGCCAGTTGGAGACAACCCCGCAAGTCCCTGACCTGCGGTTTTGTCTCCAACTGTTGGCGGTGGCGGTGGGATTTGAACCCACGGACGTCTTACAACGTCACACGCTTTCGAGGCGTGCTCCTTCGGCCGCTCGGACACGCCACCGGCGG
>JANOTZ010000097.1:0-4219 GCA_031416735.1 Frankiales bacterium
ATTCGGGTGCTCCTGCCAGCCACCCCCCAGGCAACTACGGCCATGGGCTGACCGGCAGTCTCATCGGACTCTCATCAACGAAGCCGGATGCTGGGACACCTCACCCACGGAGGCATCATGACCGCACAGTCCGAGCAGCAACGGTCTTCGTCCTGGGGTGAGGTGGAGTCCCGCCCGCAGCCCCGACCCACGCCGCCCTGGAACCGCATTCGGACCGCCCTAGGCTGGCGGCTATGCGGTTGCTGATCGTCGAGGACGACACCGGGATGGCGTCGTTGCTGCACCGCTCGCTGGTCAAGCAGGGTTACGTCACGGTCATTGCCCACGACGGGACCGACGCGCTCTGGCACCTGATGGAGAACGACTTCGACGCTGTGATCCTCGACGCGATGATCCCGGCCCCCGATGGCTTCGAAGTGTGCCGCCGGATGCGGGAGGCCGGCCGGTGGGCGCCCGTCTTGATGCTCACGGCCCGAGACGGTGTCGACGATCGGGTCGCCGGCCTCGACGCGGGGGCCGATGACTACCTCACCAAGCCGTTCGCTCTCGCTGAACTGCATGCCAGGCTGCGGTCGCTGACCCGACGCGACCCTCGGGAACGCCCGATCGTGCTGCAGTGCGGTGACCTGTCGCTGGACCCAGTCAGCCGACAGGTCCGTCGCGGCGGCCAGCTCGTCGAGCTCAGCCCCAAGGAGTACGGGCTGCTCGAGGAACTCCTCCGGCACAGCGGCGAGGTGCTGAGCCGCACACACCTGCTGGAGCACGTCTGGGACTTCGCGTTCGAGGGCGACAGCAACGTTGTCGATGTGTACGTCCGCTACCTGCGCAACAAGATCGACCGGCCGTTCGGTCGTGACAGCGTTCAGACCGTCCGTGGCTTCGGCTACCGCCTCGTAGACGACCTTTCCGACCCGCCGATCGGGCCGTAGGTTGCATGAGCATCCCTCCGGCTGAGATTCATGGCTGGTCCACTGCCCACCCAACCAGGAGCGCCATGAACGTCGACCCGCTTCGGCATCACCACGCGCACCGGGACAAGGGAGCCTTTGGAGAGGGATTCGTCCCTCGCATCGCCGAGAAGGTCGCAGACGCGATGGGCACGGTGCAGTTCGTGCTCGTGTCCACCATTGCCATCGTGGCCTGGATGCTCGTCAACCATGTCGTCGCCTTCCTGTCGACCTCATGGTCCGGACTGCTTCATGGCCGAGGGTTCGACCCTGCGCCCTTCATCCTGCTCAACCTGGTGTTCTCGGCCGTCGCCTACTACTCAGCGTCGATGGTCATGATCGCCCAGAAGACCCAGGCCCGTCGTGACCACGCCCGTGAAGAGGCAGACGCCAAACACCGTGAAGAGCTGGCCGGATTCCAGGTCGACCTCATCAGGCAGAACACCACACTGACCCAGGACGTTCACCGGCTCACCCAGGAGGTTCACGCACTGGTGGGCGGCCAGCGTCACCCGTTGTCCGACAGTCCCCAGGGCAGCCCGGGCTGACAAGGCGTTTCCGCGTCAAGGATGCGCGGACATGCAGTCAGGTGACGGGGCCATGCCTTCGATCCGCGAGTCCCCTTGCCCTTCGCCCCCAGCGGTGGACGACGGACGGACAGCAGCCCTCGCAACGGGCGGCGCAGCATGCTGCGCGCGTCCAAGGGCGGCTGGCCCAAGCGTCCCTGGAGGCTGGGGCCCGCACGGCTTTCTCTCATCAATCTCTCACCTGCGCCGGCGCAGAGTAGATAGCGCAGGTAGATCCGCACCGAATTTGCGGGCCACGAACTTGCTGCAGGTCAGCGCAGTCATGCAGCCGGCACTCCATCAATGCAGGGAGCAGTCATGTCCAACCTCACACTCGGTCACCGCGTCACCCTTCCCCCCCGAACCACGGCGCCACAGCAGCTGCTCGGAACCTTCCCGACCTACGCGGGGGCTGAGCGGCTGGTCGACAGCCTGTCCGACCGGGGCTTCCCCGTCGAACACACCCGCATCATCGGCAACGGCCTGCGCTCCGTCGAATACGTCACCGGACGTTTGACCAGCGGTCGCGCGGCCGCAGCCGGTGCCGCCAGTGGCGCCTGGTTCGGCCTCTTCTTCGGACTGCTGCTGGGGATCTTCAGCAGCGGAACAGCCTGGTTGCCGCTATTGGCCGTCTGCGCAGCCGCTGGCGCCAGCTGGGGAGCGGTCTTCGGCTTCATCGCCCAGCGCGCAACCGCGGGACGGCGCGATTTCGCCAGCATCAAGGGACTGGAGGCCGAGCAGTACCAGGTCTACGTGGACGCCACCCTGGCCGATGACGCCATCAGGATCGCTGGGCTGATCTAGCTGGCTGTAGATCCGTCAAGTTCGTCGTGTAGGCGTGTGGCATTGCTTCCGCTGTGCGGAACGGTGGTCTGGCTGTTGGCTGGTGATGTTGCAGGTCGTCGCCGCCGAGGTCGTCACCACCCGCGGCCGCCTGCGCGCGATTGAGGACCGTTGGGTCCCAGAGCTCGAGGCGGGGCTGCACGCGCTCGACGCGGCTCTCGACGAACTGGAGCGCGCCGAAGGTGTCCGCCTTAGATGGGCGGTGCGTCAACGGGGCGCAAAAGATCCGTGAGCGCTGAGCCTTCGCGTGTCAGCCCGAACTATCTGGCGACTCTTTGTGGTCGATGTAAGCGTCGCTCGAGGGGAAGAACAGCCCGGTGTGGCCGTCGCCGGACCACCTGACTAGATACGGCGGCTGCCCGTCCTCGCCCCTGACCTCCAAGATCTCGCCAACGCGTGCCGCATCGCCGACGTGCGCAGCATGTACGACGAGCCGTTCTCCTTTGACGGCATGCATGTTGATTCCCTTCACTAGTGTCCGCTCCTGTCTCGTCAAGAATTACGGGTAGCCGACTGTTCCCGACAGAGCCAAAGGTCCCGGGTGTCGACCGGAGGTCGGTCTGAGCACGCTCGTAGTGAGAACAACGATGTCTGTAGGTACCGACACTTCCAGCATCCCGAGTCGCGCCCTCCTGTACGGCGCCCAGCGGGCCATCCAGACCGCCGTGCCGCTACAAGTCCTCCACGCCTGGTCGATGTGCCGAAGTGCCGACGCCGACGCCGACGCTGGTCCTGAGGAACTTCTCGCCCGCCGCTGCCCTCGTGAAGGCCTTGGAGCACGCGAGCGAGGTGGTCGTCGGCTCACACGGCTTGGGTGGACTGCCCGGGCTGCTGCTCGGCTCGGTCTCCTCGGAGGTGCTGCAGCACGCCGGTTGTCCCTGCGCAGTGACGCCGTAGCGCAGTCGTAGCGGTTGCACATCCTCGCCCTCCGCTGTGAGGCAGGCAAGATCGATGTCCGGATCGCGCATGGCACCTTCCCTCGTCATGCTTCTCAGGCTTGGACGTGTGCCGCGCCATGTCACGGGACGGCGACGACGTGTCGACCAGCTCGGTCGTATGAGTGACGTTGGGGATCCACACCTTGAACTTTCATCACGAACCCGTTCCGGTCGTTGCCGGCGCGGGTGTCCGCACCACGCGCAGCCCCCGGACGACGTTGACGAGGAGCAGGTCGCGGCGGCGGCCGAGCAGGCCGCCATGCACAACCTGTGACCCTCATCTACCGCTGACCTCGCCGGTAGATGAGATAGGTGGGCGACCGGCCGGTACTGCCAGACGATCGATCGGCATCGACGACTTTGTCGTCGTCGTCGTCACCACGCGGCGGAGCGAAAGCCAGGAGGTACCAAGGAAAGGTATCGACTCTGCGCGCCAGCCTGGTCGGCGAGTCGTTCGCGGCACCGCGACGAGGTCAGTCCTTCTTCTCGTCCCCGTGACGCTCGTTTCGGCGGAGTCGGTCAACGCGCCCGCCCGTCCCCAGCCAGGCTTGATGGTGCTGGTGCTGGATGGGCACGGACATGTGCGGACCGGGGATGTCGGGTGGCGATGCCAAGTGCCGATGCCCGGGGGCGTGCCCGGGGTTGGGCACTGGGTCGACACCGAGGCCCCGCGGCGGACCTGGGTTGGGTCGGTCCGAAGGAGGCGCTGACCCATCGTGCAGCCATCGTCGGATGCGCTCGAAAGGGGGATGGAAAAAAGCCGTCAAAACTGTCATGGCACAGGCCTCTCGCGGTGGGACCACGGTTTCCCGCTCCCAGGCTGTCCCGGTCCGCGCCGGAGGTGAAGAGCCGAAGGTCCCGAATATGCGGGGCGCCGGACCTCAGGTCGGCCGCGCGACGGGAAGACCGCCGCTCCCGGATCCGC
>JANOTZ010000098.1:0-1530 GCA_031416735.1 Frankiales bacterium
GTAGCCGGTGCAGCTGACGACGGCGAACATCCCGACGTCGGAGGGGTCCAGGCCGGCCGCAGCCAGGGCCTTCCCGACCGCCTCGCGGCCCAGCGGCATCGCCTCCTCGACGAAGCGCCGCATGCGCGCGCCGGTCCCCCACCCGGAGATGTCCTCCCGCGTCGGGTCGACCACCCCGCGGCGGGTGGTGATCCCGGAGTGCTTCCACACCGTGCGCGCCAGCCGGTCATCGGCGTAGTGGTCGCGGAAGAAGCCGTCCCACAGCCCCTGCTGGGACATCGCGGGCGGCAGCGCGTGGCCCTGCCCGGTGATGGCGGCGACCCTGCCCGTGACCCTCAGGTCGGCGTCCCTCGTGTCCGTCATGCCTTGCGTCCCCATCCCTGGAACAGGCCCGCGGTGGAGCGGGTCGTGACCATCCGCACGTCGGGCCGCCGGCCGGCCAGCCAGCGCAGATAGTCCACCATCGACGGCCGCAACCCACCCAACTCGAGCGCCACGCCGTGTATGGCGGCCAGTGTCACGAGTTCGGTCCTGTCGACGTACAGGGCAGGATCGTGGAGGCGTTTGGGCGGGCCGGCCGGGACGCGCTCCCCGACAGTGATCGAGGAGAACCGGCCGAACCAGGTGTCGGCGATGGTGTCGACCACGAGCGTGCCGCCGGGGCGCAGGACCCGGCAGGCCTCGGCGACGGCCCGCGGCAGGTCGCTCACGTGCTCGAGGATCTCCCCCGCCACCACCACGTCGGCGACCGCGTCGGCGAAGGGGAGGTGCAGGACGTCGCCGCGCACCGGGGTGACGCCGTGGTCGCGGGCCTGCGGCAGTGCGGTCGCGGACAGGTCCAGCCCGATGTGCCGGTAGCCCTTGCTGGCGACGTGCGGGGCGAGCAGACCGGCGCCGCACGCGAGATCGAGGAGCAACGCACCAGGGTGACCGGGGGGCACCAGCCGGGCCCGGGCGGCGGCGATCCAGTGCAGCATCGCGAACCCACCGCGCGGTTGCCACCACTGATCGGCGAGGTCGTCGTACTGCCGGGGATCGTTCCTTGGCAGAGTCCGCATCGTGTCCACCTTCTTGCGCTTGGTCCGAGCCTGTCACCCCGAGCCCACCACAGCGGTCACCGCCCTCACCGCGGCCCTCGCCGCCTCGGTCGGCGTGAGCCCCTGGAAGGTCGGCGCCGCCTTCCTGTCCGGCCAGCTGTCGGTGGGGTGGAGCAACGACTGGGTCGACGCCTCCCGGGACCGCGCGGTGGGCCGCACCGACAAGCCCGTCGTGCAGGGCCTGCCGGTCGCGACGGTCCGCACCGCGGCGCTGCTGGCTCTGGCCGCCTGCGTGCCGCTGAGCCTGCTGATGGGCACCTGGGCCGGGGCCGCGCACCTGGTCGCGGTGGCCAGCGCCTGGCTCTACAACGCCCGCCTCAAGTCGACGGTGTTGTCCTTCGCGCCGTACGCGCTGTCCTTCGGTCTCGTCCCGTCGGTGGTGACGCTCGGGCTGCCCGGGCACCCGTGGGCGCCCTGGTGGGCCACCGCGGCC
>JANOTZ010000099.1:0-3017 GCA_031416735.1 Frankiales bacterium
CGGCTCGTAGGAGGCCACCGTCTCGGTGAGGGCCGCGTCCCAGGCCTCCCGGGTCGGGAAGTCGGCGACCTTCAGCACGAAGGTCGGGATGCCCCGGTCCACGGCGCGCTGCTCCCCGAGGGTGCCATCGCGGTCGGCCCCCACGGCGACCACGCTCGCGCCCCAGGACGGGTCGTCGGAGGCGTCGAGCAGGGCCTGCAGGGTGGTGCCGCTCCCCGAGACGAGGACGACCAGACGGGCGGACAGGGTTCCTCCACGACATCGGACAACGGGAAGGGATCAGCCTAGCGAGCGCGTGGCGTGGCCCTCCGGCGCGCCGACAGGCAAGGATGGTGGCCGGCACCCGCCCGCACCTTCTCAGGAGGCTTCATGACGACCCCGCCCGGCCCGGACGACCAGCCGCAGGATCCTTGGCAGACCGGCCAGCAGCCGCCCCCGCCTCCGCCCGGCGACGGCCAGCCGCCGCCGCCCCCGCCGCCGCCCGGTTACGGGCAGCCGCCCGCGCCCGGTTACGGAACGCCTCCCGGTTACGGGCAGCCCCCGGCGTACGGCCAGCCGCCCGCCTATGGGCAGCCGCCGGCCTACGGGCAGCCCGGCTTCGGCCAGCAGCCGTACGGCGATCCGGCGTCGCGCGGCACCAACACGCTCGCGATCATCGCCCTGGTCGCGTCCTTCATCTGCTCCCCCGCCGGGATCATCATGGGCTTCATCGCCCGCGGCCAGATCAAGGAGCGCCCCCAGGGTGGCGCCGGCCTCGCCCTGGCCGCCATCATCATCGGCATCCTCAGCCTGGTCCTCGGCATCGGCCTGTTCGCCGCCGGCGCGATGGTCGGCACCACGGGCCCCACTGGCCCGGGGTACTGACGGCCAACGTCACCTACCAGCCCCGGGGGGCGCTGCGCACCAGCGCCACCCGGGGCGCCGTCCTGCTCGCTGCCGCCCTCGCGCTGGCCTCCGTGCACCTGCCCGGACGGCCCACGACGCTGTGCACCTTGCGGGCCCTCACCGGCGTGCCGTGTCCGCTGTGCGGCGGCACCACTGCGGCGGTCCACCTCGGCCGCGCCGACCTGGCCGGGGCCCTGCGCGCCTCGCCCCTGGCCGTTTTCGGAGCGTTCGCCTTCGTCCTCGGGCCGGTCACCCGCCTCCTGCGTACCTCGCGCACCCAGCCGCGACCCCGGCCCAGTGTGTGGACGCGACCCTGGCCGAAGGTGTGGCTCTGGACGGCCATCGGGGCCGTCGCCGTCGCCTCGGAGCTGTGGCAGCTGCACCGCTTCGGCTACCTCTGATCATGGAATGGGGACAAGCAGGGAGGCGGCCTTCTCGGCCATGATCGACGGGGAGTTTGAGGTGGATCTGGCTACTGGGACCACCTCAAACTCCACGTGGATCATGGAGCAGGAGCCGATCCAGCGGAGGCGCCGACTCACCAGGGCCCAGCGAGAGCCGTCCGGAGGTGTGCACAGGGAGCGGCACATTCCCCCTCGAAACGCCCTGGGCCTTGTAGCGTCGCCGTGTTCCCGCTGAAGTCCGGCGCCGACGCTGCCAGGAGGATCCGATGATGCCCGAGGACCCGAACTACCCGTCCACCCCCGGCTACGGCCAGCCGCCCGCGTTCGGCGGTGCCGAGCTCGCCAGCTGGGGCACCCGCGTCGGAGGAGCGGCCATCGACTACATCGTGCCGTTCCTTGTCGCCGGCGTGATCTTCCAGGTCAGCACGGCGCTCGGCGCCCTGCTCTACCTGGCCGCCTTCGGCTGGGTCATCTACAACAAGGTCATCGAGGGTCAGACCGGTCAGTCGATCGGGAAGAAGACGGTGGGCATCCGCCTGGTCCGCGAGCAGGACGGCCAGGTCGTCGGCCCCGGGCTCGCGATCGGCCGCTACTTCCTGCACATCCTCGACGGACTGCCCTGCTACCTCGGCTACCTGTGGCCGCTGTGGGACGACAAGAAGCAGACCTTCGCCGACAAGATCGTGCACACCCTCGTTCTCAAGGCCTGACCCGTCGTACGGCGATCGCCGCCGTCACCGCAGCCGCCAGCCCCACTTCGAGGGTGACGGCCAGTCCGACCTGCCACGGGGACGGTCCGACGTCCGCGAGCCGGGCCCCACCGAGCGGCCCGCCGGACAGGTAGGCCAGCAGCGCCAGGCCCACCCCCGCACACGGGCCGGCCAGCACAGCCTCGAGGGCGGCGGTCCCGGGCGAGCAGACCGGCAGCCGGCGGGCAACGAGCAGACCGGCCAGCACCCCCGCCAGCAGCGGTACGGCGAAAGCCAGGCCTCCGAGCCACAGCGGCACGTCCCCCGACGGCAGCGCTGCGAGCAGAGGTAGTGCCGGGACGGGTCCGAGCGTCGTACCCAGGGGGCCGACGGTGGTGCCGACGCCGACCGCGAAGCCGGGGCCGGCCGCGAAGGCCGCGCCCCAGACCGCGGCATTGGGCACGAGCAGCAGACTGAACAGGAACAGCGTCAGCCCACCGATGACGCCGGGGTCGCTGGCGGCGGCGAGGGAGGTGGCCCGGTCGAAGTGGAGGACGAGGGCCGCACCGGAGAGGAGGGCGCCGGCGGCCAGGAGGACCGCCACTGCTGCGCAGGCGCCGGCCGCGAGCCGCCGTACCCGCGCAGGAAGCCGGTGGACGCGGCCGAGCAGCCCGGACTCGCGAAGCACCCCGGACCCGGCGCCGACCAGTCCCACCGCGAAGCTGCCGAGCAGCGCGGGGACAGGGTGCGGGGTGACGGTGGCCGAGGCGCAGAGCGCGGCGAGAAAGCCGGCGGCGACCGCGTAGGGGAAGGCGATCGCGACGACGAGGGCGAGCGCCGGGCGCTGACCGCTGACGTCGAGGGTGCGGGCGCTGTGCCGACCGGCGCGGTGCAGCAGCGCGAGCGGCAGGAGCATCAGCCCGAGCGGCGTGAGCCCGACGACTCCCCCGGGGACGGCGAGCGACGCGCCGTGGGCGAGCAGCCAGAGCTGGCCGACCGTGCGCGTGGCGTCGGCCGCACCCGCACCGGAACGCGAGTC
>JANOTZ010000100.1:0-12227 GCA_031416735.1 Frankiales bacterium
CCCTGCCGGCGGCAACGCCCCACACGGCGCCGACCGCGGGGGGGCCCCCCGCCCCCACCCCGCCCGCCCCCCCGCCGCGGGGCGCCCCCGCGACGCCCGCCCCGGCTACGGCGGGTGCGACGACGGCCGCGCCCGCGAAGGTGGGTACGGCGAAGGCCGCGCCCGCGACGGCAGGTACACCGAAGGTGGGTACCGCGAAGGCCGCGCCCGCGAACGCACGTACGGCGAAGGCAGGTACCGCGAAGGCCGCGCCGGCGAAGGCCAGTACCGCGAAGGCGGGCGTGCCGAAGGAGGCTCCGACCAAGGCTGGGGCGACGAAGGCCGCTCCGGAGCCCGCACCCGAGAAGGCACTGGTGAAGGCGGCGGAGGCGGGAGCGGTACCGGAGAAGGCGGTGGCGGAACCGGCTGGGCCACCTTCCGCCGTACCGGTGAAGTCGGCGCCGTCGAAGCGGGCGAGCGTCGATGTGATGCCTCAGGTGCCGAGCCCGGGTGCCGCACTGGACGCGGCCGCATCCCCCAGGACAGCCGTACCCCCCCAGGCCGTCGCACCGGCACCTGCAGCCCCACCTGCGCCGGCAGCCCCGCCCGCACCCCCGGCCGGCTCTCAGCCGGAACCCAAGGAGCCCCGGCGCGGGTTCCGCCGCCGCCGCCCCTGACACAAGCGCGACAGGCTGACGTCAGCGCCACAGTTGACAGGCTTCAGGGCGATATGGGCGCTTCCGGGAGTCCGGCAGAGAGCATGAAACGGCCCAAATCGGGCGTGTCGCGGGCACTCGTTATCACCGACGGCCTTGACGTGCGAGCAAGACACGCGTGTAATTCCACATGTGTCGTTCCCCCGGCGCACGGTGGGTGACCCTCTTCGTGCTCCGCGACATGCAGTCGCTGCACCGGCAGTGACCACAGACCGCAGGAGACGTGATGACGGAGCTGGCCCAACTTGCCGCCGTGGGTGCTGGGGACGACACCCTGTTGGCGTGGCAGGACCAGGCGCTGTGCGCCCAGACCGACCCCGAGGCCTTCTTCCCGGAGAAGGGTGGCTCCACCCGCGAGGCCAAGCGCATCTGCGTCGGCTGCGAGGTCAAGCAGGAGTGCCTCGAGTACGCCCTGATGCAGGACGAGCGGTTCGGCATCTGGGGTGGACTGTCCGAGCGGGAGCGGCGGCGCCTCAAGCGCAAGGTGGGGTAGCCGCGGTCAGCCATTAGGCTGATCAGACGCCCCCAGAAGACGGACAGGTCGCGCGACCGGCCGACTGACCGTCCCGCCGACCCACGGTCGACATCGCATGCCACCCCGTACCAAGCAGCTGCTCCCCGACCCGGCCGACGAACCCCGCCGCACCGTCCGTCAGCGCGCCCCGAAGCCCGCCGCCAAGCTCCCCGTCGACGTGACGGCAGTGCTGGTGGCCCACGACGGCGCCGCGTGGCTCCCCGAGGCCCTGGCGGCCCTCGCTCAGAGCACCCGCGTGCCCACCCGGGTGGTGTGCGTCGATACCGGAAGCACCGACGGCAGCGCCGAGCTGATGGCGCAGCACTACGGCGAGGTGCTCCGCCTCCCGCGCGACACCGGTTTCGGTGCGGCCGTGGCCGCGGCCCTCGAGTCCGTCCCGGCCAGCCCCTGGGTGTGGCTGCTGCACGACGACCTCGCCGTCGAGGCGACCACCCTGCAGCTGCTGTTGGAGCACGCCGGGCAGAGCCCGTCCGCGGTGCTCCTCGGCCCCAAGGTGCGCGACTGGAACGACCCGCGCTTCCTCGTCGAGGTCGGCATCAGCACCGACGCGGCCGGCCACCGGGAGACCGGGCTGGAGCGTCGGGAGTACGACCAGGGGCAGCACGACGGGGTGCGCGACGTCCTCGCCGTCGGTACGGCGGCCGCCCTGATCCGCCGGGACGTCTGGGACCAGGTCGGCGGCCTCGACCCCCAGCTGCCGGTGTTCCGTGACGACCTGGACCTGGGCTGGAAGGTCAACGCGGCCGGGCACCGGGTCGTCGTCGTCCCGGAGGCCCGCGTCCGGCACGTCCGGGCGGCCACCACCGGCCACCGCGAGACCGACGCCGCCCCCGGCCGCGCGACCGGCACCGACCGACGCCATGCGTTGTACGTCCTGCTGGCGCACGCCACCTTGCTGCGCCTGCTCGGCCTGCTCCCGCGGCTGTTGCTGTCCACCAGCTTCCGTTCCCTCGCCCTGCTGCTGACCCGGCAGCCCGCGGCCGCCGGCGACGAGTGGCGCGCCCTGCTCGGCGTCCTCGGCCGGCCCGGGCGGCTGCACCGCGCCCGGAAGGCCCGGTCGGCCTGCCGCAACGTGCCGACCCGCAAGCTGCGACCGCTGTTCGTGTCCCGCACCGTGCGGATCCGCAGCCGGCTCGGTGCGCTGGGGGAGTGGGTCTCGGGGAGCGGCAGCGCAGGCAGCAACCCGTTCGGGGCGCTCGGTGACGTGGGGCCCGACTCGGGCGACGACTTCGACGGGCTCAGTCTGGCCGGCGGCGGGACGCTCCGGCGGATCCTGACGCGACCGGGGGTGCTGCTGTTCGGGGGCCTGGCGGCGACTGCGCTGCTCGCCGAGCGCTCGCTGCTCACCGGCGGCCGGCTCGTGGGGGGCGCGTTGCTCCCGGCACCCGGCGGGGCCAGCGACCTGTGGCGCACCTACCTCGCGGCCTGGCACGACGTCACCGTCGGCACCGGGCAGGCCACGCCACCCGGCACCGCCGCCCTCGCCGCGCTGTCCACGGTCCTGTTCGGCAAGCCGTCGCTCGCGGTCGCCGTGCTGCTGCTCGCCAGCGTGCCGCTCGCCGGCCTCACCGCCTACCTGGCGGCCAGTCGGCTGGTCCGCCACCTCTACCTGCGGCTGTGGGCCGCCGCCACCTGGGCGTTGCTCCCGGTCGCCACCGGCACCGTCGCCGCCGGCCGGCTGGACACCGCCGCCGTCCAGATCGCCCTGCCGATGGTCGTGCTTGCCGGCGGCCGACTGCTCACCGACGACCCGCGGGTCGACGGCTGGTGGCGGGCCTGGTCGCTCGGATTGGGCCTCGGAGTCACCTGCGCCTTCGCCCCGCTGCTGTGGCCGTTGACCGCCGCGGTGCTGCTTGTCGGCGCCGGTGTCAACCTGCTCCTGCACGGCGGTCGGCGCCGGGCGTTGGCCGCGCTGCTGGTCGCCGTCGTCCCGGGCGCGCTGCTGTTCCCGTGGTCGCTGCAGGCCCTGCGGCACCCGGTGCTGTTCGCCGCAGGACCGCAGGTCGCCGACGTCGGACTGCCGGGCTGGCACCTGCTGCTGCTGTCCCCTGGTGGCCCCGGCCTGCCCGTCGTGCTCGTCACGGTCGGCGTCGTCCTGGCCGGCCTGGCCGGCACCGTGCGGAGCGCCTTCCGCCCGCTCGCCCTGGTCTGCTGGGGCGTCGCCCTGGTCGGACTGGCGACCGCGGCTCTGCTCAGCCACGCCCGGGTCGACGGCCAGCCGGTGTGGCCGGGGCTGGCGCTTCAGATCAGTGGCCTCGCCATCTTGACGGCCGCGCTGGTTGCCGCGAACGGCGCCCGGACGCGGCTCGCCCAGGCCAACTTCGGCTGGCGTCAGCTCGTCTCCGGGGTCGTCGCCCTGCTGGCCATCGCGACCCCGCTGGTCGCCGCCGGCAGCTGGGTGATCCGCGGTGCCGACGGCCCGCTGCGCCGCGACTCCAGCACCCTGCTCCCCGCCTTCGCCCAGGCCGAGCTCGCCGCGAGCCCGGGCCTGCGCGCGCTGGTCCTCTCGCCCCAGGGCGAGGCGCGACTGTCCTACGCGCTGATGGGCGCGGACGGCATCCGCCTGGACGCCGCCGGTCTCCGCACGCCGCCCAAGCAGCGTGCCGCGCTCGACCTGATCGTCGCCGACCTGGCGTCCCCCCGCGGCAGCGACGCCGCCGAGGCCCTGTCGACCCGCGCGGTCCGCTACGTCGTGCTGCGTTCCGGTGCCGCCACGACCGACCTGACCGCGGTCCTCGATGCCCAGACCGGCCTGGTACGACGAACGTCAGGCTCCGTGATGCTGTGGCAGGTCGTCGCCCCCGCCACCCGCCTCTCGGTGCTGCCCCCGGCGACGGCGACGCGCGCCCTCAGCGGAGCCAGGGCCCCGACCCCTGACCTGCTCCGCACGGCCGGCCCCGCCGCCCTCAGGGCGGGCCGCGAAGCAGCGTCCGCACGGATCGCGGACGGTGAGACCGGCCGGCTGCTCGTGCTCGCTGACGCTGCCGACCCGAAGTGGCAGGCGAAGCTCGACGGCAAGACCCTGGACCGCCGTACCGCCTGGGGGTGGGCGCAGGGGTTCGTCCTGCCCGCCGGTGGTGGCACTCTCGAGCTGACCTACGACCAGGACGCCCGCACCCTGGGGCTCGGCGTGCAAGCCCTGCTGCTGCTCGTGGTCGTGGTGCTGTCGGCACCCGGGGCCCGGCGCGGACGGGGCCTGGAGGACGACGTGGATGTGGAGGACGACGACGTGCAGACCGGACTGGACCGACGCGTGCCGGTGGCGGTGCTGTGATCGAGCAGGGTCAGGCCACCACCGACGTTCCGGCGAGCCGCCGGCTGCCCCCGATGGGGACGCTGCTGATCGTCGGCATACTCGCGGCCGGCACCGTGCTCGTCGGGGTCGTGCAGCAAAAGCCGCCACCCACCCGCACGCCGGAGTCCGTCGAGGTGATCGGTGCCACCGCGGTGTGCCCCGACCTGCGGCAGACCAAGGACCTGCTCGCCACCCGAGTCAGTGTCGGGTCGGCACCCCTACCGGCCGGACGCACCGGCGGTGGAGGTGAGGTGGAGGCCCTGCGGGTCTCCGCAAAGGGCCGACCGGAGCCCGTTCCGGTGACCGCCCCGGGACAGGTCAGCGTCGGTCTCGCCACCACCACCGACAAAGACGGCCTGGTCGTGACGGCCAGCGGTTCGCTGGCCGCCGGGCTCGAGGTCGAGCAGGTCACCCGCGGCGAGCAGGGCATCAACCGAGGCCTGGCCGGCCTGCGCTGCGAGACGCCCCGCACCGAGTCGTGGTTCGTCGGTGGAGCCACCCTGATCGGTGACGGCACCGTGCTGGTGCTTGCCAACGTCGACGACACCCCCGCGACCGTCGACGTGACGGTCTTCGCGGCCGCCTCCTCCGAAGGGCCGCCTGATGCGCGGCTGGGACAGGGCATCACGGTTGCGCCGCACACCCGGCAGCTGCTGCAGCTCGACACCCTGGCGCCTGGACGCAACTTCCTCACCACGCACGTCGTGAGCCGACGTGGCCGCGTCGCCGCGGCGGTGCGCCATGCCCGGCTCGACGGCAGCGTCCCGCTCGGCGTCGACTGGGTGCCGCAGTCCACTCCGCCCTCGACCCGGGTCTTCATCCCGGGCATCCCGCAGAGCCCCGGGGTCCGCACCGTCCTCATCACCAACCCGGGCGCCGACGACACCGTCGTGAGCCTGCAGGTGACCACAACGGACGGCCAGTTCGTGCCTACCGGCTTCGACCAGATCGAGGTCCCCGCCGGGACCACCGTGCCGGCCAGGCTCGACCGCATCACCGCCAACTCCCCAGCCGGCGTCACCATCACCAGTGAAGGCGGTCCGGTCCTGGCGGGAGCGTTGGTGCAGGACCGGCAGACCGGACCGGTGCGCGAGTTCGCCTACACCGCAGGCTCTTTGCCGCTGTCGGGCCCGGCATTGATGACCGACCTGGTCATCAACCGGCCGACCGAGAGCACCCTGATCCTCAGTGCCCCGGACGCGATCGCCCGGGTCGTCGTGACGCCGATCCGGGTGCTCGGCACCGTCGGCGCTCTGCCCGAGCCCAAGACGGTCGTCGTCCCCGCCGGGCGCACCGCGACCCTGAAGCTGTCGACGTTCTACCCGCCGGGCACCGAGGCTCAGCTCGCTCTCGAGGTGCGCCCGTTGCCGGGCTCCGGTGACGTCTATGCGGCCCGCTATCTGCGCGAGCGCGGCTCCCGGGGGCCGCTCGTGACGTTGCTCGACCTGCAAGGCCCCGCCCAGCGGGTGCCCCGGCCGTACGTCGTCCAGGACGTCCGCCTCGGCCACTGACGGCCGGCTCGCCTCTCACGTCCGGCGCGGCTCTGACGTCGGGCGCGGCTGGTGTCGGGGTGCGGCTGGTGTCGGGGTGCGGCTGGTGTCGGGGTGCGGCTGGTGTCGGGGTGCGGAGCAGCTGCACGTCAGAGGCGGTGCAGCGCGGCCATGCGCCTGCCCCAGCTGACGATTGAGTCGTCGTGGGTGGTGGCCAGCGCCAGGTGGATGCGGTCGCCGAACCGGTCGAGCCAGTGCTCGCGGTCGAACCCCGTTGGGCCGTGCAGGGCTCCGAGGAGTGATCCGGCGGTGGCGCCGAAGCTGTCGGTGTCGTTGCCCTGGCAGACCTGCATCCCGATCCCGTCCGTCGCTCCCCGGGCGAAGCGCACGGTGGCGAGCAAGGTCCCCAGCTCCTGCACGATCCGGCAGTGGGTGTACATCCCGTAGCGCCCGTGGATCCGGTCGTAGGCGTCGAGCCAGTCGTCGGACGCGCGGACCTGCGTGAGGGAGTCGTCCAGCACCGCGCGCAGTCGCGAGCGGGCCGGGACCACCCGCGCCGCGGTCTCGGCGACGTCCTCCCACGAGTCGGCGACCAGTGCGGTCGCGACGGCCGCGGCCACCCACATCGCGGCATAGACGCCGGTACGGCGATGGGTGAGCGTCGCGTCGCGGTGCGCCAAGGTGGCGGCCGCGACCGGGTCGCCCGGGCAGGCGTAGCCATAGGCGTCGACCCGGATCAGCGCCCCGCAGTGCTCGTCGGCCGGGTTGAGCGCCGAGGCCGACGGGTCGCTGCCGGTCAGCGAGGCGAGTCCGGCGGCGAGCAGCGCGGTGCGTTCCGGGCCGAAGGTCGCCGCCACCGGCAGGTTGAGCAGCCACAGCTGCCGCAGGTCGTCGTGCGTGAAGTCCCGGCCGAAGCGTTCCAGGGCCACGGTCGCGAGGGCCGCGTAGCCGAGGTCGTCGTCCTCCGGCACGTGCGTGATCCGCTCGCGGACGCACTCCGGCCACTGCGGCTGCGGTGCGCGGAGTCGCGCGTTGGTTGCCTCGGTGACGTAGTCGGTGAGCGGCCACTCACCGGCCGGCTCCAGCACCGCCCGCAGCTCCGCCAGGGTCGGGTCGTACTCGAAAGGCTTGCCGAGCACACACCCGGCAATCCTTGCACCCCAGGCGGTCTCGACCCGGACGCCGACATCGGCACCAGGTGTGCGGGCCGAGGGAAGGTCGGGGCACTCGGCCCAGATCGCCTCAAGGTCGGTGGGCTCGACATGCGGCCAGCCAGCGGCCAGCGGCGGGTCCTGCAGTCGCAGGCTGAGGGCGTGCAGCGCGTCCAGGGAGTCGGGGGTCTGCTCGAGCTCGGCCTCGAGCGCGTCCACGTCGTGACCCTGCTCGCGCTTGTCGTGGACCACCTGTCGCAGCAGGGTCCGCACCGCCTCGGGTGGGAGCAGCAGCCCGCTCATGCCGTTCGGGTCACCTTCGACAGGCCCCGGGGCGCGTCGGCGTCGACCCCGGTCCGCCCGGCCCAGGCCAGAGCGGCGACCTGCCCGGCGACGAGGGCGAGGACCGCGGCGCAGGCCGGGTCCGCCAGCCCCGCCAGCACCAGCTCGTACGACGGATGCGGGCCGACCCGGACCAGGTCCCCGGTCAGTCGGTCGGCGTTGGGGTCGTCCGGATAGAGGAGCGCGAGGGTGGTTGCCGGCACGGCCACCGGACCGTGCAGGTGCTCGACCAGCGGCTCGGACGTGACCAGCCGGCCGCCGGTCTCGGCGAGCTTGAGGGCGACCTCGGCGGCGACCCACTCGGCCCCCAGACCGCCGGCGACGACGTGCGTCGGGTGGGCCCCGGCGACGAGCACGGCCGGGTCGGCGGCCAGCAGGGCCTCGACGGCCCGCACCAGCGGGGCGAGGTCGACAGCACCGGCGAGGGCGCGCAGCAGCAGCACGCTGGTGGTGACCGACTTGCTGGCCGCCACCACGCGTTCGGGTCCGGCGGCGCAGTCCAGGGCGACGTCGGCGACCCGGGCCAGCGTGCCGCCGGCGTTGGTCACGGCGACCACCCGGCAGCCGAGATCCTGGGCCCGGCGGGCCGCGGCGACCAGGGACGGGGTCTCGCCGGACTGCGAGATCGCCAGCACGAGGTCGTCGCGGTGCAGGACGGGGGCCGGGACGGCTACCCCGGGAGCGGGTGGGACGTCGGCGTGCACCCCGACGAGCTCGAGGGCGGCGGCCCCGATCCCGGCGGCGTGCCGGCTCGAACCGACCCCGAGCAGCCGGGTGCTGCGGGCCCCGGCCACGAGCTCGCGGGCGTTGTCGAGGGCCAGCGCGTTGACCTCGAGCACGCGTGCGAACGCCGCCGGCTGGTCGGCCAGGTCGCGGGCGAAGCCGGCGCCGAGCCTCAGTCCTTCTTGCACTTGTCCTCGTGCGGGTGACCGGCCGGCTTGGGCTTGGGGCTCTGCCCTGGCGGGCACGGGTCGGCGGCGACCGGCTGCTCGACGTACATCGCGGAGGTCATGGCCAGCACCCCGACCCGGTTGCGGCAGTAGGTCGTCTCGGCGCCGAGCGCGGGCTCGCAGCCGGTCCGGCGCTGGGCGCGGACGTCCTCGGCATACAGCTGCGCCCAGATCCAGCCCGGCTCGTTGAGGGTGAACGTCACGCTGCCACCGGGCTGCAGGGTGGCCCCGTCGAGGAGGGTGCGGCCGTTGGCCCGCACCTGGACCAGTCCGCCGCCGAGGGTGCCGGGGGCGCGGACCCGCATCGGGGTGCCGGGCGGGACGGTGTCGCCGACCATCGCCTCGAAGGTGCCGTCCCGGTCGACGTCGCCCTCGATGAGCAGCGGTGCCGCACCTGAGACCGGCGGCTGGAAGCTGATCGAGGTGCGCCCCTCCTTGATGGCCCGCAGGACTCCGGGGGAGCTGCGTTCCTGGGAGAACACCCACGTCGTCGGGTTGCCGACTCCTTGGACGGCGGAGGTCGACAGCCAGTGCGAGTCGGAGCCACCGGTGGCTCCGACATGCCGGCCGGTCTGCAGCCAGCACTCCCAGTAGGCGATCGCGTCGGCGTTGGACGTCCCGGCGGGAGCCGGTGGCTGGAGGTGGTGGCCGATGTTCCACACCTCGACGGTGTCGACCGGCACGCGCAGGCCGTAGCGCCAGTGCATCGCGGGCAGCTTGGCGCAGTCGGTGAGGGGTCCGGCGATGTCGTCGGCCGGGTGGTTGGCCTGGAAGACCCCGCCGTCGGCCCGGAGGGCGTCGGCCATCGCCGCGACGCCGGCTTCCGTCGTACCCGCGGGGTAGATCCGTTTGGCACCGAGCATCTGGGCATGACCGGAGATCGAGTTCTCGTAGCCGGGGACGCCGATCACGCCGCTGCCGCCGAAGCCCGGGTCCCGCACCGAGTCGAAGCCGCTCTCCTGCGGCGCGCCGTCGGAGTGGTGGTCGGTGAGCGCGAGGTAGTCGAGACCGCGGGCAGCCGCCTCGGCGAAGCGCTCCGTAGGTGACCCTCCGGCGGTGTAGAACTCCTCCGGCGAGGTGTTGTCGTCGTCGGGGCCGCAGTAGGAGTCGTGGCTGTAACAGGTGTGCACGTGCAGGTCGCCGGCGAGCCACTCGCCGACCGCGGCGGGACGGGGCTGCTGGACCCAGACCGGGGAGCTGTAGCCGAGGACTGAGGCGCCGTCCTTGACGCGCAGGAAATACCAGCGGTTGGCGGCCGAGACGGGGACCGTCGCGAGGAGGTTGTCGGTCCCGCTGGCCACCACCTGACCGCCGCTGGTGACGACCTCGAGGGTCAGACCGGTGCGGCCGGTGCTGGCCGCGGAGGCGGCGAGGTCCAAGGCGGCACCGGGTCGGCGGCTCAGTCGAGTGCCCATGACAGCGCCGTCGACGGTGAAGCCGAGCCGGGTGTCGGGGGTGCGGACGGCGTAGAAACGCCTGGCCTGCATGGCTTCTCGGAGGGCGGCGGGGGAGCGGTCCTTGCTGAGGATGACGGTTTTGGCCCACGACGGACCGCCCCAGTCGTTGGCCCGCTTGTGGCCGAGGTCCTCCGCGCCGATGGCCCCGACGTGCCAGCCCTTGTCGAGGATGCGCGCGTAGTAGTCACCGTAGTGGTCGTCGTCGTTGTAGACCTCGACGCCGACCATCTGCCGGTCAGCCTCGGGGACGTAGGCGAAGTCGTTCCAGTTGACGCCGGGGTCGCTACCGCCCACGGCCTGCAGCTTCTTGGCCCCAGGGTGGTTGAACGTCGCGAGGCCATCGAGACCGCCGCCGCTCTCCGGTCGGGTGGCGAGCCAGCGGTAGAAGGTGTCCATCGAGGCGTAGCCGCCGTCGGCCTTGCCGTTGGTCATGTTGCGGGAGAAGTAGACGTCGATATGTCCGAAGCGGTCGCTGGACCACTCGAAGCCGCGGATGCCCGCGAAGCTGGCGTCGGTGGCCTGGGCCGCGTAGGCCCCCATCGCGTCCCACTTGCGCAACGCCTTCGCCGGGTCGGGGTCGGCCACCAGGCAGCCGGTGATTCCGGGCCCCGCGCACTCGTCGTTGGCGGCGATCGGGGCGTCGAGGGTGTCGGAGTGCTCGCCGGACATGAGGAAGTCGTTGCCGAGCCGCTTGGCCGAGGCGTAGTAGGTGGCCGGCGTGGAGCCGGGCCAGCCGTCGGAGTAGGCGCTGTGCTCGTGCAGCGGGCCGACGAGGGCCTGGTAGCCCGCGGGAACCAGCGGGGTCGCCGCGACGGCCGAGGAATACAGCGCCGGAGCGGGGGCCACGCCGAGCAGCAGGAGGCTGGTGACGGCGAGGACGTGACGCGGGCGAAGCATGGGTTCTCCTAGGGACGGGCGAGGACGTCGTTGGCCCAGCGGTGGATCTCGCCGACGGCGACGTCGGCAACCTGCGTCGCCGACAGTCCGGCGACCCGCTCGACCTGCTGGAAGCTCGCCCCGGGGATGAGGTCGGCAACCCGGCGGGCGACTGCGATCGGGTGGATGACGGGGTCGCCGTCCCAGCCGATGACGTGGGTCGGCACCCGGAAGTAGGGCAGGGCCAACGGGTCCACCGCCTGTTGGTCCGGGATGCGCCGCATCGCCACCCGCAGGGAGGCGAAGTCGTGGGTGCGCATGGCTTCCACCAGGTGCGGGTCGGCCCGGGGGTCGTCCGGGTGGAAACCGGTGCAGAGCTCGATCAGGCCGTCCATGCCCTTGCGCGTCCCGCGCCACATCGACAAGCGGAGCAGGGCGAACTGCGGCGCGGCGGGTCGGCGCAGGGCATTGCCGCCCGGCGCGATGAGCAGCAGCCCGCGGGACCGTCCGGGCCGGTCGGCCTCGTGGCGCAGGATCGTGTTGGCGCCGTGGCTGCCGCCCACCAGCAGGGGTCGGCTGAAGCCCACGGCATCGAGCACCGCGGTCAGATCCTCGGTGATCCGGCCGTAGCCGTAGCGTCGCCGGTCGAGCAGGGGCGTCGAGCGGCCGTGGCCGCGGGTCGAGTAGTGCAGCACCCGGAAGCGGTCGGCGAGCCGCTCCACCACCAGCCGACTGTCCGCGAGGCTGCCGGACAGCCCGTGCAACCAGACGAGCTCCGGACCCGTGCCCACGACCTCGACCTCGAGCTCGACGTCGGGCTCGACCGACACCCGCTGGAGGGTCATACGACCGCACCGCGGAGCTGTTCGTAGGCGAAGGCCAACCCCCATGCGGCGGCGGACTTCACCGCGGCGGGTGCGGCACTCGGCTCCACGGTCCGCTCCGGCAGTGCAGCGGCGACGGCCCGCACCAGGGCGGGGTGGCGTCGCGCCAGCCCGCCGGCGACGACCACCAGGGGCGGGTCGGCGAGCGGCTCGTCGCGCACTGCGGTGGCGAGGGCGGCGGCAATGGCGGGGAAGCCCTCGGCGGTGAGCGGCTCGGGCAGGGCCCAGCCGGCGGCGACCGTTTCGAGGCACCCGGTCCGGCCGCACGGGCAGGGCAGGTCGCCGAACGCGCCACCATGACCGAGCAGGTTCGTGCCGACGACCCGGCCGTCGCGGACCACCGCGCCGCCGACGCCGGTGCCGAGCCCGATGTAGGTGAGCGCCACCCCGTCGCGCAGCGCCGACTCGCCGAGGGCAGCTGCCTCCGCGTCGTTGAGGAGCAGGGAGGCCGGGCGGTCGATGCCGAGGGCGTCGGACGGGTCGACGTCGAACCAGCCGAGGTTGGAGGCGGCTACGACCCGGTCCCCGTCAATCAGCCCGGGTACGGCGAGC
>JANOTZ010000101.1:0-19355 GCA_031416735.1 Frankiales bacterium
CTGCGGCAAGCTGTTCCTGTACTACGTGCCCGGTGACCAGTTCCGCGCCGTACAACCTGCCAGTGGCGCGCAGGTCGGCTGCGGTGGAACCGACGACGGCACGCTGTTCCTGGAGATCACGCCCGTCGTGGCCGGCAGCACCATCACCTGGACGGTCCCGCTCGCTGACCTCGCGCCCGCGCTCAAGAAGGCCCGGTCGCTGGGCGAGTTCCACACCTACACGGGCCTCGCCGACCCGGTCCTCGGCCTGGTCGGCCCGGAGTTCGTGGGCGAGAGCCGAGCTGACGCTGATGTGGCGGACAGCGCCGAGACCTTCAAGTTCTGACGATTTTGCTACGCGGTGTGGCCGGCTCGTCGGCTGCGACCTCGCGGGCGAACCTGGCCCGCTGGACATTGCTCTTACTCGATAGAACCACCGCCAACCACGCCCCAGGAGCAGACATGAGCGCATCCCCGTCCCGTCGGCTGATCGCCGGCACGGCCGTCTCCGGCCTGCTGCTCGGCGGGCTCGCGCTCGTGGGCTCGGCCCAGGCAGCGGGGATCTGCCCGCTCTACACCGACCCGGCGGGTGACACTCCCTACGTCGCCAGCCAGCCGACGCCAGAGGACGGTCAGCCGCTGACGAACAACGACCCGGACGTGGACATCCTGGATGTCAGCCACAGCGTCGAGGCTGGTGTCTTCACCACGACCATCCACCTCAAGGGCCTGCTCGACACCGGGCCGCTCGCCTGGTTCGCAGACCGCTTTGAATCGAGCTTCACCGTCAACGCCAAGGCGGCGACCATTCAGGTCGACCGCGACTACACAGGGGTTCCGGCGCGGCCGGCGGTCAAGACGGCCACGCTGCTGCTCGGGACCACCAAGACGACGGTGAAGGTCACGCTCGTGGAGGACTTCAAGGCGTCTACTCTCACGACCAAGATTGCTGCCGCAGACGTCGAGACGGCCCTCGGCGGCGGCCTTGCGGGCAAGCCTTTCAGTGCGATGACGTCCACAGCCGGCGCTCTCTACACCGCTGGCGGTCAGGCTGGGTACAAGGCTCAGGACACCGCGACTGCTACGGCGACGGCGGTCTACGCCTTCGGTCAGAGCTGCGCGGGCGGTGGCGCCCCGGCCCCGGCCCCGACCGCGACTCCCACGGAGGAGCCGGAGGAGGGCGAGGAGGAGCCTGAGGAGGAGCCCAGCGCCACGCCGAGCCCGACCACCTCCGAGGAGCCGGAGGAAGGCGAGGAGGAGCCTGAGGAGCCGGCCGCTCCTGTGCTGTTCGAGCAGCCCCGCGCCGGGTGCGTCGCGTTCAAGGACGCCGCTGGTGATGCCAAGCCGGGCCGCTCCCCGCTGTTCAGCCCCAACAACGACGCCGACCTCGACCTCACCGAGGTCTCCGTGAAGAGCGGCCCTGAGGCGCTGGCCGTCTACGCGAAGGTCGCGACCCTCGGTGCTGCGCCGGCCACTGCGATCTTCAACGGGCACAAGTTCACCGCGGCGTTCTCTTTCGGGGGCAAGGCGATCAGCGTCTCGGCTGACAAGGCCGGCCCGGCTGTCGTGACGGTCGACACCAAGGCCAACACCGACCTCAAGGCCACGGCCGTCTTCGACACCAAGGCCAGCAACGTGGTGTTCTCGCTGCCCAACGATGGTCTCGCGACAGTGCTGGGCGCCCCGCTGAAGGCGGCCGCACCGCTGACCAACCTGACCCTCACGACCAACGCCACCAACCCGGGCGGTTCGTTCGACGGCGACACCGCGACCGGTGCCAAGCCGGAGGAGAAGACCTACGCCTACGGCGACAACACCTGCTTCCAGCCGCCGGTCGGCAAGCTCTCCCTGACGGGGGCGACGTCCGGGGTGTTCACCGACAAGGCCACCGTCACCGCGACGCTCCTTGACACTGCTGACGCGGCCGTCGAGGGCGCCAAGGTCTCGCTGACCCTGACCGGTATGACGGTGCTCGAGGGCACGACCGACGAGGACGGCGCGGTCGTCTTCACCTTCCCGATCACCGTCCCTGCCGGTGCCAAGAAGGTCACCGCAGCCTTCCTCGGCACCGACACGGTCGGCCCGGTCGCGCTCGCCAGCCCGTTCACCGTCAAGGCGGAGAAGGCCCTGCTCAAGGTCGTAGCCGGTCGCGGCACCATGACGGCGACCCTGGCCGATGACGACAGGACCGTGCTCGCGGGTCAGGTCGTGGTCTTCACGGTCGGCTCGAAGGTCACGAAGGTGAAGACCAACGCCAAGGGCGTCGCGGTCCTCACCCGTCAGACCAAGGGCGCGACCGTCAAGGTCAGCTTCGTGGCCATCAAGGACCAGTACACCGCCGCACCCACCGTGTCCGCCAAAGTTCTGTAGTCGCGCCCTCTGGATGTCAGAAGGCCTATTTGACATCCAGAGGTGCGCAGGGCACTCTGACAGGTGTGACCGTCCGAAGCGCCCGTGACACTTTCCCGTTGAGGTTCAAGAACGCGCACACCCGCGAGGCCCTCAAGCACCTCGCCGAGCAGACCGGCTCGTCGATGACCGACATCGCCGAGCGGGCCATCGAGCACGAGCTGGCCCTGCAGGGCGCAGACCTGGAGCGGCGTCTGGCCGAGGCCCTCGAGGTCGTCCGCAACTACGCAGCTTCACCGAACGTTGGTGCGTACCTCGACGCGGCTGCTGAAGGCGAGCAATCTGGGCTCGACCCGATGCGTGACGTCCGGGCGCTGCACACCGTCCGCGACCAGGCGGCCGGTGCGTCACCAGAGGATCCCTACGGCATCCTTTCTGCCTTCTCCCGCCGCTGATGGCAGGCCCCTCCTGGGGTGCGGACAGCGCGGCGGACGAGACCGTCATCGCGGCGAACGTCAGGACCATTCTGTCCCGGATCGTGGCCGAGGCGATCTCCCGGCCAGAGCCGACCCTTGCCCTCGCGCACTCCTGGCACCGCGAGATCCACGAAGGCGTCCGCTCCGTGCCAGGCCCGCACTATCTCGGGGAGGTGCGGGGCAGTGCGCATCCCGACCTGGTCGACTACGAGGTCGTTCTGCTCGACCCGGTCACTGGCCGGGTGGTATCCCAGGCCGTTCCGGCCGCGGACGTGGTGACTGAGCTCTCAGCCTTCGCCGCGGCGCTCCGGACTGTGGTGGGTCGGATCGACGAGGCAATCGGCGTCGGCGCTCCGCCTCCGGACGCCCCTTCGCTGCTCGCTGTCGTGGAACTGGCGGCCGTCGTACACGGCGAGTGGATCCGCATCCATCCTTACGCGAACGGCAACGGACGCACCGCCCGCACCTGGGCGAACTGGATCGGGACGAGGTACGGCCTGCCGCCGTTCGTGCGCATCAAACCCAGGCCTGACGGGCTCCTGTACGGACAGGCAGCGCGCCGGAGTATGGGTCTGCCGCCGACGTTCCAGGGTGACCACAGCCTGACCGTTCAGGTCTTCCTCGACCTGCTTCGCAAGGTCCCATAGGCGGTCGTGTCGCTGTCGTACATGTAGTAGGACGCCCCGGGTCCGGCGCCACCGACGATGCTCACCGGGTTCGTGGAATTCCCGAACCACACCTGCCAGTTGACGTAGGTCCCGCTCTCGCCGGTTCGCCACGCACGGGGGGAGACGTCGGCCATGACGAAGACGGCGGTCAGGTGCTGCCGTCCGACGAGGCTTCCGCCGAGACGGGGAGCGGTAGGACGGCGAGTAGCAGGACGGGGGCGAGCGGGCGGCGCAGGAACAAAAGCCGCTAGCACCGAAGGCCGGACAAAGAGGCTTCAACGGGGCCGGGGCGTTCGGCTCGGTAGGCTGGTCCAGGTGACAGCGGATTTCGACACAGTCCTGGTCGTCGACTTCGGCGCGCAGTACGCGCAACTCATCGCGCGGCGCGTCCGGGAGTGCCACGTCTACTCCGAGATCGTGCCCCACACGATCACCGCGGAGGAGATCCGCGCCCGCGCCCCGAAGGCCGTGATCCTGTCCGGCGGGCCGTCGTCGGTCTATGCCGAGGGCGCCCCGCAGGTGCCCGCCGGCTTCTTCGACACCGGCGTCCCGACCTTCGGCATCTGCTACGGCCACCAGGCGATGGCGAAGGCGCTCGGCGGCCGGGTCGCGCAGACGGGTACGGCGGAATACGGCCGCACCGCTCTGACGCTGGCCGGTTCCTCGGTGCTCTTCGAAGGGCTCCCCGAGGAGCAGACGGTGTGGATGTCGCACGGCGACTCGGTCGCCGAGGCACCCCCCGGCTTCACCGTCACCGCCGTCACCGAGGCGACACCGGTGGCCGCCTTCGAGGACGTGACGCGCGGGCTGTACGGCGTGCAGTTCCACCCGGAGGTCCTGCACAGCGAGCACGGCCAGGCCGTCCTGAAGCGCTTCCTGCTCGAGGCCGCGGGCTGCCGACCCACCTGGACGATGGTGAACGTCGTCGACGAGCAGGTCGCCGCGATCCGCGCCCAGGTCGGCTCCGGCCGGGTCATCTGCGGCCTGTCCGGCGGCGTCGACTCCGCCGTCGCCGCGGCGCTCGTGCACCGCGCCGTCGGCGACCAGCTGACCTGCGTCTTCGTCGACCACGGCCTGCTGCGCAAGGGCGAAGCCGAGCAGGTCGAGCAGGACTTCGTCGCCTCCACCGGCGTGCGGTTGCACGTCGCCGACGCCCAGAAGCGCTTCCTCGACGCCCTCGCCGGGGTCATCGACCCTGAGGAGAAGCGCAAGGCGATCGGCCGCGAGTTCATCCGCGTCTTCGAGGAGGCAGCCCGCGAGATCTCCGCCGACGAGCCCGTCGACTTCCTCGTCCAGGGCACGCTCTACCCGGACGTGGTCGAGTCCGGCGGGGGAGCCGGCACCTCCAACATCAAGAGCCACCACAACGTCGGGGGGCTCCCCGATGACCTGCAGTTCTCCCTGGTGGAGCCGCTGCGGGCGCTGTTCAAGGACGAGGTCCGCGCGGTCGGTATCGAGCTCGGGCTGCCGGAGCCCATTGTCTGGCGTCAGCCCTTCCCGGGCCCGGGCCTCGGCATCCGGATCATCGGCGAGGTGACGCAGGACCGGCTCGACCTGTTGCGCGAGGCCGACGCCATCGCCCGCGAGGAGCTCACCCGGGCCGGCCTCGACCGCGACATCTGGCAGTGCCCGGTGGTGCTGCTCGCCGACGTCCGGTCCGTCGGCGTCCAGGGGGACGGCCGGACCTACGGCCACCCGATCGTGCTGCGACCGGTGTCCTCCGAGGACGCGATGACCGCGGACTGGTCACGGGTGCCCTACGACGTGCTCGCCCGCATCTCGACCCGCATCACCAACGAGGTGCGCGACGTGAACCGGGTGGTGCTGGACGTCACCAGCAAGCCCCCGGGCACCATCGAGTGGGAGTGATGAGCTCGCGCCAGCGAGCGAGGAACGGAACGAGCATGAGCTCGGTGAACCCGTCGGTCTTCGCCTTGCCGACGTCGTGGGACGCCGGCGCCCGTCAGTAGTTGAAGTACGGGTCGAGGACCGACACCTGGGTGATGGCGTCGACGGGCAGGCCTGTGTCGCCCGCAGCCTTGCGGATCGCCTCGGGGGACGGGGCGTCATAGACGCAGAAGGTCGCCTTCTTGTCGTCGCTCACGTACGAGTGGACCCAGGTGACGTGGTGGTCGAGGTTCTTGTCGACGACGGACAGGCAGGCGCTGGCGCCCTCGGCGTTCGCCGGGATGTGGAGACCGCCGTCGAAGGTGCGGGTGACCATGTAGCGAGGCATGTGAGGCTCCTGTCGGGTGGCCGTCGCGCTGTGCTCCGGCGCTGCTCACACGCTGTCGGCTGTCGGGTCCTTCCGGGGTGCCTCGACTGCCCAGGTTTCGGCACCTGCCTACCCAGATTCGGCTGGGTACCGCACCATGTCGGACCATGGGGTCGCTGGTGGAGCGTGAGGAGCTGCTCGCCCAGCTGCACGGGCTGTGGACGCAGGTACAGCAAACGGCACGCGGCCGTGTGGTCCTGGTCCGTGGCGAGGCAGGTTCCGGCAAGACCGCCCTACTTCGCGCCTTCAGCGACGGGCTGGCTGTGCCCGTGACGTGGGGCGGGTGCCACCCGCTGTCGACACCGCGTCCGCTGGGCCCGTTCGCCGAGATCGCGGACCAGCTGCGCGGTGACCTCGCCGCCCTGGTCGACGAAGGGCGGCCGCACGCGATCGCCGCTGCCCTCGTGGGGCAGGTGCCCGCCCAGGGATCGGCCGTCCTCGTGCTCGAGGACCTGCACTGGGCCGACGACGCCAGCCTCGACGTCGTGCGGATGCTGGCCCGACCGATCCGCGACCACGCCCTGCTGGTGCTGGCCAGCTACCGGGACGACGAGGTTGAGCGGGTGTCAGGGCTGCGGACGGCGCTCGGTGACCTGTGCGGCCCCGAGACCACCCGCCTCGAGGTGCCGCTGCTGTCCCCGGCGGCGGTGAAGGCGCTATGCCGGGGCACGCATCTCGACCCCCGGGAACTGCACCGGGTCACGGGCGGCAACGCGTTCTACGTCACCGAGGCGTTGGCGGCACCGGACGAGGAGATCCCCGGCACGGTCGTCGACGCAGCGCTTTCCCGCCTGGCCCGCCTCGGCCCCGCGGCCCGCTCGGTCGCGGAGGCGGTCGCGATCGTGCCGCAGCGCTGCGAGCTGTGGCTGGTCGACTCGCTGGCCGGCTTGGAGAACCTCGACGCGGCCGTCGCCTCGGGGGTGCTGGTCTCCGACGGGGACGGGGTGGCCTTCCGCCACGAGCTGGCCCGGCGAGCGGTGGAGGGAACCCTCCCGCCGTACCGGGCGATGCAGCTGCATCGCACCGCCCTCCACGCCCTGGTCGCGCGCGGTGCCGAGCCGTCGCGCCTCGCGCACCACGCTGACGCCGGCCACGACTCACCGGCCGTCCTCGTCCACGCCCGGGCCGCGGCGGAACGGGCCACGCGGCTCGGGTCGAAGCGACAGGCCGCGGCGCACTGGGAGCAGGCGCTGCGGCACGCACCCGCCAACGAGCCCCTGGTTCGCGCGGAGCTGCTGGAGCGCCTGTCGTTCGCGGCGTACCTGGTCGACCGGATGACCGAGGCGGTGGCGGCGCTCGAGGAGGCGCTGGCCCTGCAGCGGGAGTACGGCGAACCGGTGGGTCAGGGCAGGGTCCTGCTGTCCCTCGGTCGGCGGGTCTCGTGCGCGGGGCGGGAGAGCGAGACGCCGCTGTTCCTCGCCCAGGCGCAGGAGGTGCTCGAGGCGCTGCCGCCGAGCAGGGAGCTCGCGGAGGTCTACGCCGGCTGGGCGTACACCTGCTTCGAGGAGTCCGACGTGACCGGCACGCACGCATGGGGCCGGCGCGCGGTGGAGCTCGGGCGGGAGCTCGGGGCCGTCGACGTCGTGGCGCATGCGCTCAACACCATGGGCACCTGCGAGCTGTTCCGCGGGCGTGACCCGCAGCTGCTCCTCGACAGCCTGGAGCTCGCCCGTCGGCACGACCTCGACGAGGCCGTCGGGCGGGCGCTGCTGCACCTGTCGAGCGCCTTCGCCGAGCAGCGCCGCCTCGACCAGCTCGACCTCGTCGAGGACGGCGTCGTCGAGTGCGACCTTCGCGGTCTGGAGCTGTGGAGGCGCTACCTGATGGTGAACCGGGCGGAACTCCACCTGCTGCTCGGCCGGTGGGACGACGCGGCCGAGGGCGTTGCGGAGATCATCGCGTCACCGCTCAGCGCGCCGCTGCCGCGTCTCGGTGCGCTCTGCGTCACCGCGAGGGTCCGGCTCCGGCGTGGCGACCCCGGAGGGCGTGAGGCGCTCGCCGAGGCACGGGCGCTGGCTGCCGGCCATCCCGGCCTGTGCTGGCAGCGGCCCGTCGCCCTGGTCGAGGCCGAGCTGGCCTGGCTCGACGACGCGCCCGTCGCTGACGTCCTCGCCAGGACCGACGCCGTGCTCGCGGAGTCGTGGCGCTTCGAGGAGCAGTGGGGCGTCGACGAGCTGGTGCGCTGGCGCCGGGTGTGCGGCGCGCCGCCCGAGCCCACCAGCGGCAGCACGCTGTACGCCGAGCCGTCGCCGGACGCCTGGCGGCAGCTGGGCTGCGGTTTCGAGGCCGCCCTCGCCCTGCTGGAGCAGGGTGACGCCGTGGAGGCCCTCGCCCTGCTGCAGCTCGTCGGGGCGCACGGTGCGGCCGCACGGGTCGCCAAGCAGCTGCGCCAGCAGGGTGTCCGGGAGCTGCCCCGCGGTCCCCGACCACGCACGAGGGCCAATCCGGCGCAGCTCACCGATCGTGAGGTCGACGTCCTGCGCCTTGTGGCCGTGGGCCTGTCCAACAGCGCCATCGCCGACCAGCTGGTGCTCGCGACAAAGACCGTCGACAAGCACGTGTCGGCAGCCCTGCGCAAGCTCGCGGTGCCCTCCCGCACCGAGGCGGCAGCCCGCGCCCATCAACTCGGCCTGGTCCCGGGCTGATTGGGCACGTTCTTCGACATCTGCAGCAGACACGCCGGCGTTTCTCAGGCCCGATGTCGGACAAGAGGATCAGCCACCGGCGATCCAGCCGCGGCGGCAGGAAGCGGGATCTCCCCGTCGAACACTGAGGGAGTGCCCAGCTCAGCTCAGTGACGTCAGGGGATTTCATGCTCAAGGGACGTAGCGCCCGCCTTCGGATGGCTGGGCTCGCGGGAGCCGTGCTGTTCGGTTCGGTGCTCGCCAGTTCCGGTTCGGCCGCCGAGCCGGACCGCCGCGCCACCGCCCACCGGGCCGGCGCGAAGCCCGTCGCCGCTGCCCCGGGCCCGGTCGTGAAGCTCCACCGGCTGGGCCACAACGCCGGAGAGCCGACGCTGGGCATCACCCGCAACGGCGCGATCTTCGTGACGGCCAGCTCGGGTTGCGTCACCTCCTGTCTCGGCTCGGAGGAGACGCTTGAGACCGTCGCCCCCGGTGGCCGGTCGGTCCTGTCCTCACGCGACAAGGGCCGGACCTGGAAGGACGTCACCCCGGGCGCCGCCGGCGTGAGCCCGCACGCGATCTCGATGGACCCCTACATCCTGGTCGACAGGACCAGCGACGGTGACCGCATCTTCGACATCGACCTCACGGTCGCCTGCGCGGAGCTGTCCTACTCCGACGACGAGGGCAAGAGCTGGATCACCAACCCGCTCGCCTGCGGTGAGCCGATCAACGACCACCAGACCTTGTTCACCGGCAAGCCCGTGAGCAGCCCGATGATCGGCTACAGCAAGATCCTCTACTACTGCTTCAACCACCCCGTCTTCACCAAGTGCACGAAGTCCCTCGACGGTGGCCTCACCTTCATCCCGACCGCCCAGATCACCTACCCGGAGTGCTCCGGCCTCAACGGGCACGGCGTGAGCGACTCCAACGGCGTCATCTACATCCCGCTCGGCGTCTGCGGCAAGCCCAAGCTCGCGATCAGCCGCGACGAGGGCAACACCTGGACGGTCGTGCAGGTCGCCCCGGGTGCCGCCGACAGCGGCCCGGACCCGAGCGTCGCCGTCGACAGCAAGAACAACCTCTACTACCTGTACGGCGATGCTGAGCGTCGACCGAAGATGGTCACGTCCAAGAACGGCGGCAAGACCTGGAGCAAGCCGCTCGACGTGGCGGCCCCGGGCGTGAAGTCCGTCAACCTCGCCACCCTCACCGTCGGTGCGCCGGGCAAGGTCGCCTTCGCCTACTACGGCACGACCTCCGAGGACAAGAACGGCGCCTGGAACGGCTACCTCGGCGTCGGCGTCGACGTCCTGGGCGCGAAGCCGCTCTTCTACAGCGCGTCGGTCAACAAGCCGGCCAATCCCTTGAAGGTCAAGGGATGTGGTCCCGGGCGTTGTGGCCGGGTGCTCGACTTCATCGACGTCGAGATCGGCCCTGACGGCGCCCCTTACGCCGTCTACGTCGACGCCTGCCTGGCCGTCTGCGAGAAGACCAACACCGAAAGCATCCACGACAACGACGGTCTGCTCGCCACCTTTGCCGGCGGCCCGAGGCTGAACCGCTAGTGACTCTCTACGACATCCCCCTGACCACCCTCGACGGCCGGCCGGCGACCCTCGCCGACTATGCAGGCAACGTGCTGCTCGCCGTCAACGTCGCCTCCAAGTGCGGCTTCACGCCGCAGTACGCCGGCCTCGAGGAGCTCCACGCGACCTATGAGGAGAAGGGCCTGCGGGTCCTGGGCTTCCCGTGCAACCAGTTCCTGTTCCAGGAGAGCGGGAGCTCGGAGGAGATCGCTCAGTTCTGCAGTGCGACGTACGGCGTGAGCTTCCCGATGTTCGCGAAGGTCAACGTCCGCGGGCGCAAGCAGCACCCGCTGTTCGCCGAGCTCACCTCGGCCGCGGACGACAGCGGCAAGGCGGGCAACGTGAAGTGGAACTTCGAGAAGTTCCTCGTCAGTCGTGACGGTCAGGTCCTCAAGCGCTACCGGTCCAAGACCACGCCGGAGCAGATCCGTGCCGACATCGAAGCAGCCCTGACGGACTAGTCCGCTCTGACCTTGACGGACCGGCCGGATACCCCTGAACTGGGGGGAACGCCACCGAAGGGGACTTACCGTGACGCCTCGCCCCGCTGCCCTGCTCCTCGCCGTCCTCCTCGCCGGCTGCGGCGGGGGGACGAACGAGATCGCGTCCCCGTCACCGATCCCGACCCCGACCCCGACCGTGGATGTCGCGGCGGCGACCGCTGCCATCAGCGCCACCTGGGAGACGTTCTTCAACCCGGCGGGCACCATTGCGGCCCACGTCGCGCTGCTGCAGGACGGGGCGCGGTTCACCGCCGAGCTGACCAAGTCCGCCAAGGACCCCGCCGCCGCGGACCTGTCGGCCAAGGTCACGAGCGTGGCCCTCACCGGGCCGACCGCGGCGAACGTCACCTACAACCTGCTGGGCAAGGGCGGGGTGGCCCTGCTCACCGGTGCGCAGGGGGCGGCGGTCCTGGAGGGCTCGACGTGGAAGGTCTCGAAGCTGACCTACTGCCAGCTCGTGGGCCTGCAGGACCCGACCGTGCCGCACCCGGGCTGCGCCTGAGCCTCAGCTGTGCCGGATGTCGATGACGACCCGCTCCGGGTTGCTCAGCCGGAACACCCGGAACGGCTTCGTGCCGGACAGGCCCAGGAACGCGGTGTACTGCCCCTCGTACACGCCGTCGAGCACCACCTCGCGGAGCACCCGCGTGCCGCCGGAGGTGAACCGCCGCGGTGAGGGCTCCGGGACGCCGGTGTCGCCCGGGTAGCCGACGCCGGTGACGAGGACCCGCAGAAACGCCGAGCCCTGTACGGCGACCGGGTTACCCGAGCCGTCGGAGGTCGGCGTCGTGACGTACTCCACCCGCCACCCCGGCTGCCCAGGAGTCGTCCCGCCGAGCTCGATGACCACCCGGTCGTAGCCGGCGTGCGCGGCCGCGCGGGCGGACCGCACACCCAGCGGACCGCCGCTCGGGTTCTCGGTGTCGGGGAGGGTGTTGGCCGGGAAGGCCGGCGCGCCCGGCTCCGGCGAGGTGGTCGCCGACGGAGCCTGGGTCGCGGTGGCGGCCGGCGTGGCGGTGGTCTCCGACGGGCTCGGGGTGCTGTTCGCGTTGTCCTCGGCGCTGCACGCGGCGAGCAGGCCGACGGACAGGACAGCGGCGCCGAGCGCCGTACGCGTTGTCATGCCCCGAGGCTAGGGCGCCCAAGGTGCGGCGACCATCTCTTGCGACTGAGGCCGCCTCCGCGACTAGCCCTGCGGCGGGTCTTCCGGGCCGAGCGGGCGGCCCAGGCACGGGGCGCCGTCGCAGACGTCCACGACCTCACCGCCGGGCTGCAGGAACAGCCCCTTCTGCACCCGGGCCAGATAGCTCGCCCGCGGGTCCTCGTGGGGATCGTGGCCGGCCAGCCCCGGGCCGGTGGGCGGCGGGGTGTTGGTGTTGGGCGGCGTCGCCGAACCGCTGTCCCAGTAGACCAGCGCGCTGCCGGACCAGGCCTTCTTGAAGCGGTGCATTCCCCAGCCGGGATCCACGCCCCAGTGCCGGCCCTCGGCGAGGAAGCCCTTGTTGGTGCGGGCCCCGATGGTGCGGGCCATCACCTCGGCCGAGAGGTTGGCCACCTGGTGGTCGCCGTAGGCGACGTGCATCAGCACCTCGTGCCGAGGCGTGCCGGGCAGCGGGTTGTCGCTGATGTGCGCGGCGTAGCCGTTGGTCTCGGCGCGGTCCCAGAGCGGCTGGATGAGGCCGAAGACCAGCTCGCGGTCGACCTCGCTCGGGTAGGCCGCGTTGAAGACCGCCTCGTAGCCCGCAAAGTCGCTGGAGCGGTCGAGCAGCGTCGAGTAGTTCATGCCGGGGACGCCGAGGACGCCGCGGGTGATGTCCTGAGCGACGGCCATCAGGGCCCCGCCGATGATGCCGCCCTGGCTGTTGCCGTCGTAGTAGACCGTGCCGCTCTGCACGACCGGCCGCCCACCGGCGCGGAAGGCCGGGTCGGCCGCGAAGCCGCGCGGGTCCTTCAGCAGGCGGGCCAGGAACAGCTGCGCGAGCATGCCCTGCTGCACCCGGTCGGGCAGCGTCGGGAAATAGCTCATGTCGGCGAGGAAGGTCGCGACGTTGGGCACGTCACCGGTGGCCATGCCGTACCAGTCGGTGGCGCAGAACAAGATGTTGTTCTCCTGGCCCATCTTCTGCACGTTGCCGGCCCCGACCTCACCCTGACCGCCGAGCAGACCGTGGCCGTAGATCGACCCGCGGGCGGGGGTCACCGGGGAGGGGGTGGTGAAGGAGGCGACGGCGGCCTTGGGCACGTCGCAGGTGAAGGTGGCGGTGAAGTCGCCGACCCGGTCCGGCAGGTCGTCACCGGGGAGGTAGAGGAACCGGGTGCCGGGCAGGCCGGGGTCGGTGCCGAGCACCGGCTCCTTGCTGTTGACCGGCGGGGTCAGGTAGTTGGGGACGGTGAAGGTGCCGGTGATGCGGCGGGAGACCCGGCCGCTGTAGGCGTCGGTGATGGCGCCGACCTTGAACGCCGGCGCCGCGCCCTTGAGGGACGCGAAGGCGTCGTCCCGGATGTGCAGCATCCGGCCGGTGTTGTTCTTGGTGCTGGCGATGGTGAAGGTCCAGGCGAGGTAGAGCTCGGAGGCCTGGACGCCCTTGCGCATCAGCGGACCGAAGACCGGGTCGGAGGAGGTGGCTGCAGCGCGGCGCTTGGCGAACTCGGCGCCGGCCGGAATGGTCTTGCCCGCCTTGTCCTTGAGGTTGCGCAGCCCGACGACGTAGCGGTGGCCCTCGGTGAAGTTGACGGCCGGCCGGACGATGAGCAGCGGCTGCTCCCCGTCGGTCGGGTTGGCGTCGAGCTCCGCGGTGTAGGGCCAGCGCTCGCCGGTGGCCGCGTCGAGCAGCACGATCGGCGCGTCGTGCCGCAGCGAGGCGCCGGGGTCGGTGACGCCGGCGGCGCCGGTGGCGGCCAGGTCGAGGCCGGTGACGCTGGTGAGGACCGTCGCGCCCGGCGACCAGCCGTCGTTGCGGTTGAGCTCGGTCGGGTCGACCGGCCGGTTCGCGATGTTGCGCGGCATCGCCAGCGGGTTGATGCTGATCCGACGCCCGGTCGGGGTGGTCGGGTCCGCGACGGTGAACCGGTCGTTGGGGAACGGCAGCAGACAGGCAGCGTGGTCGGTGGCGTCGCAGATCCCGGCCGCCTCCAGGGCTGCGTCGGAGGCCACCCGTGCCGCGTTCCGCGGGCCGATCAGCGGCTTCTCGAGCTCCTGGACCGCGTTGGCCCCCTCCCCTGCGAGGCAGAGCGCCGCGTCCGGGTCGGGCTTGAGGCAGTTGGCCGGGTCGGCCTGGGCGAGAGCCGGCAGGACGGCGGCCGTGAGAGTGGTGGTGAGGACGGCGGCGAGCAGGGCGGTGCGCAGGCGCGACAAGGAAAACCTCCAGGAGTTACGCACCTGTTTCGACACGGTTCGTGGCGATTCCTGCCTGTCAGCCGAGGCCGGCCAGCCGGGCGGCCAGGAAGTCGCGTTCCACCGTGTTGGTGGTGAGCAGCAGCGCCTCCTGGTAGGCGGTCCGGGCCTCCTCGGCGCGGCCGAGCCGGCGTAGGAAGTCGGCCCGCGAGGCGGCCAGATAGGGGTAGCCGGCCAGCGTCGGTTCGTCACCGAGCGGTGCCAGGGCGTCGAGCCCGGCCTGCGGCCCGTCCGCCATCCCGATCGCGACCGCCCGGTTGAGGGCGACCACAGGAGTGGGCCAGCGGCGGGCCAACAGCCCGTACAACGCGACGATCTCCCGCCAGTCGGTCTGCTCCCACGTCACCGCCTCGGCGTGCACCGCGGCCAGGGCGGCCTGCAGCGCATACCGACCCGGGGAACCCTGTTGCAACGCGTGCCGGGTCAGGTCGAGGCCCTCGTCGATCGCCTCCCGGTCCCAACGGCTCCGGTCCTGCTGTTCGAGCAGCAGCAGTCGGCCGTCGTCGTCGACCCGCGTCGCCCGCCGGGCGTCGGTGAGCAGGATCAGGGCGAGCAGGCCGTCGACCTCGGCGCCGGGCAGCAGGGACCTCAGCATCCGGGTGAGGGCCAGCGAGCGTCGTACCAGGTCATGGCGGACCAAGGCCTCGCCGGCGGGGGCGGTGTGGCCGGTGGTGAAGAGCAGATGCAAAACAGCGAGTACGGCGTCCACCCGTGCCGGGAGATCTTCGGGATCCGGTACCCGGTAAGGGATCCGGGCGGCCGCGATCTTCTTCTTGGCTCGCGTGATCCGGGCCGCCATCGTCGGCTCGCTCACCAGGAAGGCGCGGGCCACCTCGGCGGTCGACAGGCCGCAGAGCAGCCGCAGGGTGAGGGCGACCTGGGCCTCGATCGACAGGGCCGGGTGGCAGCAGGTGAAGACCAGCCGCAGCCGATCATCGGGGAAAGTGTCCGGCTCGCGGGGTTCCGCATCGTCCTCGACGAGCAGCGGCAGCTTGGTCCGGAGCGTGGCCTCCCGGCGCACGAGGTCGAGCGCCCGGTTGCGGGCGACGGTGGTGAGCCAGGCTCCCGGGTTGCTCGGGATGCCGTCGCTCGCCCACGTCGTGAGCGCCTTCGCGAAGGCGTCCTGCACGCACTCCTCGGCCAGGTCGAGGTCGCGCGTGACGCGCACCGTCGCGGCGAGGACGTAGCCCCACTCGCGCCGGTGCGCGTCAGCGACCGCCTGCTGGATCAGTCGAAAACCATGACGGGACGGACCTCGAGACCGCCTGCGGGTGCAGGGATGTCCTTGGCGATGGCGATGGCCGCGTCGAGGTCGATGGCCTCTACGAGGTAGTAGCCGCCGAGGGTCTCCTTGGTCTCCAGGAAGGGGCCGTCGGTGACCGTGAAGCCACCCGCCGCGTCCGGGCGGATGCTGGTGGCGGTGTCGGCGCCCTGCAGCGCGTTGCCGCCGGCGATCTCGGTGGCGTGCTTCGCGCCGAAGTCGTTGTGGCCCTTCATCGTCTCGTCCCAGACGCCCTGGCCACCCTCCTGGAGGGCCTTCTCGTCGCCGTAGATCAGAACCAGGTACTGCGCCATGGTGGGTCTCCTCTGCAGTGGGTCCGTGTTCGGACCCTTCAGGGATCCGACGAACGGCCGCGGGTCAGATCGACAGGTCGTGTGCAGGGATCTTGGCACGCGTGCCGGGGGCCCGCCTCGTCCGGTGGGGCCACCCTTGCGCCGTACCCCTCTGTTCGTCCGTGCGCGTACTTCCGGCGCGGTAACGGGCTCTACATGGTGTGGTCGAGCCGCCTTGCTCCCGCTCGTGCTGCACATCGTCAGGAGCGGGCGGCCGACCGCACCAACAGCTGCTGAGTCCCGGGCGGGTGCAGACTTCCGCCCATGACGGATGTCCTCGTGGTCGGCAGCGTCAACGTGGACGTGGTGGTCCGGGTGCCGCGCTTCCCGGAAGTGGGGGAGACCCTGTTCGGCCGGGACGTCCTGCGGCTGGCCGGTGGCAAAGGCGCGAACCAGGCGGTTGCCCTTGCCCGGCTGGGACTGTCGGTGTCCCTGGCCGGAGCCGTGGGCCGCGACGCCGACGGCGACCTCTCGCTGGCAGCGCTCGGCTCCGAAGGGATCGATGTCACCGCCGTCGCCCGAGCAGACGCGGCCACCGGGATGGCGCTCATCACCGTCGACGACGCCGGCGAGAACACCATCGTCGTGGTGCCGGGAGCCAACGCCGATGTCCGTGCGCCGTCGCGGATCGAGGCGCGGGCGGTCGTGGTGCAGCTCGAGGTGCCCCTCCCCGTCGTGGTCTCGGCCGTGGCGACCGCCCGGTCGGCGGGTGCTCTGGTGGTCCTCAACGCGGCCCCCGCCCAACCGCTGCCGGCCGAGCTGCTGCGCGACGTCGACGTGCTCGTCGTCAACGCCGGCGAGGCCGCGGCCCTGTCGGGGAGGGCTGCTGGGATCGTCGAACCTTCAGGACCTGCCGAGGCCGGCGCGGCTGCCCAGGCCCTGCGCCCCCTGGTACGGCGAGGGGTGGTCGTCACTCTCGGCGCCGACGGAGCCCTGGTGTGTGGTGATGACCTCGTCCACGTTCCTGGCCTGCCGGCTGTCGCCGTCGACACGGTGGGCGCCGGCGATGCCTTCGTCGGCGCGCTGACCTGGGCGCTGTTGGACGGCTTGTCGCTGGAGCGGGCCGCCTCGATCGGCTGCCGGGCCGGGGCCTGGACGGTCGCCCACCGCGGGGCCCGCAGCTCGCCCACCCTTGCCCAGCTCAGGTGACCGGCAGGCGCCGCTGACGCGACGTGGCATCGTTTTCGTTATGCCGCACCGGCCCGACGACGCACCCGCAGCCCTTCGTGAGCTCCGTCTGCTCGATGGCCCCAACCTCTACTTCCCCCGGGCGGCCTGCAAGGTGGTCCTCGACCTGACCGAGCTGCTCGAGCTGCCGGAGGCGGAGTTCCGGCGCAAGCCGTGGGCCGACGGCGTGGCCCGACCGGGACCCCCTGGCAGCGAGGTCCGGTCGCGGGTCCTGGCCCGGCTCCTCGTCGGCCTCACCCGACGGCTCGCCGCCACCGCCGGAGTGGGTCGTCTCGCCGTACGCAGTCGTCCTGGGCCCGAGCCGGGACAGCTGACGGTGGCCTTCCCGTGGCGGCGCCGCGAGCTCGCCCGCTCCCTCGGTCTGGGGCTCGCCCGCGCGCTCGCGGGGGAGGAGGTCGACCTGTCCGGCGTCGAGGCGGGACCCGGGCCGACGACGCCGCGACCGCGGATCCCGGTGGTCGCCGTCACCGGCACCAACGGCAAGACGACGACCACCCGGCTCATCGCCCACATGTCGCGCTGCGCCGGCAACGTCACGGGCTGGTCCTCGACGGACGGCGTCTACGTCGACGGGGTGGCGATCGAGGAGGGAGACTGGAGCGGGTACGGCGGTGCTGGGCGGGTGCTGTCCGACAAGCGGGTGCGCCTGGCCGTTCTCGAAACCGCCCGGGGCGGGCTGCTGCTCCGCGGGGCGGGCGCGCGGCACAACGACGTCTCGGTCGTGACGAACATCGCGGCAGATCACCTGGGAATGCACGGGATCAACACCGTCGACGACCTCGCCGAGGTCAAGGCGGTCGTCCCCCACATCACCCGCGAAGGTGGCTGGTGCGTCCTCAACGCCCAGGACCCGAGGGCGCTCGCGATGCGGACGACGTCCAAGGGCAGGCCGTGGGTGTTCTCGCTGGACGCCGAGGCCCCGGGCGTGCGGACCGCCCTCGACGAGCACGGGCGGGCGATGACCGTCCTCGACGACCAGATCACGATGCTCGGCGAGGGCGGCGTCGTGGACCCGTTGATCGCGCTGGCCGACGTGCCGATGACCTTGTTCGGGTTGTCGCGCCACGATGTCGCCAACGCCCTCGCGGCCACCGCGGCCGGGCTCGCGATCGGGCTGCCGCGGGAGGCGGTGCTGCAGGGCCTGCGGACCTTCACCGCGCACGAGAACCCCGGCCGGATGAACCTGTGGGACGTCGGCGGCTGCGTGGTCTCGCTCGACCTCGCCCACAACGAGGACGGCCTTCTCGCCCTGCTGTCGGTCGTCCGCGGACTGCACCTCCCGGGTGGCCGCGTGGTGACTGTGCTCGGCGCGGTCGGCGACCGGCTCGACGACCAGCTGCGGGAGCTTGGTCACCTGGCCCGGCACGGGTCGGACGAGGTGGTGATCGCGGTGAAGAGCGACTACCTGCGGGGACGTGCTCCGGAGGAGATGATCGCGCTCCTGCGATCCGGGGCCGGCGATGTCCCTGCCTATGACGACGAGGTCACCGCGCTGCGGTCCGCCCTGCTCGGGCGAAAGGACGGCGACGTGGTGGCGCTGATGTGCCATCAGGACCGGCTGGCCTGCGAGCAGGTGCTGCAGGACGCCGGCGGGGTGCGGATGGACCCCACCGCCGTCCGCGCCCGTGTCCTTGCCGCCCGCCCCTGACCAGAAGGAGAGCAGCCGCTTCTTCATCCCGTTCCAGAGGAGTGAACGGAACCGGAAGGGGTCTTCGGCGGGTCGAAAACGCCCCTTCCGCGTCCGTTCATCGGGAAGGGGACGCGGCGGATAGTCGGCAGTCTCGGTCCATGATCGACAGAGAGTTTGAGGTGCATCTCGCGACTGGGACCGCCTGAAACTCCACGTGGATCATGGAGCATGGTTCCGAGGCGGAGGCGGCGCTTCTCGCCGCCCGCCCCGGCTCCTAACGTCTGCTCATCTGGCCATGTCGGCCGCCTGACCGAGCAGACGTAACGGGAGGGGGGAGGGTTCGGGCTACAGGTCGGGGTCGCCGGTGGAGGTGTCGGCGCGGACGCCGGCCTGGGCCAGGTGGGAGCGCTCCTGGATCTCCGACCAGACCGCCGTGTGGCTGTCAACGCAGAGCACGACCAGGTCGCCCGAACCAGCCAGGTCGAGGGCGTGCCGGCAGGCGCCGATCTCGTCGTGGAACTGCTCCACCACCCGACAGCGGGCGCCGGCGGCCATGGCCGTGCGCGCGCCTTCCTCGACCAGCGCAGCGCCCTCGCCGGCGGACCGGCCGCGCAGGCGCTTGTCCTCGCGGACGATGAGGATGTCGAAGTGGCGGGCCGCGACCTCCCCGAGCTCGCGCATGTCCTCGTCCCGACGGTCGCCGGCCGTCGCGATGACCCCGATCCGGCGGTGCCGCAGCAGGTCGTCGGCAGGCTGCTCGGTGAGCTTGTCCACGAAGTCGCCGAGCAGGCGCATGCCCGCGGCGTTGTGGCAGTAGTCGACGACGACCGTGATGCCGTCGACCTCGGTGACGTTGAGGCGCCCGGGCGCGAGGTAGTAGGACGTCGTGAAGGTGCGCAGCCCCTGGCGGATGTCGTGCAGAGGAGCGCCGGCGGCGAACGCGGCGCCGGCGGCGGCCATCGCGTTCTGGACGTTCATCACGGCCTTGCCGCCGAAGGTGGCGGGCAGCAGGTGGGTCCAGGCGAGCTGCATGGAGCGCCGGCCGTGCTTGATGAGGATCATG
>JANOTZ010000102.1:0-2325 GCA_031416735.1 Frankiales bacterium
GGCGACCTCGTCGAGCCGGAGCTTGTAGCGCTCGAGGGTGGCCAGGGCCTGGTTGGCGCGGGACAGGATCGCCGCGCTGTCGTCGAGGACATACCTGCGGCCGTCGACGTAGAGCGCGATGATCCGCATCGACTGGCTGACACTGATGACCGGCTTGCCGGTCTGCTTGGCGACGCGTTCCGCGGTGCGGTGCCGGGTGCCGGTCTCGGCCGTCTCGATGCTGGAGTCGGGCACCAGCTGGACGCTCGCCTTGACGATCTTGGTCAGGTCGCTGTTGACGACGATGGCGCCGTCCATCTTCGACAGCTCGCGCAGCCGGGTGGCGGAGAAGTCCACGTCGAGGTCGAAGCCGCCGCCGCAGAGCGACTCGACCAGCTTGTCGTGGCCCAGCACGATCAGCGCGCCGGTGTTGCCGCGCAGGATCCGCTCGAGCCCGTCCCGCAGGGCAGTGCCAGGTGCTACCTGGTAGAGCGTCGAGCGCAGCAGATCGTCCGTGGTCGCCACGCGTGCTCCCTTTCCGCAGTGTTGCCCCGGAGTCTAGGGAGCAGCCGGGCCCGCGCGCAGCCGCGCAGTGGTCACGTCTGCGTCACGGCGCATCCAAAGGATCAAGGCCGAGGGACGGTACGGCGGGCTCGGCCCGTCAGCGACCTGACTGCCCGCAGCGCTGCGTCGACGTCGATGACCTCCAGGACGTGCATGCCCTCGGGAGCTGTGCCGCTTCCGACGGGGACGACCGCGGCGGTGAACCCGAGCCGCGCGGCCTCCGCCAGTCGCCGCTGGACACCGGTCACCGGCCGCACCTCACCGGACAGTCCCACTTCGCCGATCGCCACCAGGCCGCCGGGCACCGCGTCGTCGCGGCAGGCGCTCTGCACGGCGAGCAGCAACGCGAGGTCGGCGCCCGGGTCGGTCACGCGCACACCGCCGACGGTGGCCGTGTGCACGTCGTGGGTGGCCAGGATGTTGGCCCCGGTCCGCTTCTCGGCGACGGCGAGGACCATCGCCACCCGGCCGGGCTCCAGACCGGAGACGGCGCGTCGGGGGCTGCCCTCCCGGGATGCTTTCGTGACCAGCGCCTGCACCTCGGCGAGCAGCGGTCGGCGGCCTTCGATGGTGACGGTCACGCAGGTGCCGGGCACCGGGTTCTCGGCCCGCGACAGGAACAGCCCCGACGGGTCGGCCAGCCCCTCGATCCCGCTGTCGGTCATCTGGAAGCAGCCGACTTCGTCCGCGGGGCCATACCTGTTCTTGACCGCCCGCACCATCCGGAGGGTGGAGTGCCGGTCGCCCTCGAAGTGCAGGACGACGTCGACCAGGTGCTCGAGCAGCCGCGGCCCGGCGATGCTGCCGTCCTTCGTGACGTGGCCGACCAGGATGGTCGCGATGCCCCGCTCCTTGGCGACCGAGATCAGCGCCGACGCGACCGCGCGGATCTGCGTCACGCCGCCGGCGCTGCCCTCGACCTCGGCGGACCCGATGGTCTGCACGCTGTCCACGATGAGCAGCCCCGGTTGTACGGCGTCCAGGTGGGCCAGCACGGCAGAAAGGTCGGTTTCGGCGGCGACCCACAGGTGCTCGTTGAGCGCCCCGGTGCGGCCGGCCCGCAGGCGCACCTGGGCGGCCGACTCCTCCCCGGTGACGTAGAGCGTCGGGGCGCCCTCCCGTGCGGCCTTCGCGGCAACGCTCAGCCCCAGGGTCGACTTGCCGGCACCGGGCTCACCGGCGAGCAAGATCACAGACCCAGGGACGAGCCCCCCGCCGAGCACCCGGTCGAGCTCGGCTTCACCGGTGGGCCGGGACTGGGCATCCTCCGCGGACACCTCGGAGATCCGCCGGGCCGCAGTGCTGACGGGACCGGCGGCCAGGCGGACGCGGGTCGGTCCGGCCTCGGTGATGCTGCCCCAAGCCTGGCACTCGGGGCACTGGCCGACCCACTTGCCGACGGTGGTGCCGCATTCGGAGCAGCGGTGGGAGGGGCGCTCGCGCGTCGCCGTCTTGGCCATGGACCGGACGTTAGCCGCCCGACCCGACAGTCAGCCTCCGGCTCCCGCGCGACGTGCAGGTAAAAGGAGCCGAGAACCGGGACCAGAGGAGTTGGCCCGGCGGTCAGTGGCCGCCGTACGGGTCCTGCGCGTGCTCGCGCTCGCCCAGCCCGTTGTTGCCGGCCCGGATCGGGACCTGCAGGGTGGTGCGGCCGGCCTTCTCGAACACCAGCGTGAGGCTGATGAACTGTCCGGGACGCAGCTCCTCGGCCAGCCCGTCGAGCACGAGCGACCAGCCACTGCCTGACGTGCCGCTCGCCGGGATGGGGACCGACGCCGCATC
>JANOTZ010000103.1:0-20332 GCA_031416735.1 Frankiales bacterium
CCTCGTCGCCGACGGGGTGTCCCTCGTGCTCACCCACGGAAACGGTCCCCAGGTCGGTCGGCTGCTCCTGCAGCAGGAGCGCGCCGCCGAGGAGGTCCCGCCGATGCCGATGGACGTTTGCGGCGCGCTGTCGCAGGGCCAGCTGGGATACCTGCTGGCGCAGGCGCTCGACAACGCGCTGCGTCGGCGCGCCCTTGACGCCCGCGTCCTCTCCCTGATCACCCAGGTCGTCGTCGACGGTCGCGACCCGGCCTTCCGTCGGCCGTCCAAGCCGGTCGGGCCTGCCTACGAGCGGGCCGAGGCGAAGCGCATCGCGCAGGTGTCCGGGCACGTGTTCGCCGTACAGCCTGACGGGCGTTGGCGGCGGGTCGTGGCGTCCCCGCAGCCCCTGGGGTTCGTCGAGCAGGGACCTCTGCGGGCACTGGTGGACTCCGGTCACGTCGTGGTGGCTGCGGGCGGCGGCGGTGTCCCCGTCGTCGAGCACCAGGGGGAGCTGCGCGGGGTGGAGGCGGTGGTCGACAAGGACCGCACCGCCGCCCTGCTCGCCTCGGCCGTCGGGGCCGACGTGCTGCTGGTGCTCACCGAGGTCGCGAAGGTCCAGGTCGGCTACGGCACCCCCGAGGCCAGGTCGCTCGACCGGATGACGGTGGCGCAGGCGCAGACGTGGCTGGCCGCGGGGGAGTTCCCCGAGGGCTCGATGGGGCCGAAGGTGGAGGCCTGCGTGGCCTTCGTCCAGGCCGGTGGGCGGGCCGCGATCGGCGCGTTGTCCCAGGCCGCTGAGGTGCTGGCCGGCCGGGCCGGCACGACCGTCACCCCCTGACCGTCGAGCGAGTCCCGGGTCAGGCGCTGGTGTCGACGGCCAACACGCCCTTCAGGCCGGTCGCGCCCGCCGCCACGCCCGACTCCCGCGCGATCTTCGACCCTCCGGCCGATCTTCCCCTCGTTGTCGCCGACACGCACGGCTGCGCGGCAACAGGAGGTAGATCATCGCGACCCTCCGGCCGATCTTCCGCTCGTTGTCGCCGACACGCACGGCTGCGCGGCAACAGGAGGTAGATCATCGCGACCCGGCCGGCGGGGACCGGGCGAAGGAGACGCGAGGTGAGCTCCGGTCCACGACGTGCATCGTGTCGTGGGTCATCGACCCCGCCGCTCACGTCGCCAGCTCAAGAGAGTGAGACCCACCCGGCTGGTCAGCCGCAGTCAGGCGCTGGTGTAGCCCGGGATCAGGTCGCGGGCCAGTTGCTCGAGGAACAGGCCGATGTCGGTGACGATGCCGACGGCCTGGGAGGAGCCGCGGTCGGCGAGCTTGGTCACCGTGGCGGGGTTGATGTCGACGCAGACGAGCGGGATCGACGCCGGCAGGATGTTGCCGGTGGCGATCGAGTGGAGCGTCGTGGCGACCATGATGGCGAAGCCGACGCCGGGCAGCTCGGCCCGCATCGCACGCTGGCCGACGATGACGTCGGTGTAGACGTCGGGCAACGGTCCGTCGTCGCGGACCGAGCCGACGAGCACGAAGGTCTTGCCGCCCTTGACGAGGGCGTGCATGATCCCGCCGGTCAGCACTCCCTGGGAGACGGCGTCGGCGATCGAACCGGCCCGCCGGATCGTGTTGATCGCCCGGATGTGGTGCTCGTGGCCGTGCTCGACGCCCTTGCCGTGGGAGAGGTCCACGCCGAGCGAGGTGCCGTACAGGGCTGACTCGATGTCGTGGGTGGCGAGGGCGTTGCCGGCGAACAGGACGTCGACGAAGCCGGCCTTGACCAGGGCGGTGAAGGCGGGGGCCGCTCCGGTGTGGACGATGCCGGGGCCGCCGACCCACAGCACCTTCTGCCCGTCGGCCTTGACCTCGCGCATCCGCTGCGCGATCTGCCGGACGACCAGCGCCTGCGGCTTCTCCGACGACACCGACGAGCTCATGAACTCGAAGCCGTCCTCGGTGGCACTGTGCTCCCGGGTGGGCAGGACCACCTTCACACCGGAGGCGCCGCAGACCACGTTGTCGCCCGCCATGATGTCCGAGACGGGCACGGTGCGGACCCTGTTGCCGGAGACCACCAGGCCGCAGTCCATCTCCGGGTGCTCCACCGGGATCCAGGCCGACCCGAGCCGGACGACCGTCTCAAGGTTGGTCGTGGAATAGAAGTCGTCGGGGAAGACGCCGTCCCGGTCACAGACGCGGGTCATCGCCTCCCCGGGATCGACCTGGTTGACCCCGTGGGTCTGCAGGCGCATGAGCAGCCGCTGGAGCGCCTCGTCGTCCTCCGACGTGACGGTGATCTTGGCCTGTGACTCGTCGTCGTGCGCCCGGCCGACGTCGAGCCGGTCGATGCGGTAGTCGCCGCCGTATCCGAGGACATCGTCCAGGACCCGGGCCAACAGCCCCGTGTCCATCAGGTGCCCGTTGACCTCGACCGTCTCGCTGACTGACACAAACGCTCCCGCCGTGAGGGGCTAGACGACCGCTCCGTCGTCCGGCCCGCTGCCTGTCGGTGGAGCATCGCGCATCCACGAAACGAGCAGCGCGGCGCCCCCTCCGGTGAGCAGGAGCCCGAGCAGCAGGTAGATGATCGAGTCGTCCAGCCCGATCTGGTTCGGCGCGAACAAGATGGCCAGGCCGAGGAGCACCATCCCCACGGCGGCGAGCGTCCGCAGTCGCGGTCGGGTGAGCCGGGGCGGGGGCGGGGGCTCGTAGTGACCCTCGTCCTCGAGCCGGGCAGGCTCGACCCAGCCGGGAAGGGCGTCTTCCTCGTCGACCCCTGGCGGGTCGTGGCGGCGGCGTCGCGGGGCCAGGCCGGGGCGGGCCGGCCGGTCGTCGAGATCCTCCGACACCGGCCAGCGCGGGACCGGGTCGCGGCTCTCCTGCGCGAACCCCTCGATGATCTGGAGGAACAGCTCGTCGTCGCTGGCGACCGGCGCCGCCGCGGGGCCGGGGAGCTCCGGCGGGGGCAGGACGCGGGCAGCCGCACCCGGCGGGACGGCCCGCACCAGGCCGGAGGCGTTGGCGCCGGGCTCCTGCTCGGCGAGCAGCGCGGTGAGGTCGGCGACCTCGCTGGTGACGACCCCCCGGGCGAGGTCCGCCTGGGAGGGGTCGACCCAGAGCCGGTCCAGCGGGCGCTGGGGCAGGGCCGAGGCGCGGGTGGCGCTGTCGAGGTCCACGGCGGGCTCGACGTACGCCGCCACGCCCTCGCTGGCGAGGCTGTCGAGCAGAGCGTCGGACAGCCGCGGGTCGAGGTCGACCAGGGCGCCCCACTCCGCGGAGGGCAGCCCGTTGTCACGGCGGCCGCCAGGTGGGAGGGCAGTAGTCATCGCAACTAGCCGGCGGCCGCGGGGGCGTGGGTGCGGACGAACGCGAGCGAACCGTCGAAGATCTCCGGGGCGTCGTTGTCGAGCGTGGCCACGTGGTAGCTGTCGTGCAGCACCCGCTCCTCGGCGTGCGCGCAGCCCTGGAGCAGGGCCCGGCCCGAGACCGGCTCCACGACGTGGTCGATCGCCGAGCGGTAGACGAGCACCGGGCAGGTGATCTTCGGCAGGTCGCGCTTCACGACGGGCCAGGCCTGCTGCAGCGAGTAGGCCGCCTTCAGGGGGATCTTGGAGTAGGCGAGCTCCTTGCCGCCCTCTTTCTTGATGTCGTTGGCGATGCCCGGGAACGCCGGCAGCACCTTGGACAGCAGGGGGAGCAGCTTCGCGTCCTTGCGCTCGGTGGCGAGCGAGGCGTTGACGACGACGAGCCCGGCGACCTGGTCGGCGCGCTCCTCGGCCAAGCGCAGCACGAGGGTGCCGCCCATCGACAGTCCCATCGCGAAGACCGTCTCGCAGCGACCCCGGAGGTCGTCGAAGGCGCCCTCGACCGTGGCGTACCAGTCGTCCCAGCGGGTGGTGTTCATGTCCTGGACGCTGGTGCCGTGCCCGGGCAGGCGGGGCGCGAGCACGGTGAGGCCGGCCGCCGCCAGGTGCTCGGCCCACGGCCGGATCGACTGGGTGGTGCCCGTGAAGCCGTGGCTGATCAGCACACCGACGGGACCGCCGGGCAACTCGATCGGCTCGGCGCCGGGCAGGAGGGCGGGAAGGGGCACGAAGGGTCCTTTCACAGGAGGTGGCCCTCCGATCGTTGCATGGACAGCAGCGCAGCGCGCCAGCCGGGAGACCAGGCGAGACATGGTCGTTGCCGGAACCCCCTCCGGCGCCATAGGGTTGGCCTAGTTTCCCGACCGGATGAGCAGGGGTGGCGCGTGTTCTACTGGGTGGTCAAGGCGATCTTGACGCCCATCCTCCGGACCTTGTTCCGTCCTTGGGTGGAGGGCGAAGAGCACATCCCGAGCGAGGGCGCTGCGATCCTGGCGAGCAACCACCTGTCGTTCAGCGACTCGATCTTCCTGCCGCTCAAGGTAACCCGGCGGATCACCTTCCTCGCCAAGGCCGACTACTTCACCGGCAAGGGCGTCAAGGGCAAGTTGAGCAAGGCGTTCTTCTCCGGGGTCGGCCAGGTGCCGATCGACCGTTCCGGCGGCGCCGCGTCCGACGCGGCCCTGCGCACGGCGAAGCGGATTCTCGCCGAGGGCAAGCTGCTCGGTCTCTACCCCGAGGGCACCCGCAGCCCGGACGGCCGGCTCTACCGCGGCAAGACCGGCGTCGCCCGCATGGCGCTGGAGGCCGGCGTCCCAGTCATCCCGGTCGCCATGGTCAACACCGATGTCGTCCAGCCCACCGGCAAGAAGATCCCCAACCTCGGCCGGGTCGGCATCCGGGTCGGGGCGCCGCTGGACTTCAGCCGGTACGCCGGGATGGAGGGCGACCGCTTCGTGCTCCGCTCCATCACCGACGAGATCATGTACGAGCTGATGCTGCTGTCCGGCCAGGAGTACGTCGACACCTACGCCACCAAGGCGAAGGCCGACATCGAGGACGCCCGCACGGCGGCCCGCGAGGCCCTGGTGTCCGACGCGCCCCGCAGCCAGCGCCGCGCCAGCTGACGGGCCGGCCGACGCGCGCCACGGAGGAGCGCCTCGACAGCGCGCTCTGGCGGGCCGTCGTCGTCTATCGCGTCGCCGCCCTGCTCTACGCCCTCGGAAACTTCCTGGCCCACTACAGCGGGTACGACGAAGCGCGGGCCGCCACGGCCGTGCTCGCCGTGATGGTCGTGTGGACGGCGGTGATGACCCGCTGGTCGCCCCCGACCCGGGCGCTGCTCATCGTCGACCTGGTCGTGGTGATCGCCTGCCAGCAGGCGACAGTGCTCGCCCTCAGCGCCCAGCAGGTCACCGGCGGCGATCCGACGCTGACCGTCTCGTGGGCGGCCACCCCGGTGGCGGCCTGGGCGGTGCGCTCCGGGTGGGTGGGTGGCGGATTGACGGGTACGGCGATCGCCGTCGGCGCCGTCGTCGAACGGGGCGGCGCGTCCCAGGCGACGGTCAACTCGTGCGTGCTGCTCATGCTGCTCGGCACGGTCGTTGGCTACCTCGTGCAGCTGGCCCGCCGGGCGGAGTCGTCGTACGCCGAGGCGGTCCGACTGCAGGCCGAGACCGCGGAGCGGGAGCGGTTGGCGAGGGAAGTCCATGACGGGGTGCTGCAGGCGTTGGCACTGGTAGCCCGCCGGTCCGACGACGCCGAGCTGGTCGCGCTGGTGACCGGTCAGGAGCAGGCACTGCGTCGACTGGTGGCCGGCCCCGCGGTCGCGCCAGCGGGCGAGATCGACCTGCGGTCCCTGCTGCCGGCGCGGCCGGGTGTGGAGGTGGCGGCACCCGCCGGACCCGTGACGCTGCCGGCAGCAACTGCCCAGGAGCTGGCGGCGGCGGTGGCCGCAGCGGTCGACAACGCCCTGCGGCATGGCGGCCGGACGGCCTGGCTGCTGGTCGAGGACGAGCCCGGGGCGGTGACTGTCACGGTGCGCGACGACGGGCCGGGGATCGCGCCCGGCCGGCTGCAGGAGGCGGAGTCCGACGGTCGGCTCGGCGTGGCCCGGTCGATCCGCGGCCGGGTGGAGAGTCTGGGTGGCAGCGTCCAGGTCGTGAGCACGCCCGGGCAGGGGACGGAGGTGGAGCTGCATGTCCCACGATGACAAGGCGCGCGTTGACCGGGTCCGCGAAGGCCGGGCCCACGAGGAGCAGGTCCCTGAGGTGGGCGCTCCGCTGCGGCTGGTGGTGGCCGACGACCACCCGATCTGGCGGGATGCCGTCGAGCGCGACCTCACCGCTGCCGGGCTGCTGGTGGTCGGTGTCGCCGGTGACGGGACCAAGGCGGTGCGGGTCTGTGCCGCCGTACATCCGCAGGTGTTGGTGTGCGACCTGCAGATGCCGGGACTGAACGGGGTGCAGGTGACGGCGGCCGTGGTGCCGATGGGCGTCAAGGTGCTCGTGCTCAGCGCCAGTGGGGAGCAGGCGGATGTGCTGGAGGCGGTGAAGGCCGGCGCCACCGGCTATCTGCTGAAGTCGGCGTCGGCGCAGGAGCTGATCGATGCGGTGCGCCGGACGGCGGCGGGCGAGGCGGTGTTCACTCCGGGGCTGGCGGGTCTGGTGCTGGGGGAGTACCGGCGGACCGCGACGGACGAGGGGGCACCGCGGCTCACCGAACGCGAGACCGAGGTGCTCCGACTGGTGGCCAAGGGGCTCACCGCCAAGCAGGTCGCGGAGCGATTGGTGCTCAGCCATCGGACGGTGGAGAACCACGTGCAGAACACGCTGACCAAGCTGCAGTTGCATAACCGGTCGCAGCTGGTGCGCTATGCCCTCGAGCAGGGTCTGGACTAGACCTCGACGGTCGACGCAGGGCTGGAGTCCAGGCCGAGCTCGTCGGCAAGGTGCTGTGCCGTGAGCCGGTGGTGGGCCTGCAACTCGGCCAGGTTGTCCTCGCGGGAGAGGTTGTCCTCGCGGGAGAGGGAGTTGAGCCATTGCGCGCAACGACGGTGCTGCCCGACGCGGAGCGAGCGGGGGATCCGCGCATAGGCGGCGTCCCGGACGAGGACGTGGTGGAAGGCGAATTCCTGCTCGCCGGTCACCGAGGAGACGGCGGCCCGGCGGATGACCGCACGACGTTCGAGAGCCTCCAGGCACTGCAGGACCTCAGCCCGGTCGGCGTCGGCCACGGCGGCGACCGCGCCGTCCCAGAACGTCTCACCCACGACGGCCGCGGCCGAGACGGCGCTCCGCTCAGCGGCGGTCAGCAGGTCGAGCCGGGAGTCGAGCACGCCCTGCACGGTGTCGGGCAGAGGTAGGTCGGCGAGCAGCTCCTGCACCCCCTCGGCGAGGGCTCCGCTGTCGCCCAGCATCCGGACGTACTCCTCGGCGTAGAGCGGGACGCCGCCCACCAGGTCGAGCAGACGTCGCTGCAGCCCCTCGGGTAGCGCGGACGGCCCGAGGATCTGGGCCATCAGGTCCACCATCTCGCCGTCGGTCAACGGCGTCAGGGTGATGGTGATCGCATCACCGCATCCGGTCACCCAGTCCGCGCGGCGCTCGAGTAGCTCGGGACGGGCGGTGCCGACGACGAGGAGAGGGACGGTGGTGGCGCCGTCCACGATCGAACGCAGGAAGTCCAGGAAAGCGTCGTCGGCCCAGTGCAGGTCCTCCAGCACCAGGACGGTAGGGGCGTCCTCGGCGAGCGCCAACAGGTAGCGGCACCAGGCGGCCTGGCTGGCGGCCACGGTCTCGGTCAGGTCGTTCCTGACTCCGGGCAGGCCCAGCAGGGCCGCGAGCCGCTCCTTGGTCTGCGCCAGCACGTCGGGGGTGGCGGAGCGCAGGAGGCCGTCGACCGATGCGTCGAGCTTGTCGCGAGCGACGGCGCCGCTGTCCGAGTCCAGGATCGCCGCCTGCGCCTTGACGATCTGCACCAGTGCGCCGTAGGTCACGCCCTCCCCGTAGGACGGGCACTGCCCCACCCGCCAGCGCACCATGGTGGGCGTCACGGGGGAGTCGAGGTGCTCGGCGAGCGCCCGGGTGAGGCGGCTCTTGCCCAACCCCGCGGTCCCGACGAGGGTGACGACCTGGCCGCGGCGCTCCTGCATGGCCCGCCGTGCCCCTCTCACCAGCAACTGAAGCTCAGGTTCGCGACCCACCATGGGGAGCGCATCGGCCACCTGGCCCGGGCGGGCCTTGACTCCGAGGGCCCTCCAGGTGTCGGCCTGGGGGTGTCCGGGGACCGGCAGCGGCGCATAGTCCACCTGGGCATGGGTGCTGCGGTGGGTGTGCGCACCGACCACAACGGTGCCCGCGGGCGCTGCTGCCTGCACCGCCATCGCCTGGCTGAGCACCTCGCCCGCGACCCGCGGGTCGTCCCGTCCGGGTTCGTAGAAGACGAGCGCCTCCCCGGTGACGACGCCGGCTCGGGCCGCCATGGGCCGCCCGCCTGGCAGCAGCCCCGCCGCCAGTGCTGCCTGGATCTCAAGACCTGCCCACACTGCCCGGTAGGCGTCGTTCTCGTGTGCGGTGGGGACGCCGAACACCGCGACCACCGCATCGCCGATCCGCTTGGCGATGGTGCCGTCAGCGTTGAGCACGGCCGCGGCGACGAGGGAGAAGAACTCCCGCTGGGCCACGTGCAGGTCCTCCACGTCGAGGACCTGGGCGGCGGCGGCGAACCCGACCAGGTCCACGGCGAGCACGCTGATGAGCCGGCGTTCCTGCTCAGGCCCCAGCAGGTGTGGCACCGGCTGGGGCTGCTGGTTCAGGGACAGACCGCAGGCGGTGCAGAACGCCAACCCTGACTCGATGAGCGAGCGGCAGGCCGGACACGGGCTCGGCGGAGCCGCCCCGCACTCGCCGCAGAACCGTGCACCCGCGGGGATCGAGGTCGCGCACGTGAGGCAATGGGCGTTAACACCATGAAAGGTGTCAGAACGCCGGCCGCTGGTCTAGCCGGGTGAGGAGCCCCAGCCGCGGCTCCGCTCGACCGCCTCCAGCCACCGCGCGTGGGTGCCGTCGGTGCGCGCGCCGGAGGTCGGCTCGAAGCGCCGCTCGAGGCGCCAGACGTCCGCCAGCTCAGCGGGGCTCGACCACACGCCGGTGCCGAGGCCGGCCAGGAACGCCGCCCCGAGCGCGGTCGTCTCCAGCACCTCGGGGCGCTGCACCGGCACGCCGAGCTGGTCGGCCTGCAGCTGGCAGAGCAGATCGTTGGCGGACGCGCCACCGTCGACCTGGAGGGACGGGACGTCGCACCCCGCCTCGCTCGTCATCGCGTCGACGACGTCCCGGACCTCGAAGCAGATCGCGTCGAGGGTGGCGCGCGCCAGGTGCGCCCGGGTGGTGCCCCGGGTGAGGCCGAGGATGGTGCCGCGCGCGTCCGGGTCCCAGTGTGGCGCGCCGAGGCCGGTCAACGCCGGCACGAACACGACGCCCCCGCTGTCGGGGACCTCCCGGGCGAGCGACTCGACCTCGGTGGCGGACTGGATAATCTGCAGCCCGTCGCGGAGCCACTGCACCGCGGCGCCGGTGACGAACACCGCGCCTTCCAGTGCATAGGTCAGGGTCCCGTCCGGCGCCATCCACGCGACCGTGGTCAGCAGCCGCTCGCTGAGCACCGGCGTGCTGCCGGTGTTGACGAGCACGAACGACCCGGTGCCGTAGGTGCACTTGCTGCGGCCCTGGTCGTAGCAGCCCTGCCCGAACAGCGCGGCCTGCTGATCCCCGGCGATGCCCGCGACCGGCAGGTCCAGCCCGAGGAACGCGGACGGGTCGGTGCGGGCCACCTCGCCGTAGGACGGCACGATCTCAGGCAGGGCAGAGCGGGGTACGGCGAACAGCTCGCACACCTCATCGGACCAGGTGCCGGTGCGCAGGTCGAACAGCAGCGTCCGGCTGGCGTTGCCCGCGTCGGTGACGTGCCGGCGCCCGCCGGTCAGCCTCGCGATGACGTAGGAGTCGACGGTGCCGATCGCCGTCCGGCCCCCGGTCACGCCCTCCCAGGTGTGCGGCTCGTGCTCCCGCAGCCAGACGAGCTTGGTGGCCGTGAAGTACGGGTCGAGCCGCAGACCGGTCAGCTCGGCCACCCGCGGCTCGTGCCCGGCGTCCCGGAAGCGCTCGCAGATCCCGGCGGTGCGGCGGTCCTGCCAGACGATGGCGCGTCGGGGCGGTTGCAGGGTCGCGCGGTCCCACAGCACCACGGTCTCGCGCTGGACGGTCACGCCGATCGCGGTGACGTCCTTCTGAAAGCCACCGGACAGCGCGGCCCGGCAGGACGACAGGACCGCGACCCAGATCTCCTCCGCCTCGTGCTCCACCCACCCCGGCTGCGGGAAGTGCTGGTTGAACTCCTGGTAGCCGCGGGACAGCACCTGCCCGTCCTCGCTGACGACCAGGGCGGTGACGCCGGTCGTGCCGCAGTCGATGGCGAGGACGCTCATGTCGACACCTCCGGAGTTGCCAGGCGCAGCTGGTCCAAGACCACCGGGTCGATGCCGCCGGGAACCATCCGTTCCTCGTAGTTCTCCACCCCGGCCCAGTCGTCGAGGGTCGGATAACCCAGCATTCCCAGGCGATCTGCCACCTCCTGGGCCAGCGCGCCCTCCAGGGGGAGCACCTCCTTGGGCTTGCCGAAGTAGAGGTCGTGCAGCGTCAGGAGCCGGCCGAGCTCCGCGACCGGGTCGGGGTGGTCGTCGACCCGGAGGTCCACCAGCACGTCCGACCCACCGCCGTACCCGCCTGCTTCGCTGACGACCAGCAGGACGGCGCTCTGCCGACCTCGCCGGTCACCGCCGGCCCGGTCGCCGGCGAGGAGCGCGGCCGTGAGGCGCTCGGCGAGGGTGCCCTCGGTGGACTGGAAGGTCTCGGCCAGGGCGTCGACGACCTCGGGACCGGTGAGGATGTTGCCCTGCGCGGCCCAGCCGTCGCCGGTCCGCCCCCCCGCCCACGGGTTGCAGTCGCTGCCGGTCCAGGTCGCCGCACCGCCGGTGCGGTCGACGATGCCGGCCTGGCGCTGCTCCCGCAGCTCGTCGGCGGCCGTCAGGGTGTCGAGGACCTGCTGGGCGGTCCGGCCCTCGGTGAGCAGCCGCAGCCCGTCGGGCCGGTAGGCCAGGTTGGCGAACGACTGGGTGGCGATGGCGCCGGTGTCCCACTGCGCGGCGGGGACGGCAGCGCCGACCGCGAGGAACTTGCTCGCGACCGCGACACCCCACTGCGAACCGGCCTTGGCGACGAGGGAGAAGGTCATGGACCGGCAGACTAGGGCCGTGCGCTTCTTCCTTGACTGCGAGTTCGGTGACACGGCGTCCGTGGTGACGCTGGTGTCGGTCGGTGTGGTGGCCGAGGACGGCCGGGAGTACCACGCGGTGTCGGCCGAGTTCGACCCGCTGGCGGTGCACCCGTGGGTGCGCGACAACGTGCTCCCGCACCTGCCGCCCGCCTCCACCTGGAAGCCCCGGGCGCTCATCGCCGCCGAGCTGGAGGCCTTCTTCGGCAACGACCCGGTGTGGTGGGCCTGGTTCGGCGCCTACGACCACGTGGCGGTGTGCCAGCTGTGGGGCGACATGCCCTCGCTGCCGCGGGCCTTCCCCCGGATCACCCTGGATGTCCGGCAGCTGTGGGAGCACCTCGGCAGGCCGCCGCTGCCCGCGCAGACGTCGCAGCTGCACGACGCGCTCGAGGACGCCCGGCACGTGAAGGTGCGCTTCGACGCGATGGCCGAGAAGGCCTACCGCCTCGGGCTCACCCTCTGAGGGCTCACCCGGTCTGAGGGCTCACCGATCTGGGGGTTCACCCGGTGGGGACGAGGACCTCGACGACAACCTCCGCGAGGCCGCTGTAGCCCAGCGCCCGGGACCCGGCACGGGACAGGTCGAGCACCCGCTGCCCGATGTAGGGGCCGCGGTCGTTGACCAGGCAGCTCACCGCGAAGCCGTTGGCGCTGACGTACAGCACCGTGCCGAGCGGCAGCGTCTTGTGCGCGCAGGTGGCGCGTTCGGGGTCGTACGGCGCCCCCGAAGCGGTGGGGCGGCCGACGAAGCCGGGGCCGTACCAGCTCGCCGTACCGGAGAAGGTCGTGCCGGAGCGGGTGTAGCCGACCGGGACGCCGGCGCCACTGCGCTCCAGCAGCGCGACAACCGGTGCCTGGTCGGTGTGCGCCTTGCGGGAGCGGCGGGTCTGGGCCGGGGTGAGGGCCAGGGTGACGGTGGCGGAGACGTCGTCGAGCAGCAGCCGTTGCTGCTCGAGCAGGGCCTGCACCTGCGCGGCCTGCTCGGCGTCCGCGACGGCCTTGGCCGCGGCGTAGAGCTCCCGGGCCCGGTCCTGCTCGGCCAGCACGTCCTGGGCCTGCACCACCAGCTGGGCGCGGAAGGCGTCGGCCTCCCGCTGCAGCCGGGCGATCTGCCGGGCCTGGGCGGTCACGTCGTCGATGAGGTCCTGGTCGACGGTGAGGGAGGCCCGCTGGCCGCGCCGGGCGATCTCCTTGAGTGCCGGGGCGGCCAGGTCGGCCTCCCAGTTGCCGAGAGCGCTGGCGGTCATCGCCATGTAGACCTGCCGGGCCCGGGTGTCGAGCGCGACCTGGGCGGTGTAGCGGCTGTCTTCCAGGCGGGCATAGCTGACCCGCAGCCCGCCGTCCCGCGCCGCGGCCTGGTTCAGAGCCTCGGTGAGCTGCTGCGCCCGGGCTGTCGATGCCTGCAGCTCGCGCGTGAGCCGGGGCAGGTCGGCGCTGCTGGGAGGGGGTGCGGGGGTGGCCGAGGCGGTCCAGGGCGCGAACGGCAGGGCGACCGCCAACAGGGCAGCCACCATCGCCAGACGCCGGACAAGTGCCATAGGTAGCCCTTCGACCGCTGCGACCGGGGCCTTGACCCGTTAACGTCCCTCACATGCGGATCGGTGTGCTTACAGGTGGCGGGGACTGCCCCGGGTTGAACGCGGTCATCCGGGCCGTGGTGCGCAAGGGGGTGGAGGTCTACGGGCACGAGTTCGTGGGTTTCCGCGACGGCTGGAGAGGGCCGCTCGAGGGCGTCACGATGGAGCTCGGCGTGGCCGAGGTGCGGGGCATTCTGCCGCGCGGCGGCACCATTCTGGGCTCCAGCCGCACCAACCCGCTCAAGGTCGAGGGTGGGGTGGAGAAGATCGCCGCCAACCTGCGCACCCTCGGCGTCGACGCCCTCATCGCGATCGGCGGCGAGGACACCCTCGGCGTGGCGACCACGCTGGCCGCCGCCGGGGTCAATGTCGTCGGCGTGCCCAAGACGATCGACAACGATCTGAGCGGCACCGACTACACCTTCGGGTTCGACACCGCGGTGCAGATCGCGGTCGACGCGATCGACCGGCTGCACACCACCGCCGAGTCACACCACCGGGCGCTCATCGTCGAGGTGATGGGACGGCACGCCGGCTGGATCGCGCTGCACTCCGGCCTGGCGGGTGGCGCCAACGTGATCCTCATCCCGGAGCACCCCTTCGACATCGACAAGGTCTGCGGCTACGTCAAGGCCCGCTTCGCCCGGAAGTTCTCGCCGATCATCGTGGTGGCCGAGGGCGCCCAGCCCAAGGAGGGGACCCTGGAGATGCGCACGGGAGAGCTCGACTCCTTCGGGCACGTTCGGCTCGGCGGCATCGGACAGGTGCTCGAGCGCGAGATCGAGGCCCGCACTGGTTTCGAGTCGCGGCAGACCGTCCTTGGGCACGTCCAGCGCGGCGGCACCCCCACGGCCTACGACCGGGTGCTGGCGACCCGCTTCGGGCTGCACGCCGTCGATGCCGTGCACGAGGGCGACAGCGGGGTGATGGTCGCCCTGCGCGGCACCGACATCGTCCGGGTGCCGTTGCAGGAGGCGACCCGGGAGCTCAAGACCGTCCCGATGGAGCGCTACGCCGAGGCCGAGGTCTTCTTCGGCTGAAGCTGCTCCGGCAGGTCGCGGACGTGCACGATGGTCAAGGACGTGACCGCGCGGGTCATCGCGACATACAGCACCCGCAACGGGAGGTCGGCGGGCTCGAGCAGCACGACGTGGTCGAACTCCAACCCCTTCACCGCCTCGGCGGTGGCCACGGTCACCTGTGCGGACAGTCCCTCGTCGCCGAGCTCCACCGCATCGACCCCTGCGGCAGCCAACGCCCGCAGCGTGTCGGTGGTTGCTGACGGGACGACGACAGCCGTCGATCCCTTACCCAGCAGGGCTTGTACGGCGGAAACCACCTCCTCCAGGCCACCGCGGGTGACCGTCAGCGCACCGACCACATGCCGCAGCGAAGTGGCCGGGGGAAGCTGCGGGGCGATCGTGGGAAGCAGCCGGTTGGCAAGGTCGAGGACGTCGCGGGGCACCCGGTAGCCGACAGTCAGGGCCTGCACGGTGCCCTCCGGTTTGCCGAGATGGGCGAGCACGCCCTCCCAGTTGCTCGAGGCCCACGGGGTGGTCGCCTGGGCCAGGTCGCCCAGGACCGTGGCGCTGCCCGCGAGACAGCGCCGACCGACGACCCGCAGCTGCATCTGCGACAGGTCCTGCGCCTCGTCGAGCACGACGTGCGCGAAGCCGGGGGAGCGCTCGATGAGGAACCGCGCCTCGTCGAGCAGCGGCAGGTCGGCCTGGGTCCACCTCGGTCTGGTGCTCGGTGCCCGCAGGATCTTGGCCTGCTCCTCGGCGGTCAGGATCCCTTGTGCAGCACGGGAAAGCAGGTCCGCATCGGTGAGCAGCCGGGCCACCAGTGCGGCGGGCTTGAGCGGCGGCCACGCCGCGTCGACGTAGGCCTTGACCGCGGTGGACTTGGCCAGCCGCTCCACCGAGCTGCCGGACGTGGCGATGCCCTCGTCCTCCTTGAGCCGCACGATGACGGCCGCGAGGGCGGCGGCGAGCGCCGTACGCCCCGCTTCCCAGGCGAGCTTGCGGCCGCGGACCGCGCGCTCGAGCTCGCGGACCTGGTCGGGCTGGACCCTCCAGCGCCGGGCGCCGAAGGAGTGCACGAGCGGCTCCCCGGGCCGGGTGACGTGCAACCAGAGCGCCCGCTCCAGGACGGTCGCCATCCGGGCGTCGCCCTTCAGCACCGCCGTTTCCTCGGCGTCGGAGGCGGTGACCTTCACAGTGGGGCAGAGGTCCTCCACCGTGCTCTGGGTGACCTTCACCTCGCCGAGGGCGGGCAGCACCTCCTGCACGTAGGACAGGAACGCCCGGTTGGGGCCGACGATGAGGACGCCGGTAGCCAGCCGTTGGCGGTGGGCGTAGAGCAGGTAGGCGGCCCGGTGCAGGCCGACGGCCGTCTTGCCGGTGCCAGGGGCGCCCTGGACTGCGATGGTCTGCTCGAGTGGGGCCCGGACGAGCACGTCCTGCTCGGGCTGGATGGTGGCGACGATGTCGCGCATCGGGCCGGTTCGGGGGCGCTCGATGTCCTCCACCAGCAGCTGGCTGACGCCCAGGGGCCGGTCGAGCCGGTCGTCCTCGAAACCCGTCAGGACCCCGTCGCGGAAGCCGAAGCGTCGGCGCAGGAGCACGCCCATCGGCTCCTGGGTGGAGGCGCGATAGAACGGCTCCGAGACGGGAGCGCGCCAGTCGACGACGACCGGATTGCCGTCCGGTCCGGTGACGTGCCGCCGGCCGACGTGGAAGACCTCGCCCTCCTGGGTCGCGTCGTAGTCGAGCCGGCCGAAGAACAGCGGCGTCACGCCGTCGTCGAGCAGCTGGTCGAAGCGGCGGGCCAGCGAGGCCGCCAGGGCGCGCGTCGTCAGGTCGTCGTTGCCCCACTGGTGCTGACTGTCGAGCAGTGAGGCGGTGTTCTCCCGCATCCGGTGCAGGTCGGCCCGCGCCTTGACCAGGTGCGCCCGTTCGCCGGCGAGGACGTCTGTCTCAGGCACCTGACGCTCCTTCCCGGCAAAGGCGATCACCCTAGCCGCAGTGGGGATGGGAGGATGGGGGAGTGACTCACCTGCTCGATCCCAGTGCCGGCGCCGGACCGTCCCGCGACGGGCTGGACGCCTGGCGCGACCTGCCCGCGACCCAGCAGCCCAACTGGCCGGACCAGGACGTGCTCAAGGAGGTCATCGACACCCTCACCAGCGTCCCGCCGTTGGTGCAGCCGCACGAGTGCGACACCTTGCGCACCCGGCTCGCCTCGGTCGCCCGGGGTGAGGCGTTCCTGCTCCAGGGCGGCGACTGCGCGGAGACCTTCGACGCCAACACGGCCGAGGGCATCCGCGGCAAGGTACGCACCCTGCTGCAGATGGCGATCGTCCTCACCTACGGCGCGTCGATGCCGGTCGTGAAGGTGGGCCGGATGGCCGGGCAGTACGCCAAGCCCAGGAGCACCGACCTCGAAGCGGCGACGGGCCTTCCGTCGTACAGGGGGGATGCGGTCAACGAGCTGCACGGGGACCGGACGCCGGACCCGCGGCGGCTGGTGCGGGCCTACGCCAACAGCGCCGCGACGCTGAACTTCATGCGCGCGATGGCGACCGACGGCAGCGCAGACCTCGAGAAGGTGCACGACTGGAACACCGCGTTCGTCGCGTCCAGCCCGCTGGGGCACCGCTATGAGGAGCTCGCGACGGCGATCGAGCGGGCGCTGGCTTTCATGCGGGCCTGCGGTCTGGACCTCGCCGGGATGCCGGCGACGCACGGGGTCGAGCTGTATGCCAGCCACGAGGCGCTGCTGCTGGAATACGAGCGCGCCCTCACCCGGTACGACGAGAGCGGGCGTGCCGCCTATGCGCTGAGCGGTCACCTGGTGTGGGTCGGGGAGCGCACCCGTGACCTTGACGGTGCGCACCTCGACCTGCTGAGCCGGGTGGCCAACCCGATCGGGGTGAAGCTCGGGCCTTCCACCACCCCGGAATTGGCCCTCGCGCTGGCCGAGAAGCTCGACCCAGCAAGGGTTCCCGGTCGGCTGACCATGATCAGCCGGATGGGCGCAGGGCGGGTGCGCGACGTGCTGCCGGCTATCGTGGAGCACGTCGAGAGCGCTCGGGGGAGGGGCAGTGTGATCTGGTGCTGCGACCCGATGCACGGCAACACCACCGAGACGGCGAGTGGCTACAAGACGCGGCACTTCGACGACGTGATGGATGAGGTGCGCGGCTTCTTCGAGGTGCACGCGGCGCTCGGCACCCACCCCGGCGGGGTGCACGTGGAGCTGACCGGTGACGACGTGACCGAGTGCCTGGGTGGGGCGTACGACCTGACCGACGCGGACCTGGCCGGCCGCTATGAGACGGCCTGCGACCCGCGGCTCAACAACGGGCAGTCGCTGGAGCTGGCGTTCCTGGTCGCCGAGATGTTGCAGGCGGCGCGGGTCAGCTCGTCGCGGTGAAGGTCGCGCGTTCGCGGTGGTCGCCGTCGTCGGCGACCACGTCGTGGGCGCCGGGCAGACCCTGCGGGTCCCGGGCCGTGAGGGTGGTCGTGAAGCGACCGCGTACGTCGATGAGCACGGTCGCACTGGAGCCCGGCGTCCCGCCGACCTGCTGCAGGTAGTCGACGGTGACGAAGTTGCCCGGCGTCCAGCCGCGACCGTTGACGGTGATCTCGGTGTTGTTGGGACCACTGCTGGGGGTCAGCTCGAGTGACAGGGGCTCCTGCTCGATGGTCGGGGTGGCCGTCGGCGCGGTCGTGGCCGTGGGGACGGGCGTCGGGGACGGGGTGATGAGGAAGACCCGAGGCGACGGCGAGACCGATGGCGGCACGGGGCTGGCGGTGGGGCCCGGCGCGAGGGTGAGCACCGGAGCCGGAGTGATCAGGGGGAGGTCGGCTATCGCCTCGGCCGGTGTCACGGTGCCGCCCCGGCTGAGCGCGATGGCGATCGCGATGCCCAGCCCGGTCGCGACGACCACCCCGAGTGCCATCAGCGACAGCGAATAGCGGCGTCGCGGCTCGTCGTCGTCCCACTCCTCCGGCTCGGACTCCTGCAGCAGAGCGAAGGCCCGCTGCTCGACCCGGGAGAGCACCTCCTCGCGCTCGGCGTCGGGCAGGGCCACCACGGTGAGCCCGGACAGCAGCCGACGGGCCCGCTCCTGCGCGTCGAGGGCATCGCCGCAGCGGATGCAGGACTGGACGTGCCGGCGGGTGGTGGCGTCGCGGGCCGCGGGCTGGTGTCCCTCCGCCAGCCTGGCCAGCGCCGCGAGGTCGACCGAGTGGTCGGCCAGAGAGAGCGCGGTCCCACCGAGCAGGGACGGCAGGAAAGCGAGTCGGGCGGCGCCGACCGCCTCCATGGCGCCGTCCGCGTCGAGCCCCAGGGCGGTCCCGACGGCCGCGGCCGGCAGGTCGTAGGAGTCGCGCAGCAGCAGGGCCGCCCGCTCCCGTTCCGGTCGGGCCTCCAGGGCTTCGGCGAGCCGCAGCTGGTTCGCGTCGCCGCCCAGGATGCCGCCGCCCATGGGGAGCTCGTCCGCGCCGGTGCCCGCCGCGGTGCGTGCGAGTGCCCGGGCCCGGGCGAACCACCAGCCCACCGGGTCACCCACGGCTTCGGGCTGCCCGGCCACGGTGTCGACGAGGTCCAGGGCGCTCGTCTCCACCACCTCGACGGCTTCGGCCGGTGCGCAACCCCATCGCCGTACAGCGTCATGGACGCGGTCGGCATGCACCCGCACCACGGCGAGCAGCGCGTCAGCCGTGAGGTCCGCGTTCAGCACCTGACTACCTTAGGCAGGTGCTCGTCGATCTGCGCAGTGACACCCTGACCCGACCCACGCCCGGAATGCGGACGGCCATGGCTGCGGCCGAGGTCGGTGACGACGTCTATGGCGAGGACCCGACCGTCAACGCGCTGGAGGAGCGGGCCGCCGGGATGTTCGGGCACGAGGCCGCGGTGTTCGTCCCGAGCGGCACGATGGGCAACCAGATCTGCCTGCGCCTGGTCGTCCCGCCGGCCGGGGAGCTGCTCTGCGACGCCGACGCGCACGTCGTGACCTACGAGCACGGGGGAGCGGCCCAGCACGGCGGCATTCAGTCCCGCACCGTGCCCGGCGGCCTGCTCACCCTGGAGGCTGTACGGCGGGAGCTGCGCCCTGACGGTTGGGGGACCGTGCCGACGGCGGCCGTCAGTGTCGAGCAGACGCACAACCGCGGCGGCGGGGCGGTGCACCACCTGGACGTCCTGCAGAGCTTGCGGGAGCTGACCCGTTCGGCCGGGGCAGCCCTGCATTGCGACGGCGCGCGGATCTGGAACGCGCACGTCGCCACCGGTGTCGGGCTGGATGTCTACGGCCGGCTGTTCGACTCGTTGTCGGTGTGCCTGTCCAAGGGACTCGGCGCACCGGTCGGGTCGCTGGTGGTCACCTCGGCCGCCCTGGCTCTTGAGGCCCGGGTGCTGCGCAAGCGACTCGGCGGCGGGATGCGACAGGCCGGGATCCTCGCGGCAGCAGGCCTTTACGCCCTGGACCACCACCTCGAGCGGCTGGCCGCCGACCATGCCCGGGCCGCTGCCCTCGGGGCGGCTCTCGGCGTCGCGACCGAGACCAACATCGTGCCGCTGACCGTGCCGGACGCGCGCGGGTTCGCCGCGGCTGCCCGCGATCAGGGGGTGCTCCTCGGTGTCGTCGGCCCGACGCGGGTCCGGTGCGTGGTGCACCTCGACATCGACGACGCAGGCATCACCCACGCAGCCGACGTCCTCCGCTCCCTGCTGCCCAAGTCCGGCTGAGCGGCCCGCATCCCCGGCTGCACCCGCGTCACCGAGCGCGCACCAGGTGGTCTTCTGGCGCGACGGCGGCACCACCGACCTGTCCAACTCCAGGTCGGTGCCGCCCTTGTACTTCCAGTTGGAGACCGGCGTCAGGTCGACGCCCGTCCCGCGGGCGGGCTGGCCCTGTGACCCGGCGCTGGGGGGGAAGAACGCCGGGGCCGCCGAGGACGTGAAGGGGATGGCGAGGAGGCCGGCGAGGACGAGGGGAAGCAGAGCACGTGAGCGCGGGGACTCCAGGGATCGGGGGGTGTCCTGTGCCTACTTCGCCGGTCCCGCAGGTTCTCCTGCTGACCTGGTGGTTAGCGCTTCGGCAGCCGCGTCACGTAGAAGCCGAGCTTGAGGTCGTCGCTGAAGATGTACCCGGGGACGCCGGCGTACTGCTTCGCGGACCACGTCGACCCACCCTGGGGGCGGATCCAGCCAGTCTCCACCAGACCTGCACCGTCGTGGCCGTAGGCGACCGCGGGGCCAGGGGTCGGCTTGCCGTCGGCGCCGTACAGGGAGGCGAAGCTGAAGACGCGGCTGCCTGCGCCGTACCAGCCGAGGGTCAAGGAACGCTTGCCGGGATCGATCTCCATCACGTGGCTGGTGCAGGACGACGGCGCGCCGACCTCCGTGGTGGGCTCGGCGTCGCGGTTGGTCACCGGGCCGGCGCCGGCGAAGGACTGACCGAGGTAGAGGGGCGCGGCCTCGTTGCGGATGTCGAAGGTGTGGATCGCGCCGCCGGGGCACGGGTAGGTGAGGCCGCCGCCGCCCTCGTCACCGGCGAA
>JANOTZ010000104.1:0-2605 GCA_031416735.1 Frankiales bacterium
GCCCTTCGCGATCGCGGCGGGCACCTCCTTGGCCTTGCCGTAGCCGACGCCGACCTGGCCGTCGCCGTCGCCCACGACCACGAGGGCGGTGAAGCTGAAGCGACGACCACCCTTCACGACCTTGGCGACGCGGTTGATCGCGACGACGCGCTCGATGTGAGCCGTCTTCTCGGGAGCCGATCCGCCCCGGCCACCACGACCGCCGTCACGGCGGTCGCCTCCGGCCTGACCGCCGGCCTGGCCGCCTGCTTGGCCGCCTGCCTGGCCGCCTGCCTGGCCGCCTCGGCGCTGCTGTCCGGGCATCAGACGTTCCTCATCTCGGTCTTGTCCATCATCAGAAGGTCAGCCCGTTCTCGCGGGCGGCGTCGGCGAGAGCCGCGACGCGACCGCGGTAGGCGTTGCCACCACGGTCGAAGACCACGGTGTCGATGCCCAGGCTCTTGGCCCGGCTCGCGACGAGCGCGCCGACCTGCTTGGCCTGCTCGGTCTTGTCGGCCTCGTTGCCACGGATCGTGACGTCGAGCGTGGACGCACTGGCAAGGGTGTGCCCGGCCAGGTCGTCCACGACCTGCGCCGTGATGTGCCGCGCGGAACGCGTCACCACCAGGCGAGGACGGGCCGGAGTGCCGGACACCTTCTTGCGAATGCGGAAGTGGCGGCGGGCCTTGCCCAGCCGGCGTGTGGTCGAGATGTCAGCCATTACTTACCCGTCTTCCCGACCTTGAGCTTGATGTGCTCGCCCTCGTAGCGAACGCCCTTGCCCTTGTAGGGGTCAGGCTTGCGCAGCTTGCGGATGTTGGCGGCAACTTCGCCGACCTGCTGCTTGTCGATGCCCTTGACGACGAACTTCGTCGGGGACTGGACCTCGAAGCTGATGCCCTCAGGCGCCAGGACCGGCACGGCGTGGCTGTAGCCGAGCGCGAACTCCAGGTTCGAGCCCTTCGCTGCGACGCGGTAACCGACACCACGGATCTCCATGGCCTTCACATAGCCGTCGGTGACACCGACGACCATGTTGTTGACCAGCGTGCGGGTCAGGCCGTGCAGGCTCCGACTCGCGCGCTCGTCGTCAGGACGCGTGACGGTGAGCGTGCCTGCGCCACCGTCGCTCTTCGCGATCTTGATGGGCTCGCTCACCGTGAGGCTGAGCGTGCCCTTGGGGCCCTTCACCGTGACGAGCTGGCCGTCGAGGGTGACCTCGACGCCGCTGGGCACGGGGATGGGGAGGCGACCGATTCTAGACATGGTGGGACATTCCTTCCCGTCTAGTAGACGTAGGCGAGGACTTCCCCACCTACGCCCTTCTTGTCAGCCTGGCGGCCGGTCAGCAGACCGCTCGAGGTCGAGATGATCGCGACACCCAGGCCACCGAGGACCTTGGGGAGGCTGCCGGCCTTCGCGTAGACGCGCAGACCCGGCTTGGAGACGCGGCGCACACCCGCGATGGAACGCTCGCGGTTGGGACCGTACTTGAGGTCGATGATGAGGAGCTTGCCCTTCTCACCGTCCTCGACGTTCCAGCCGGCGATGTAGCCCTCCTGCTGGAGGATCTCCGCGATGTGCGTCTTGATCTTGCTGTGCGGCATGGTCACGCGGTCGTGGTACGCCGAGTTGGCGTTACGCACGCGCGTGAGCATGTCCGCGATCGGGTCGGTCATGGTCATGAGTGGCCTGAGGCCTTTCCCGCCGGGGTTCCCTGACTACCGGGCCTACGACGAAGAGGTGGGTGTGGCTGGAGGACTTACCAGGAAGACTTGGTGATGCCGGGCAGCTCGCCCGCGTGCGCCATCTCGCGGAAGCAGATGCGGCACAGACCGAACGTGCGGAACACCGCGCGCGGTCGACCACAACGGTTACAGCGGGTGTAACCGCGGACCCCGAACTTCGGCTTGCGGTTCGCCTTCTCGACGAGCGCCTTCTTCGCCATCTCTACTGCTCCTTGAACGGGAAGCCGAGCGCCCGAAGGAGCGCACGACCCTCGTCGTCGTTGGTGGCCGTGGTCACAACGGTGATGTCCATGCCGCGGGTGCGGTCGACCTTGTCGACGTCGATCTCGTGGAACATGGACTGCTCGTTGAGGCCGAACGTGTAGTTGCCGTTGCCGTCGAACTGCTTCGGCGACAGCCCGCGGAAGTCGCGGATGCGCGGGAGGGCGAGCGTGACCAGGCGGTCCAGGAACTCCCACATCCGGTCGCCACGAAGGGTGACCTTCGCGCCGATCGGCATGCCCTCGCGCAGCTTGAACTGGGCGATGGACTTGGTGGCGCGGCGCAGCTGCGGCTTCTGGCCGGTGATGGCCGTCAGGTCGCGGAGCGCGCCGTCGATCAGCTTGGAGTCCTTGGCGGCCTCGCCCACACCCATGTTGACGACGACCTTGACGACCCCGGGGACCATCATCTGGTTGGAGAACGCGAACTGCTCGGTCAGCGCCGGCTTGATCTCGTCGCGGTAGCGCTGCTTCAGGCGCGGCACGGCCTTCGGCTCCGCAGTGCTGTCGGTGGTCTGGTCAGTGACGGTCATCAGATGTCTCCGTTGCAACGCTTGCAGTAACGGGTGCTACGGGCCTTGCCCGTGGTGTCAGCCTCACCCGTGCGGTAGCCGATGC
>JANOTZ010000105.1:0-8694 GCA_031416735.1 Frankiales bacterium
GTCCTGCCCCGAGCGCAGGTCGATGTCGGCGTGGCCGTCGAGGCGATCCGTCCGGTGGTCGAGGCGGTCCGCGACCGCGGTGCCGACGCGGTCCGCGAGGCGACCCTGCGCTTCGACGGCGTCACCCTGACCGAACTCCGGGTGCCTGCAGAGGCGTTGGCGAAGGCCCTCGCCGAGCTGGAGCCCGCAGTCCGGGCCGCGCTGGAGGAGGCGATCCGGCGCAACCGCACGGTGTCCACCGCCCAGTTGCGCGAGGACGAGGTCGTGCAGGTCGCCGACGGGGCGACCGTGACCGAGCGCTGGGTGCCCGTCGGTCGGGTCGGGCTGTATGTCCCGGGTGGCCGCATCGCCTACCCGTCGTCGGTCGTGATGAACGCGGTGCCCGCGCTGGTCGCCGGCGTCGGGTCGCTGGCCGTCGCTAGCCCTCCCAAGGAGGAGTTCGGCGGCCTGCCCAACCCCTACATCCTGGCCGCCTGCGCGCTGCTGGGCGTCGAGGAGGTCTACGCCGTCGGCGGTGCGCAGGCGATCGCGATGTTCGCCTACGGCGTCGAGGGAGTAGCCCCGGTCGATGTCATCACCGGCCCGGGCAATGTCTACGTCGCGGCGGCAAAACGGCTGGTGCAGGGGCGATGTGGCATCGACTCCGAAGCCGGGCCGACCGAGATCGCGATCCTCGCTGACGCAACCGCCGTACCCGCTGCTGTGGCTGCAGACCTGGTGGCGCAGGCGGAGCACGACCCGCTGGCGGCATGCCTGCTGGTCACCGACTCGGTGGCGCTGCTCGACGCGGTCGACCTCGAGCTCGGCAAGCAGGTTGCGGCGACCAGGCACCGGGCGCGGGTCGAGGAGGCCTTCGCGGGCCAGTCGGCGCACGTCCTCGTCGAGGACCTCGACCACGGCCTGCTCGTCGTGGATGCCTGGGCGGCCGAGCACCTCGAGGTCATCACTGCGGACGCTTCCGCGCGGGCCCGACGGGTGCGCAACGCCGGGGCCGTCTTCGTCGGTGGCTTCACCCCGGTGTCGCTCGGCGACTACCTGGCCGGCTCCAACCACGTGCTGCCGACCGGTGGCACCGCACGGTTCTCGGCGGGGCTGTCGGCGCAGAGCTTCCTGAAGCGGATGTCGCTGGTGGAATACAGCGCCGAGGCGCTCGCGACCGTCGCGCCGCACGTGGCGGCGCTCGGGGGAGCGGAGGACCTGGTGGCGCACGTCGAGGCCGTGCAGGTCCGGGTCCGCCCGTGAGCCTCCCGGTCCGAGACGACCTGGTCGGCAAGCAGCCGTACGGCGCGCCGCAGCTGCCCGACGCGATCCAGCTCAACGTCAACGAGAACCCCGTCCCGCCGTCCGAGGGGCTCGTCGCGGACATCGCCGCGGCCGTCGCCACGGCCGCCGCGTCGCTCAACAGGTATCCCGACCGGGAGGCGCTGGGCCTGCGGTTCGACCTGGCCTCCTACCTCACCCGGGCAACCGGCGTGCCGCTGTCGGTCGAGCAGGTATGGGCGGCCAACGGGTCCAACGAGGTGCTGCAGCAGGTCTGCCAGGCGTTCGGCGGACCGGGCCGGGTGGCACTGGGCTTCGAGCCGTCCTACTCCATGCATCCCTTGTTGGCGGCGGGGACCAACACCGGCTGGGTCGCGGAGCCCAGGGCGGTGGACTTCACGCTGTCCGCGGCCGATGCGGTGGCGGCGGTGCAGCGGCACCAGCCCGCCATCACGTTCCTGACCACCCCCAACAACCCGACCGGCACGGTGATCCCGCTCGACGTCGTGGCGGCGGTGTGCGAGGCGTCGGAGGGGATGGTGGTGGTCGACGAGGCCTACGCGGAGTTCGGTTCGGCGCCGTCGGCGGTGACGCTGCTTTCGTCGTACCCGCGGCTGTTGGTGTCGCGCACGATGTCGAAGGCTTTTGCCGGTGCGGGGCTGCGACTGGGATATCTGGCGGCCTCGGCGGAGGTGGTCGATGTGCTGCGGCTGGTGCGGCTGCCCTACCACCTGTCGGCGCTGACGCAGGCCGCGGCGAGAGCGGCCCTGGCGCACACTGACGAGCTGCTCGGCACCGTCGAGGCGGTGAAGGGCCAGCGCGACCGAATGGTCGTGGGCATCGAGGCCCTGGGCCTCGCGGTCGTGCCCACTGAGGCCAACTTCCTGCTTTTCGGGCCTTTCGCCGCACCCGCTGAGGTGTGGCGGGCGCTGCTCGACCACGGCGTGCTGGTGCGGGACGTCTCGACCGGGCCGGGGCTGGAAGGTTGGCTCCGGGTGAACGCGGGGACCGAGCCTGAGACCACGGCCTTCCTCGAGGCGCTCGCGAAGGTGGTCTGAAGAGTCACCGCGAGGGGATTCCCTCGCGAGGAGGGCGGGTATTCCCTCTGTGCCCAGGGTGCGGCTCCGTGATCGACTGGATCGGTGCGCTTCCTGCGTCAGGAGAACCGAGGTAGGAATGCGAAACCGGCCGAGCGCACGGGGCCTGCTGGGGGTCCTCTACCTGGGCGGCCGGCGGGGGCGGCGTGGCAGCCCGGACGCCCCAGGGGCTGAGCGACAGGTGCTCACCGACAGGCTGGCGCACGACTCCCGGCGCGACGCGGTGACGGGACTCGCGAACCGGGCCGCCTTCGACGACGCGCTGCCCCGCATGCTCGCCCGACGCCGGCCCGACGGGCACACCGCGGCTGTGCTGGTCCTCGACCTCGACAACCTCAAGCAGGTCAACGACACCCATGGACGCCAGATGGGGGACCGCCTGTTGAGGCTGGTGGCCGACCGGCTGACCACCCTGGTGCGCGGGTCCGACCTCGTCGCACGGTTGGGTGGCGACGAGTTCGCCGTGCTCGCCGACGACACCGACGTGCGGGGTGCACTCATCCTTGCCGCACGCATCACCGAGGAGATCAGGGAGCCGGCTGAGTTCGGAGCGCTGCTGGTCACACCCGGTGTCAGCGTGGGGATCTACCTTCCCGACGAGGGGAGTGACGCGGCCGAGGCCCTCATCGGCGCCGAAGCGGCCATGTCTGCCGCCAAGTCCGGCGGCGGCGGACCTCAACTGTTCGACCCGGACCGGCATCGCGACGTCGTGCAGCGGTACGAGCTCGAGCTTGCGCTCCGGGGGGCGGGGGAACGCGGCGAGCTGGTGCTGCACTACCAGCCGGTCCTCGACCTCGCGACCAAGCGGACGGTGGGGGTCGAGGCGCTGCTGCGTTGGAACCACCCGACCCTGGGGCTGCTCCACCCGGACGCCTTCCTGCACATCGCAGAACTGTCCGACCTGGTCGTCGAGCTGGGACGATGGGTGCTGGTCCAGGGCTGCACTGACGCCCGGCTGCTCACCGGCGACCTGCCTGCAGGCCAGTCGTTCCTGGTGGCGATCAACCTCTCGCAGCGGCAGCTCAACGACGGCGCCCTGGTCGGGGATGTCGCGGCGATCCTCCAGCAGACCGGACTGGCACCGGACCGGCTTGCGCTCGAGGTGACGGAGGTCGCCCTGATGCAGGAGCCGGAGGCCATGGTCGCGCTCCTGCAGGAGCTGAAGAAGCTCGGGATCCAACTGGTCATGGACGACTTCGGTAGCGGCTACTCCTCGATAGCGCAGCTGGCCCTGATGCCGCTCGACGTACTGAAGATCGACAAGACGATGGTCGACGACATCACCAGCGGCGAGCAGGCCTGGGTTGCAGCCTCGGCCGTCATCCGGGTGGCGCGCACACTGGGCAAACTCACGATGGCCGAGGGCATCGAGCACGCCCCGCAGCTGGCCCACCTCCGCCGGCTGGGCTGCGACCTCGGACAGGGCTACCTGTTCGCCCGGCCCATGCCGGTGGCCGAGGTGGTGGCGTTCCTCGCCCGGGAGAGATCAGACGTCGCGGAAAGGCTCGATCTGAGCGCCGAGGGCTGACAGTCGCTGGGCCAGGTCCTCGTACCCACGGCTGATGACGTAGACGTTGCGCAGCACGGAAGTGCCTGGTGTGGCGAGCATCGCGAGCAGCAACACGACCGCGGGCCGCAGGGCGGGCGGGCACATCACCTCGGCGGCGGACCAGTGCGTGGGGCCGTCGACCCAGACCCGGTGCGGGTCGAGCAGCGTCACCTGGCCGCCGAGCCGGTTGAGCTCGGTGAGGTAGATCGCGCGGTTCTCATAGACCCAGTCGTGGATCAGGGTCCGGCCGGTAGCCACCGCGGCGATGACCGCGAAGAACGGCACGTTGTCGATGTTGAGTCCCGGGAACGGCATCGGGTGGATCTTGTCGAGCGGTGCGTGCAGCACAGACGGTCGGGTGGTGATGTCGACCAGTCGGGTGCGACCGTTCTCGGCGGGGTACTCCGCAGACCTCTCGTGCTCGAAGCCCATCTCCTCCAGCACCGCGAGCTCCACCTCGAGGAACTCGATGGGCACTCGCCGTACCTCGATCTCGGAGCCGGTGACGATCGCCGCAGTCAGCAGCGACATCGCCTCGATCGGGTCCTCGGACGGCGCGTAGGTGACGTCCACGTTGATCTGAGGCCGGCCATGGACAGTCAGCGTGGTGCTGCCGATCCCGTCGACCTCGACGCCGAGCAACTGCAGGTAGAAGCACAGGTCCTGCACCATGTAGTTGCTGCTGGCGTTTCGGATGACGCTCACACCGTCGTGCCGCGCGGCGGCCATCAGGGCGTTCTCGGTCACCGTGTCGCCGCGTTCGGTCAGGACGATCGGGCGGGTGGGGCTCACGGTCGCGTCGCGCTCGACCTGATAGTTGCCCTCGGTCGCGACCACCTTCACCCCGAACGGCCGCAGCGCCGTCTTGTGCGGCTCGACCGTGCGGGTGCCGAGCTGACACCCACCGGCATAGGGCAGGCCGAACTCCGCGGCCCGGTGCACCAGCGGCCCGAGCAACAACAACACCGAGCGGGTACGGCGAGCAGCGGCCTCGTCGAGCGAGGCGAGGTCCAGATCCGTGGGCGGCTGGAGCTCCAGGTCGCTGTCGCCCACCCAGGTGCAACGCACGCCGATGCTGCGCAGCACCTCGATGATCCGGTTGACCTCCTCGATCCGGGCGACGCCCCGCAGCGTCGTACACCCGTCGTTGAGCAGGGAGGCGCAGAGCAGGGCCACCGCGGCGTTCTTGCTCGACTTCACCTCGATCGAGCCGGAGAGCTGCTGCCCACCGACGACGCGCAGGTGGGTGGGGCCCAGGTGCCCGAGCTGCACGAAGCCGCTGTCGAGGGCGGTGCCGATGCGGGCGAGGAGCTCGAGGGAGACGTTCTGCTTGCCCTGCTCGATCCGGGCGATGGCACTCTGGCTGGTGGACAGGGCCTCGGCGAGCTGGGTCTGGGTCCAACTACGGTGCTTGCGGGCGTCGCGCACAAGGGCGCCGATCTGCTTCAGGTAGGCGTCGCTCATGCCCCAGACTCTATCTCATATGTGAGATAAAGAGTCGGCCGATAGCCTGGGGGCATGGCACGCAGGGCTCTGGTGGAGCGCACGACCAAGGAGAGCGACGTCCGCGTCGAGCTCGACATCGACGGCACGGGTCAGGGGTCCTCGGACACCGGCGTGCCGTTCTTCGACCACATGGTCAGCCAACTCGGGCGGCATGGTGGCTTCGACCTCACCGTGGTCACCAAGGGCGACCTGCACATCGACGCCCACCACACCGTCAAGGACACCTCCTTGGCGCTGGGGCAGGCGCTCAAGGAGGCCCTGGGCGACAAGTCCGGTGTACGGCGATTCGGTGACGCTCTGGTGCCGCTGGACGAGTGCCTCGTGCAGGCCGCGGTCGACCTGTCCGGCCGGCCCTACCTGGTGCACGAGGAGCCGGAGATCGTGGAGCTGATCGGGTCCTACGACACGACGCTGACCAAACACATCTGGGAGAGCTTCGTCGCCACCTCCGGGATCGCGCTGCACGTCCGTGTGCTGTCCGGCCGCAACGCCCACCACATCGTCGAGACCCAGTTCAAGGCGGTCGCCCGGGCCCTGCGGGCGGCCTGCGAGCTCGACCCGCGGGTGACGGGAGTCCCGTCCACCAAGGGAGTCCTGTGAGCGAGGCTGCCGTCGGGGAGGCCGGTCGGTGAGGGTTGTCGTCCTCGACTACGGCTCGGGCAACCTGCGTTCGGCCGAGCGAGCCCTGGCCCGTGCCGGCGCCGAGGTCACGGTCACTGCCGATCTCGCCGAGGCCGCTGAGTGCGACGGTCTCGTCGTACCCGGCGTCGGGGCCTTTTCCGCTTGTATGCAAGGGATCAACGCCGTCCGGGGTGGCACCGTGGTCTGGGACCGGCTGCGCAAGCAGCGGCCGGTGCTCGGCATCTGCGTCGGCATGCAGGTCCTGTTCGAGCGGGGCCTGGAACACGACGTGGAAACCCCTGGCCTCGGGGTTCTGCCCGGTGATGTGACCCGGCTGGAGGCGCCGATCGTCCCGCACATGGGCTGGAACACCATCTCCGCCGCGCCCGGATCGCAGCTCTTCAAGGGCGTTGAGGACCAGCGCTTCTACTTCGTGCACTCCTATGCCGCGCGCGCCGTCCCCGACGTGCTGCTCACCACAGCGACGCACGGCGAGACCTTCGCCGCCGCCGTGGAGAAGGGCGTGCTCTCCGCGACGCAGTTCCACCCGGAGAAGAGCGGCGACGCCGGGGCGCACCTGCTGGAGAACTGGGTCCGCTCCCTGTGATCCATCAGGTGATGCTTCCGGTGAGCCTTCCGGTGAGCCCTTCCGTGAGCCGTCCTGTGAGCCTCCGGTGAGTCGGGAGCGGCAGAAGGCCCGCGCTGCAAGGGAACTCGCGCGCCGGGCCGAGGTGGAGGAGGCGGCACGCCGTCGCTCCCGCGAGGCGCGCCGACAGGCCGTCGCGGCGCGGCTGAAGCCCTCGCCCCGCAAGCGGCAACGCCGCTATGGCGCGCTGTCGGCGCGGGCCCGCTATCAGCTGTTGGTGGCCTTCTTCGTCGTACAGGCCCTCGCCTGGTATCTGTTCGACGGCATCGGGCAGCGGTTCTCTGTGGCAGTCCTGACGATCGCTGTCCTGCTCGTCCTTGTCCTCACCCGAAGGAGTACGCCCCGATGACCCTGGAACTCCTGCCCGCCGTCGACGTCGCCGACGGCCAGGCCGTCCGCCTCGTCCAGGGAGCGGCCGGCTCCGAGACGTCGTACGGCGCCCCGCTCGACGCCGCCCTGCAGTGGCAGGCCGATGGTGCGGAGTGGGTGCACCTCGTCGACCTCGATGCCGCCTTCGGTCGTGGCTCCAACCGCGACCTGCTGGTGGAGGTCGTCGGCCGGCTGGACGTGCGGGTGGAGCTCTCCGGCGGCATCCGCGACGACGCGTCCCTCGAGGCCGCGCTGGCCACCGGCTGCGCGCGGGTCAACCTCGGGACCGCGGCGCTGGAATCCCCCGACTGGGTCCGCTCAGCCATTGCCCGGTACGGCGACAAGATCGCGGTCGGCCTGGACGTCCGCGGCACCACCCTGTCGGCGCGCGGCTGGACGCAGGACGGTGGCGAGCTGTTCGACGTACTGGAACGACTCGACCGGGACGGGTGCGCGCGCTACGTCGTCACCGACGTCAACCGGGACGGCACGTTGACCGGCCCGAACCTGACACTGCTGGCGCAGGTGTGCGCCGCCACGACCAAGCCGGTGGTGGCGAGTGGCGGGGTGTCCTCGCTGGCCGACCTCCTCGCGATCGCCGCCGTCCCCGGTGTCGAAGGCGCCATCGTCGGCAAGGCGCTGTACGCCGGTGCGTTCACACTGCCCGAGGCCCTGGCTGCTGTGCGTGTGCGTGGCTGAGCTGACGGACTCCGAGGTCCGCGGTGAGGACTGGGGTGGTCGGACGCTGGTGGGGGAGACGTTCACGCGGGTCTCCTTCGCCGAGGTCGACCTGTCGGAGGTCGTCACCGAGGGCGCGGTCTTCCAGGAGTGCACGTTCCGCGGGGTCCGGTTCAACGTGTCGGAGCATCGCTCGACGGCGTTCCTCAACTGCACGTTCATCCGCTGCGCGTTCTTCGACTCCACCTTCTCCGGCTGCAAACTGGTCGGGTCCCGGTTCGAGGGCTGCAGCCTGGACCTGCTCAAGGTCGAGGGAGGGGACTGGTCCTTCGTCGGACTTGCGGGGGCCAACCTCGGCAGCGCGAGCTTCTCCGACGTGCGGATGCGCGAGGCCGACCTTTCGGGAGCGAGGGCGGTCAACGGGACCCTGCGCGGACTCGACCTGAGCGGTGCGGCGCTGCAGAAGGCGGACCTCTCGGGGTGCGACCTGCGCGGCTCGGACCTGTCCTCCCTCGACCCCGGCAGCGTGCGGCTGCAGGGCGCGGTCATCACCTTCGAGCAGGCCATCGTGCTGGCGTCCGCGCTTGGTCTGGACGTCCGCGGCGAGTAGCCCGCCCGCTGGGCTGAGCGCTCCCGCCGCCCGGAGTGAGCCCGCCCGCCCGCCCCCTGGGCAGAGCGCGCCCGCCGCCCGGCCCAGCGCTCCGCCGCCATGACCGAGCGCTGCTCAGACGCATGTTCTCAGCGCTTTCCACAGATGTCGGCTGAGTCTCCATCTTGTCGGTGTTGGAATATAGGTTTGGGTCATGGACCTCTTCACCTCGGTGCGTAAGGCGGGCGCTCTCGACCGCCTGGCTGAGCTCGAGGAACAGGACGCCCAGCTGTTCGCGGCCCGCGCACAGGCCCTGGTCGATGTCGAGGACGTCTGCCGGGCCCAGCCCAACAGCGACCACGCCCTCGAGTTCGTCGCG